>CAYUAH010000189.1:0-6786 GCA_964442375.1 uncultured Hydrogenophaga sp. | reverse complement strand
ACGTGCTGGCCACCATGACGCCGCCCGAGTACACCGCCATGCGGCCCTACCTGGGTGCCTCCAGCGGCTTCCAGAGCTACCAGTACCGCTGCATCGAGTATTCGATGGGCAACAAGAACCCGGCCATGCTCAAGCCCCATGAACACCGGCCCGACCTGCTGGCCCTGGTGCGCGCCAGCTTCGATGCGCCCTCGCTCTACGACGAAGCCCTGCGCCTGATGGCGCGCCGTGGCATCAGCGTGCCGGCCGAGTACCTGGAGCGCGACTGGACCCAGCCCTACGTGGCCAGCCCGGCGGTCGAGGCCGCCTGGCTGGAGGTCTACCGCAACCCATCCCAACACTGGGACCTCTACCAACTGGGCGAGGAACTGACCGATCTGGAAGACGCCTTCCGGCTCTGGCGCTTCCGCCACGTCACCACCGTGGAGCGCGTGATCGGCTTCAAGCGCGGCACCGGCGGCACCGGCGGCGTGAGCTACCTGCGCAAGATGCTCGACGTTGTGCTCTTCCCCGAGATCTGGACGCTGCGCACCGCGCTGTGAACCCGCGCCAGCTGCGCTACTTCGTGGCCATCGCCAAGGCCGGCAGCATCAGCCAGGCCGCCTTGGCGCTGCACATCGCCCAGCCCTCGCTGAGCCAGCACATGTCCGCCATCGAGGAAGAGCTGGGCGTGGCCCTGCTCAAGCGCCACGCGCGCGGCGTCACCCTCACGCCGGCCGGCCAGCGCCTGTTCGACCGCGCCAGCGCCATCCTGCGCCAGCTCGACCACCTGCCCGACGAGGTGGCCGCCGTGAAAGGCCTGCCGCGCGGCGAGGTGCGCCTGGCCATGGACGGCTCCATTGCCTGTGTGGTGGTGGCCCCGCTGTACCGTGCCATGGAAGCACGCTACCCCGACGTGCGGGTGTTCGTCACCACCGGCCTGTCGCACCAGATGCGTCAGCTGGTGGAAGGCCGCAGCGTGGACCTGGCCCTCATGCCCAACGCCTTCGAGCTGCCCAGCCTGCTGAGCGAGCCGGTGTACGAGGAACACTTCTGCCTGTTCGCTGCCAAGGGCGCCTGGTCGCCCCGGCTGCGCCGCATCGCTTTCGACGACATCGGCGACCGCCCGCTGGTGGCGGCCGACCGCCAGCACGATCAGCGCAAGCTCATCGAGCGCGTGGCCAACGCGCGCCGGCGCAGCCTCAACGTGCGCTATGAAATCAACGACGCCGAACTCACCCGCGCCCTGGTGCGCGAAGGCCTGGCCCAGGCGCTGCTGCCGGTCAACGCCTTTGCCGCCACCGATGAAGCGCCGAGCGTGCTGGCGCTCGACATCGTGGAGCCCACGTTGACGCGCATCCAGTCCCTGGCCTGGCCGGCCGGCACACCGCTCACGCCGGCCGCCGACGCCACCCGCCAATGCCTGCAGGACACCGTGGCCACCTTGATGGAACAGGGCGTGCTGCAAGGGCGCCTGCCCCGCTCCGCCAGCCATAGGGCAGAACCTATGGATTGAGGGAGCAGGTCGTATTTGTGGCCAGGGCGCGGCGCTTTCATACTGCGTGTCATGCCTTCGTCACAGACCACGACCCCATTGCTTCCTGCCTGCCTGACGGCGCTGACCGAGACACTCGGCGCCGACGCCGTGCGCACCGGCAGCGCCATCCCCGCCGAGCGCCACACCGACTGGAGCGGCACCCAGCCGCTGGCTCCCCTGGCCTGGTTGCGCCCGGCCAGCACCGCCCAGGTGTCGGCCGCCCTGCGCATCTGCAACGCCCACCGCGTGCCGGTGGTGCCCCAGGGTGGGCTCACCGGCCTGGCCGGGGGTGCCGTGCCCACGGCCGGCGCGGTGGTGCTGTCGCTGGACCGGATGAACACCATCGAATCGCTGGACCCGGTGGCCCGCGTCGTCACCGTCGAAGCGGGCGCCACGCTGCAGGCGGTGCAGGAGGCCGCGCAAGCCGCCGGCTGCCTGTTCGGCGTGGACCTGGGTGCGCGCGGCAGCTGCCAGATCGGCGGCAACCTGGCCACCAACGCCGGCGGCAACGGCGTGGTGCAGTTCGGCATGATGCGCGAGCAGACCCTGGGCTTGGAGGTCGTGCTGGCCGACGGCACCGTGCTCGACATGCTGCGCCCCATGGTCAAGAACAACACCGGCTACGACCTCAAGCACTGGTTCATTGGCAGCGAGGGCACGCTGGGCGTGATCACCCGCGCCCAGCTGCGCCTGCACCCGGCGCAAGCGGCACGCGCCACCGCCCTGGCCGCCGTGCCCGATGTGGCCAGCGCCCTGGCCCTGCTGGGCCGGCTGCAGGCGCGCTGCCCCGGCGGTGTGGCCGCCTTCGAGCTGATGTGGGACGACTTCGTGCAACACGCCCTGGCCTGGACCGGCCAGCCCCGACCCTTTGACCACGACCACCCGCTGCTGGTGCTGACCGACCTCAGCGGCGCCGACACAAGCGCTCTGGCCGACGCGCTGGAAGCCGTGCTGGGCAGCGCCATGGAAGACGGCCTGGTGCTGGACGCGGTGCTGGCCCAATCGCAGGCCCAGGCCGCCGGCCTGTGGCGGCTGCGCGAGATCACCGCCGAATTTCCCTCGCGCCTGGCGCCGATCAACTTCGACATCAGCCTGCCACAAGCCTCAATTGGCGACTTCGCCGAGCGCTGTGTGGCCGCACTCTCCGCAAGCTTCCCCGAGCACCGCTCCTTGCGCTTCGGCCACCTGGGCGACGGCAACCTGCACCTGAGCACCGATGCGCGATCGCTGGGCGGCCTGTCTTTCTCCGAGGCCGAACACGCGGTGGAAACCATCGTCTATGGCCTGGTGGCCGAGGCCGGCGGCAGCGTCTCGGCCGAACACGGCATTGGCCTGCACAAGAAACCCTACCTGGGCGCCAGCCGCAGCCCCGCCGAACTGGCCGCCATGCGGGCAGTCAAGCTCGCCCTGGACCCGCTGAACCTGCTCAACCCGGGCAAGGTGTTCGACCTGGCGTGACCACGGCACGGCCCTTGCAACAGATTCTCTTTCCACCACCCTCCCTGGAGTTCCCACCATGAAACGACGCCCCGCTCTGCTCGCCCTCGCAGCCACCACCGCCCTGCTGATGGCCCACGGCCCCGCCCTGGCGGACGGCCCGCCCATCAAGATGCTGGTGGGCTTTCCTGCTGGCGGCAGCAGCGATGCCATCGCCCGCCACTTGGCCCAAAGCCTGCAACAAGAGCTGGGCCGCAGTGTGGTGGTGGAAAACAAGCCGGGCGCTGGCGGCCAGATCGCCGCACAAACCCTCAAAGGCGCCAAGCCCGACGGCACCACGTTGTTCCTGTCCAACAGCCACACCGTGGCCATGATTCCCCTCACCATCAACAACCCGGGCTTCGACACCGCCAAGGACTTCGTCCCGGTGGCGATGGTCGCGGTCAACCCCGACGTGTTCGTGATCAACACCACGCTGGTGGGCAACCCGAACGCCGGCATGAAGGAATTCGCCGCCTGGGTCAAGGCCAACCCCGGCAAGGGCAACGTGGGCGTGCCCGCCCCCGCCAGCGCGCCTGACTTCGCGGTGGGTGTGGTGGCCAAGGCCCTGGGCCTGGACCTGAAAGCTGCGCCCTACCGGGGTGACGCGCCCATCGTGCAAGACGTGATGGCCGGCCAGATTCCGGCCGGCATCGGTTCGGTGGGCGCCATGTCGCCACCGGCCAAGGCAGGCAAGCTGCGCATCGTGGCGGTCAACGGCACCAGCCGCCTGGCCTTGCTGCCCGACGTGCCCACCTACGCCGAGCTGGGCATCAAAGGCTACGAAGACATGATCTTCAACGGCGTGTTCGCGCCGGCCGGCACGCCCGCCCACCAGATCGAAAGCTACAGCGCCGCCATCACCAAGGTGGTCAAGTCGGCCGACTTCGTCGAGAAGCTGGCCGCACTGGGCATCAACGCCCAGGCCGGCAGCGCCGCAGACCTCAACGCCCGCCTAAAGGCCACCCAGGACTTCTCGGCCACCATGGTCAAGAACGCCGGCTACAAACCGCAATGAGCCCACGGCGCCCACGACACGGCGTGGGTGCCTTTGCACAGGAGACACCCCACATGAACGACATCATCCAAGCCACGCCCATCATCGGCCCCGCCGCGTGGAAAGGCCCAGACATCGCCCACGACACGGCATGGGTGCACCACCTCGCCCCCGAGGCGATCGCAGTCTTTGATGCGGCACTGGCTGAGCTCAAAGCCAAGGGACTCAGCTTCCCCCACTTCCGCAAGGACGACTTCCCCATCCACGCGCTGGCACCCGATTTCGCGCGCTACGCTGACGAGCTGGAAAACGGCCGTGGCTTCCTGCTGCTGCGCGGTCTGCCGGTGGCGCGCTACACCGAAGAGGAACTCAACTGCCTCTACTACGGCCTGGGCCAACACATGGGCACGCCCGTGCGCCAGAACCCGCGCGGCGAACTGCTGGGCGCGGTGATGAACGTGGGCGACGTGACCAAGAAGTCCACCCGCGTCTACGAGACCAACCTCTACCTGCCTTACCACTCCGACCCCTCCGACGTGGTGGGCCTGCTGTGCGTCCGCAAGGCCAAACAGGGTGGGCTGAGCAGCCTGGTGAGCGTGGCCGCGATCTACAACGTAATCCTGGCACGCCGGCCCGAGTTCATCGGCCTGTACTACCGGCCCATGTTTTTTGAGCACCTGTGCGAGCCGCAGCCCAGCCTCTCGCCCATCTTCAGCTTCCACCAAGGCAAGCTCAGCTGCCGCTACCTGCGCCAGTACCTGGAGCTGGGACACGAGATCATGAAGCAACCGCTGTCACGGGTGGAAATCGCTGCGCTCGACCTGTTCGACGAGGTCATGCACGACCCCGCCATCCGCCTGGACATGATGCTGGAGCCGGGCGACATCCAATTCGCCAACAACTACGCCGTGCTGCACTCGCGCAACGAATTCGAGGACGACGAGGACCTCGCCAAGCGCCGCAAGATGATCCGCCTGTGGCTCAAGATGGGCAACGCACGCGAACTGGCGCCGGAATTTCCGGGCCGCAACGGATTTCCTGCGCCGGTGGAGGCTGTGGCGGCCTGAGTTCGGTTATGGAACGCCTGGCGTGATCGGGATGGCGGCGTGCCCGGCCCCGCCGCCACCCCGCTCCCCCGACCGAATCACGCGACGATGGCCCGCAACCACGCTGGCATCGGCGCCGACCGTTTGGCCACGTGGTCCACCCACACGGTGGTCGCGCCACCCGATGCGTACACCGCGTCCGGGTCGTCCACCCGCGACAACAGGCACCAGCTCTCGAACGAGCTGCGCCCCGGGTCGCTCACATAGGTGCGCACACGCACGTCGCCGGGGTATTCCAGTTGCTGGTGAAAGTTGCAGAAAGCGTTGACCACCAGCGGCCCCTCGCCACCTGGCCGCGGAGGGCAACCAATGGCGGTCATCCAGGTGATGCGCGCCACCTCCATGTAGCGAAAGTAGACCGTGTTGTTCACGTGTCCCATCGCGTCCATGTCGCCCCAGCGAATGGGGATGTCCATCTCATAGACCAGCTTCTTGACGGCAGGCAGTTCAAGCTTCACAGATGCACCTCTTCAATCACCGGCTCGCGGTGCGCGCGCACCGAAGCCACGATGCCCAACACAAACAGGACCGCCGCCGCCCACTGCACCGGCAGCGGCCAGGCGGCATCCCACACGAACGAGTAGACCAGCGCGAACAGCGTCTCGCTGACGATGAGCTGGCCACACAGGCTGGCGCTCAGGCGTCGGCTGGCCATGGTCCACAACAGCGAGGCCAGCCAGGCCGAACCCACCCCGGTGAACACACACACGGCCAGTGAAAAACCGAAACCCGGCAGCGCCACCAACCGTGACCACGGTGTGCCCATCGCCCACCACAACAACAGCGCGCCCAGGCCTGTGGCCACGCCCAGCCAGTTGGTCCACTGGGCCGAATCGACCTCAGGGTGGGCTTTCACCCAGCGCGCGTTGAGCAGGGCAAATGCGGTCCAGCTGATCATGGACAACAGCGCCAGCGCGATGCCCCAGCCGTAGCGGCCCGACGTGGCCTGCGCCACCGGCGCATGGCCAAGATCGGCCCACACCATCAGCGCCAAGCCGGCGGCGGTGCACAACAGCCCCGGCCACAGCTGGCGCCAGCCCAGGTGCTCGGGTTTACCGAGCACCATCACCCACAGCGGGATGGTGCCGATGATGAGCGCTGGCACCGCCGTGCCAGCCCAGGCGATGGCCAGCACCAGCAGGGTGTAGTAGCCGGTGAAGCCCAGCAGGCTCAGGCCCAGGGCGGCACGCACCTGGGCGCCGGTGGGACGGGCAGCACCGCGCCACAGGCCCCACACCATCAGGGCCAGGGACATCAGCCCGAAGCTGATGAAACGCAGCGAAGCCACGTCCACCGAAGAAAAGCCCTGCGCCATGCGCGGCGCCACGAACACCAGGCCCCACAGGGCACCCGCACCCAGGCCAGCCAGCAGGCCAACCGCCGCGTCAGACCGCAAAACCACCGTCGACAGCGATGACCGCCCCCTTGATGACCTTGTATTCCTGCTTGGCCCAGGCGACACGGCCCGCCAAATCGATCCGATAGGACATGAAACAGCTCTTTGAGAAAAATGCTTGCACGAAAATTACAGGCCCCGGATTGTCCCCCAAGCCCCACTAAAATCCGTCGCGAGCTAGACAAGACCGCCCTGCCCTCGCCTGGGGGCACGGTGCCACACAACTTCTACCGAGACTTTTCATGACCCACGACGAGATACTGGCGCAGTTCGGCCCCCGCGAATCCATGGAATA
>CAYUAH010000188.1:0-6807 GCA_964442375.1 uncultured Hydrogenophaga sp. | reverse complement strand
CGCCGCATCGGCTTCGAGTCGGTCAACGTCGATCTGATCTACGGCCTGCCGCTGCAAACCCCTGAGTCGTTCGCCCGCACCCTGGGCCAGGTGGCGCAGCTGCGTCCCGACCGCATTGCCCTCTACGCCTACGCTCACTTGCCCGCGCGCTTCAAGCCGCAGCGCCGCATCGTGGCGGCCGAACTGCCGGTGCCGGCGGACAAGCTGTCCATGCTTTCGCAGTCGCTCGACGCTTTCAGCGAAGCCGGCTACGTGTACGTGGGCATGGACCACTTCGCCCTGCCCAACGACGCCCTGGCCGTGGCCAAGCGCCAGGGCCGGCTGCACCGCAACTTCCAGGGTTACAGTACCCAGCCCGACTGCGACCTGATCGCGCTCGGCGTGTCGGCCATCGGCCGCGTGGGTGCCACCTACAGCCAGAACGCCAAAACCCTGGACGAGTACTACGACGCCCTCGACCAGGGCCGCCTGCCCATCGTGCGTGGCATGGCGCTCACCCGCGACGATCTGGTGCGCCGCACCGCCATCATGGCGCTGATGTGCCAGGGGCGGCTGCTGTTCGAGTCCATCGAACTGGGCCACCTGCTGGACTTCCGCAGCTACTTCGCGCGCGAACTGGAGCAACTGCAGGACTTTGAAGCGCAAGGCCTGGTGACCGTGGACGAGCAGTGCATCGAAGTGACCGAGGCCGGCTGGTACCTGGTGCGCGCCATTGCCATGGTGTTCGACAAACACCTGCGGGTGGACCAGGACCGGGCACGGTTCTCGAAAATCATTTGAGCGCCTAGACTCGGCCCATGTTGACTTCGATGGCCGTGACGGCCTTGTTCATGGGCTTTGTGGGTGGGCCGCATTGCGTGGCCATGTGCGGCGCGGCCTGTGCGGGCATCGCCAAGGCCGCGGCGCCGCGCACGCGCCAGGCCATCCTCGGCTTCCAGCTCGGGCGCATCGTCGGCTACGCCACCCTGGGCGGTGTGGCCGCAGCCACCGTGCAAGGCCTGGGCTGGCTGGGCACCAACACCGTGGTGCTGCGCCCCCTGTGGACGGCGTTCCACGTGCTGGCCCTGCTGCTGGGCCTGTTGCTGTTGTTGCAGGCGCGCCAGCCGGCCTGGGTGGACGGCTTTGCGCAAACCGTCTGGCGCAAGGCGAAACCGGTGCTCGGCCGCCTGGGCGGCAAGGCCCCGTATGCCCTGGGCGCCGGCTGGGCACTCATGCCCTGTGGTTTGCTGTATTCGGCGCTGCTGCTGGCGTCGCTCTCGGCCAATGCGCTCGAAGGCGCGGCCATCATGGGCCTGTTTGCGCTGGGCACCTCGGTGTCCATGACCATCGGCCCCTGGCTGCTGCTGCGCTGGCATGCCGCAGGCAGCCTGCGCGGCGGCGCGTGGGGCATGCGCCTGGCCGGCGCGGCGCTGGTGCTGACCTCGGGTTGGGCGATCTGGATGGGGCTGACCAACCCCACCGGGTTGTGGTGCGCCTGAGCGCGCACCGCTTCGATCAGCGATCGGCACCCCAGACCGTGCAGCGCACGGCCAGTGCGGTGGCCAGACCGTAGGCGACCATTCCCAGGGCGACCAAGGCGAAGATGGTCCAAGGGGGCGTCTGGGCCAGCGCGAGGGCCCAGCCACCCAGCGCCACCAGCACCAGCCGCAGCGTGCCCGCCATCACCGGGCCGGCCACCCGGCCCGCACCCAGTGACGAGAAGTAGAGCGACAGCCCCAGTCCGAACAACCCATAGGCGGGCCCTGCCCACTGGAAGTAGCTGGCGGCCGCGCTCAGCACGGTCGGGTCCTGCGTGAACAGGCGGGTCCACAGATCCGGCGCCAGCGCCAGCACGGCGCCTAAAGCGCCCAGAAGTGCGGCCGCCAGCGCGGACGCCGCCCACGCGGCCTGGCGCGCGCGCGCCACCAAACCGGCGCCGATGGCCATGCCCACCATGGGCACCGAGGCGACACCAATGGCGAAGGCAATCGGAATCAACAGGAACTCCAGCCGGGCCCCGATGCCATAGCCCGCCAGCGCGGTGGTGCCGAACTGCGCGACCAAGCGGGTCAGGATGAGGATGGTCAGCACTGTCTGCAGGGGTGAGATGCACGCGAAGCCGCCAACCCGCAGGATGTCGCGTGCCAACGGCCAGTGCAGGGCGGTCGAGCGCAGGCGCAAACGAATCCGCGCCCGACCCGAGCGCAGGTAGCCGTAGAGGAACGCGGCGCCGAGCCCGTAGGCGACAAGCTGGCCGGCCGCCACCCCGGGCATGCCCCAACGGGGCAAGGGCCCCCAGCCCAGACCCAAAGCGCCCCCGATGACCACCTGCGCCACCGCCACCAGCAGCAACGTGGCCGATGGCACGAACATGTTGCCCGAGCCCCGGATCACCGACGAAAAGGTGTTCACCAACCAGATGAAGATGGAGCCCAGAAAGGCAACGTTGGCATAGGCCAGTGCCTGGCTCAGCGCCTCACCTTGGCCGCCCAGTGCTGCCAGCAGCCACGGCCCCAGTGACAGCATCAGCAGCATGAACACGCTGCCCGCGGCCAGGCCTATCCACGTGGCGTGTACCGCCAGGGCGTTGGCACGTTCGCCATCGCCCGCACCCAGGGCCCGGCTCACGGCTGACGACACGCCACCGCCCATCGCGCCGCCCGACAACATCATCTGCAGCATGACAAAAGGAAACACCAAGGCCATGCCGGCCAGGGCGCTGACGCCAAAACTGCCCATGTATGCGGTTTCTGCCACGGCGGCCAGTGCGGTGGCCACCATGGCCAGCATGTTGGGCACGGCAAGCCGAAACAGCGTGGGCACCAGCGGTGCCGTCAGCAGCGGGCTGGCCGCCGGGGCGGTGCCAGCCGAGGGCACGGGTGTGGGCATCTGTGGTGTTGTCATGAATCCAATGCCCGGTGGCTTGTGTTGGATGCGGTGTGGGTATCAGGCCAGCTGCGGCAGGTAGATCGGTCTGGCCGCTGTCAGGCCTTGCTTGATGTGCCCCGTCAGATCGTCTGCCAGCACCTCGTCCAGGCCGGACGCCAGGCCGTCGAGCGCGCGCTCGACGATGGTGGCGGGGCTGGTCTTGGGCACGTCGAATCCGCGCGTGAGATCGGTTTCCACGTAGGCCATGTGCAGTGCCGTGACCTGTGTGTGCTGCCCCGCCAACTCATGGCGGAGCGCGTTGGTGAGCGACCACGCGGCGGACTTGCTGGCCGAGTAGGCGGCCAGCTCGCCGCCGTTGACCCAGGACGCAACCGACAGCACGTTGAGCAAGGCGCCGCCGCCGTTGGCTTTGAGGATGGGCGCGAAGGCCTGGCTCACGCGCAGCATGGCGAAGAAATTGGTCTCGAAGATGTGCCGCGTGACCGCTTCGCTGTCCGTGGCAAGAAAGCCGCCGGGCTGGGCGATGCCAGCGTTGTTGATCAGCAGCGTCACATCGCTGGCTCGCGAGGCGGCGGCGGCCACGTCTTCAGGCTTGCTCACATCGAGTTGCAGGACCTCGACGCCGGGTTGAGTGACCGTGGCGGCATTGCGTGCCCCCACATAGACCTTGCGGGCGCCGCGAGCGAGCAAAGCTTGAGCAAAGGCCAGCCCAATGCCCCGGTTGCCGCCCGTGACGAGGGCGACGGTATTTTCAATTTTCATGCGAATCTCCAAAAAAGCGATGAACACATGCAGCGGACAGCGCATCGCACACGCCGCCGCAGCGAGGCAAACACATCACCGAACCTGAACCACCACCTTGCCGCGAGCGCGTCCCGAGTCCACATGGGCCATGGCCTCGTTGGTGGCTTCGAACGGGTAGACGCGGTCCACCACGGGCCGGATGGCACCGGCATCGATCAGCGCGGTGATCTCCCGCAGTTGGTCACCGCTGGGGCGCATGAAGAGGAATGAGTAATCGATTGATTGGCGTTGGGCCATGCGCCGAATGCGCGAACTCAACAGGCGCATCACCAAGCGCAGGAACCAGGGCGCGCCGATGGTTTGGCCAAAAGCGGGATCGGGCGGCCCGGAGATGGAAATCAGCTTGCCCCCAGGTTTGAGCACACGCAAGGCGGCTTGGAGCGATGTCGGGTCCTGGCTGTGCAGCACCACGTCCTGTTCGCGCAAGACATCGGCGAAGGCCTGCGTTTTGTAGTCGATCACCACGTCGGCGCCCAACGCCTTCACCCACGCGACATTGGCTGTGCTGGTGGTGGTGGCCACCTGGGCACCCAGGTGCTTGGCCAGCTGGATGGCGAAGGTGCCGACCCCACCCGACCCCGCCTGGATGAACACCTTCTGCCCTTGTTTCAACCCGGCCCGCTCGACCAGGGCCTGCCAGGCCGTCAAGGCCACCAGCGGCAGCGAGGCGGCCTCAGCCATCGTCAGGCCCTTGGGCTTGAGCGCGAGCGAGTTTTGCTTGACCGCCACCCACTCGGCGAAACCGCCGATGTGGAAATCATCGAGGCGGGCATAGACCTCGTCACCCGGTTTGAACCGCTGAACCTGCCGGCCGACCTGGACCACCACACCCGCCACATCGTGGCCGAGGATCACCGGCAGTCGGTAGGGCAGAATGAGTTTGAAGGTGCCGTCGCGCAGCCGGGCGTCCAGCGTGTTCACCCCGGCGGCGTGAACCTCTACCAACACTTCGTCGTCGCCTGGCTCAGGCGCAGGCATGTCGGTCCACAGCAGCGGCGCTTTCTTGGCGTAGCGCGTGAGCACAAACGCCTTCATGTCGATGCCTTCATGAGCGCGGCCGTGGATGCACAACCCGGGCGCTGGGTGACTTTTGGAATGATGAGCATCATATGAAAAAGCGAAAAAAAACGAACAACGCCCCGGGTGTTTTCACGCCGGGGAGGGCTGCAGGTGCTGGAGCACCGATGCTCGCAGGCTTTCCGACAGAACGGGGTCATCGACGGCCCGCGCCAGAAGCAGGGCGCCCACCATGCTGGACACAGTGACGAGCGCGCGCTCGTGGGCTTCTGGCTGACCCCAGTCCGGCGACAGGCGTGCCACGAGGTCAATCACCTCTTTGACATGCCGCGTGGCGGCGCGCCGCACCTCGGGCATCTGGCGCGCGGTTTCAGACCCCAGTGCCGCCAAGGGACAGCCCGTGGCCACCTGTTCCTGGTGGGCTTTGGACAGGTAGGCACCGAGCAGCGAAGCCAATGCTTTTTCGGGGGGCGCGCCCGACGCGAGTTTGGACAAAGCGGCGGCAGATTGCGAGAAGGCGCAGTCGGCAGCCTCGGCCAGCATGGCTTCGCGCGAGCTGAAGTGCGCGTAGAAGGCGCCATGTGTCAGACCGGCTTGCTTCATGAGGTCGGCCACGCCCGTGCCGTCGTAGCCGTTGCGGCGAATGGCTTGGGCGGCCACCGTCACGATGCGTTCGTGCGTGGCTTCTTTCGCCGCCGCTCGGGCATGGGTGGGCTTGTTTCGCATGATGCATATCATACGAAATATCAGGGACCTGTTGAGTGACCTTTCGTCGTCTGAGGCTCGTCGGCGGCGTTCAGGCCAGTGAACCGCCGCGGCTCAGTGCGCCGCGGCGTCCGCCTTTCCAGGCAGCGTGGCCAGCACCAGCCCCAACAGGGCAATGCCAAAGGCCAGCATCTGCACACCGGTGAGGCGCTCACCCATGAAGATCACGCCGATGGCGGCGGCGCTCACCGGCAGCATCACGGTGAACACGCCGGCTTGGGCGGCGGGCACGCTTTTGAGGCCAGTCATCCACAGCCACACCGTCCACACGCTGGCCGCCAGGCCGTAGAACACCAGCAGCACCCAGATGCTCACCGACACGCTGGAAAAATCGAAGGACAGCGCCGCCCACAGGCCCATGGGCGTGACCAGCACAAAACCCACCAGGTTGATCAGCGATGAAATGCGCTTGGGCCCCAGGCCCTGTGTGAGCCGCTTGCCTATGACCACGTAGGACGCTTCGCACACCACCGCCGCAAAAATCAGCAGGTTGCCCCACAGCGGCAGCGGCAGGCCGGCCCAGGTCGCGGCGGTGCCGGCGCCGGTGTCGGCCTTGGTCATGGAAAACAGACCTATGCCTATGGCGGCCAGTGCGATTGCCCCCATCGAGCGCTTACCGATGCGCTCGTGCAGGAATACGGCGCTGAGTACCGCCACCACCGCCGGAATGGCCGACATGATGACGCCAGCGGCCACCGCCGTGGTGAGCTTCACCCCGAACAGCATACAGACCGAGAACAGGAAGTTGCCCAGAAAGGATTCGAGAAAGAGCAGGGCGCGTGTGCGGGGTGTGAGCGGGGGTTCGTCGGCGGGTTTGCGCAGCCAGCGCAGCATGGCCAGCCCGCCAATGCCAAAGCGCAACCAGGCCAGCAAAAACACCGGCAGTGCCGCCACCAGCGGTTTGGACAGCGCCACGTAGCTGCCCACCAGGGCCATGCTCGAAGCGAGTGAGAGGTAGGCAAGCCAACGGTTCATGCGGGAAGGTCGCGGACAAAAGTCGCCATCATGCCGCAGGCTGCGCACCGGGCCGGTGCTGGTCGCACGCGTGCGGGCAAATGCATTTTCATTGCGGAGAAATTTGTTTTCACCATATGGAAACAAACAATGGTGCGCTGCGGAAAAATTTCTCAATACAAGAGAACAAATTTTAAATTGCGAAATATACAGTGTAAGCTATTGATTTATAACAAATAAAAATCTTGTCTTCTATAAGACATAAGATTGGACAAGGTCTTATAGAAGACTTACAGTATGGCCATGGGCACCGGTCTTGCAAGCAGCAGCCACCGCCCCCGACCCAACCAACCAAGGAGTGACCATGTCCCAAGCCCTCAACGGCCAACTCAGCCGCCA
>CAYUAH010000187.1:0-6873 GCA_964442375.1 uncultured Hydrogenophaga sp. | reverse complement strand
GAAGCGGAATGCCAAAGCGGCGGAAGAACTCCAGCATCTGCTCTTCCTGGCCGCCGGAGCGCGCACCCTGTCGCACTTTCTCGACCGTGCGGATGTTGACCACCGACGGCCCGACCACGTCCACGAGTTCGGTGAAGTCCGGCAAGCCTTTGACCAGCGGCGCACCTGCGCCCTGGGCGGCCACGGGTTTGAGCGGCATCACCGCGATGGTGGCTGCCACCGACAGTGTGGAGACGAGGGCCAGCGTCGCGATGCGCCGCCCCCAGGTGCTGTGCGTCTGAGTTTGCATGCTTGTCCTTCTTGAAAAGAATGGGCGCGTTGGAATATGGGGTTGCGGGCCATGTGTTCAAGCCCTCACAAGGCCGCGGCCCCGCGTGCCTGCTGTGATCCGCCCTCAGCGCAGACGTTCCAGCGACTGCGCAAATTCGCGCAGGGTCGCCGGCGGCACTTCACCCATTGCCGTCAACCAATGGTCGCCCTTGCGAACCGTCAACGAGTGCGTCGCACCCATGGCCGAAGCGCCTTCGCGGCGGTGCCGCTGAGCGTCAAAGGGCTCCACAAACAGCGAGACCGAGCTCAGGCCATCCGAAAACACCCATTGAAGCGGCAGGCTGCCTGGCGCTGCTGCGGGGTCGCCACGGGTGTGGCTGCTCATGGCCAGAAAGCCGGGCACATCCTGCTTCAGGCGCCAGCCCTGAGCCTCGGCCGTGGTCTTGTTGAGCTGCGGACGAAGAATCTTGTAGCCCTGCGTCTTGGCCATCTGCCGGCTCAGAGTCTCCATCTTCACCGGCGCATCCAACTGCAATTCGGAGAAGACCATCTGCTCGATGACCTGCCCCTGCCCGTCCAGCGTCTGCATCTTGACGGTGAGACCCGTCTGTTTTTCGGACCACACGCGGTAGCCAAAACGCAGCGCATCGCGCGGCTGTATGTGCAGCACGTCGGCATCGAAACCGGCCACCCGCTCCACGCCCAGCAGGCGCAGGGTGTAGTGTTCTTCGATGGCGTTGCCGGGCGTCTTGATCTGGTCGGGGAAAGGCCGCAGGGCCTCGCGTTTTTCGGCCCAGGCCACACGCGACTCGGGCACCAGGGTGAGCACCTCGTCGTTCTTGCGCAGCGTGGTGCGCGCGGTGCCGGTGAGCGAATCGATGCGCTCCATCTGCTGCGTGCCATCGCACACATGCCAGATCTTGGAAGCCGACATGGCGCTGCCTGCCGACACCACGAAGGTGCCGATGTAGGCGCGGCGGCGCGAGGCCTCCTGCAGCCGGTCCAGCCATTGGTTCAAGCTGGGCGGCGCGCTGGGGCCGGCGGTGAAGCCGCCCGAGGTCTGGGCGATTGCACCCGAGGCCGACAGAACAGCCCACAAAGCCAGGCCCGCCACGGGCTGACTCAGGGCACGCACAGACCAGCGTTGAACACCCGAGCGGCTCATCGCTGCCCTTCCGGCAGATCAAACGCGGCGTTGCGAAGGAATCCAGCCGGCATCTGCAGCGCCGACATGCCACCGGCCTGGCGGTGCGCCGCCATCAGCTCTTCCAGCCGAGGGTCACGCAGCACAGGGCCTTGCTCGCCGGCCACCACCACCGGAGCCACAGCGTCCACGTTGGCCGCCGCCACCGGCGCGGTCTGGACCGGCAGCTGCGCGAGCTGCGGGCCGGCCACGCCATCCATGTTGCCTGTGCCCGCCATGTTCCAGGCCACGGCCACCACGGCGGCCAAGGAGGCAAAACCGGCCAGCATCTTCCAGCGGAACACGGCGTCGTTGGCCGCCTCGACGCGGTGGGCTGCCACCACCACGGGCACCGCAGCGTGCGTGGCATTGGCACGCTCCTGACGCACCCCTTGCATGATGGCGGCAACGCGCGCGCTGTCGGCCGCTTGGGGAGCTGTGCCACGCAAGGCGTCGCCAATCAGCTGGTAACGGGCCCAGGTGGCGCAGACCTCTTCGCCGCCGTCGTCACCTTGATGCCACAGGGCCGCCAAGACGGTGGCGTCGAGTTCGCCGTCAACCAGGGCCGACAGGTGTTCGTGCACGGACCCGTTGGCGGCCGGCGTGGTCGCCGCACCAAATGGCACGGGAGCTGAAGACGTTGGGCGGTTCATGGTCACACTCACAAAATAGGGCGTCGTCGGTGCCGGCGGCCTCACCAGCGTTTGCCCGACTGGTTTTCCAGCATGGGCTTGATTCGGGCCGAAATCGCTTCACGGGCACGGAAAATCCGCGACCGCACGGTGCCGATTGGGCAATCCAGCGCCTGTGCGATTTCTTCGTAGCTCAGGCCGTCGATTTCCCGCAGGGTGATGGCCTGGCACAACTCGGTGGGCAAGGCCTCCATGGCGGCGTTGACGGCGGCTGCGATTTCCTTGCTGGCCAGCACGGCCTCGGGCGTCTCGGCATCGGCGATCTGCTGGTTTGGTTCCAGATCGGGCCCGGAAGTTTCATCCTCGTCGGCCGATTTCATGGACGACATCAGGATCACCGGATCGCGTTTCAATTCCAGCAGTTGCTTCTTGGCGGTGTTGACCGCGATGCGGTAGAGCCAGGTGTAGAACTGCGCATCGCCCCGGAATTGCGACAAGGCGCGGTAGGCGCGTATGAAGGTTTCCTGGGCAATGTCGGGCACCAGATCGACGTCGCGCACCATGCGCCCGATCAGCCGCTCGATGCGCCGCTGGTACTTGATGACCAGCATCTCGAAAGCCCGCTCCTCGCCCGCCAGGGTGCGCTGGACCAGCAGAACATCGCTATCGGGCGCAGGCGGGGAAATGTGGTCGTCGGGGTTCATGGTGGCTGAGGTGGCCGCGAAATATACCCCATGGGTCGGGCCGCCCACACCGCGCGGCGCAGGTCGTCCCAGTGCGCCACATCGCGCCGACGCTCCAGCCACATCCAGTCCGGCTGGCCGTACCCGCCCGCCAGACGCAAGAGCAGCACGCTCTGTCCGTCCAGGGCCACATGCACCGCCGCCACGGGCACCACCTCGGTCTGGCCTTCAGGCCACCACTGCCACTGCCCTTCGCGCCACAACAGCCGGCCCCGGGGGCTGTGCTGCCAGCGGCGGCCTGCCCAGGCCACCACCAGCACCCAACCCACCAGGCCAAGCACCAGGAAACGGGCCGCAGCGGCATGTTCGCGCGGGTCGGCGCCTTGCGCTGCGGCGGCGACCACCACACCCAGCAACAACAGGCACAAGCCCGACAGCACCCACGCCTCCCAAAAACAACGCCCCACCGGGAAGGACACCGGCGGGGCGTGGTAGCGGGACGTGCCCGGCATTCAGCAGCGGGGGCTTAGACGCGCTTGAAAATCAGCGTGCCGTTGGTGCCGCCAAAACCGAAGTTGTTTTTCATCGCCACATCGATCTTCATGTCGCGTGCGGTGTTGGCACAGTAGTCCAGGTCGCACTCCGGGTCCTGGTTGAAGATGTTGATGGTGGGCGGGCTCTTCTGGTGGTGCAGCGCCAGCACGGTGAACACGGACTCGATGCCGCCCGCGCCGCCCAGCAGGTGGCCGGTCATGGACTTGGTCGAGTTGACCACCGTCTTTTTGGCGTGCTCGCCCAGCGCGGCCTTGATCGCATTGGTCTCGTTCACATCGCCCAGCGGAGTGGACGTGCCGTGGGCGTTCAGGTAGTCGATCTGGTCGGCGTTGATGCCCGCATTGCGCATGGCCAGCACCATGGCGCGGCGGGGGCCATCCATGCTGGGCGCCGTCATGTGGCCGGCGTCGGCGCTCATGCCAAAACCCGCCAGTTCGGCGTAAATCTTGGCGCCGCGCGCCTTGGCGTGCTCGTATTCCTCAAGCACCAGCACGCCCGCGCCTTCACCCAGCACAAAGCCGTCGCGGTCCTTGTCCCAGGGGCGGGACGCGGTGGCGGGGTCGTCGTTGCGGGTGGAGAGTGCACGCATGGCGGCGAAACCACCCAGGCCCAGCGGCGACACGGTGGCTTCGGATCCGCCCGCCACCACCACGTCGGCGTCACCGTATTCGATCAAACGGCCAGCTTCACCGATGCAATGCAGGCCGGTGGTGCATGCGGTGACGATGGCCAGGTTGGGGCCCTTGAAGCCAAAGCGCATCGACACATGACCGGCGATCATGTTAGAGATGGACGCCGGCACAAAAAACGGCGAAATGCGCCGCGGGCCCCGGTTGGTCAACTCGGTGTGCGTGTCTTCGATCATCGGCAGACCGCCAATGCCCGAGCCGATCACACAGCCGATGCGCTCGGCGGCATCGCCATCGAGCGCGTCGCCCACCTTCAACCCCGCATCAGTCACGGCCTGGGCCGCAGCAGCAATGCCGTAGTGGATGAAGGTGTCCATGGTCCGCGCCTCTTTGGCGCCGATGTAGGACTCGAGCGGGAAATTCTTGACCTCACCCGCTATTCTGCAGGCGAAGTTGGAGGCATCGAATTTGGTGACCAGGTCAATGCCGGAGCGACCGGCGAGCAGGTTGGCCCAGGCTTCGTCCACCGTGTTGCCCACGGGACTCACGCAGCCCAGACCGGTCACGACAACACGGCGTCTGGTCATGCCAAATCAAGCCTTCTGGTGGCCGACCGCGTAGTCGATGGCGTTTTGCACCGTGGTGATCTTCTCCGCGTCTTCGTCGGGGATCTCGATGCCGAATTCGTCTTCCAGCGCCATCACCAGTTCCACGGTGTCGAGCGAATCGGCGCCCAGATCGGCCACGAAGGCTTTTTCGTTGGTGACCTGGCTTTCCTCCACGCCGAGTTGTTCGGCAATGATTTTCTTCACACGTGCTTCGATATCGCTCATAAGTCCCTCAAAGGGTGGTTGGATTGAAGGCCGCCATTTTAGCCGGGCTAGGGTATCGCACCTAAATGCGCCCCGCCCGACCCGCCGGGCGGGTTCAAACGACGTTTGAAAAACAGTCAGGCCATGAACATGCCGCCGTTGACGTGCAGTTCCTGGCCAGTGATGTAGGCCGCCTGGGGCGAGGCCAGGAAAGACACCGCATGCGCGATGTCGGCCGGCTTGCCGAGGTGGCCCAACGGGATTTGGCCGAGCAGTGCCTTTTGTTGCTCTTCGGCCAGGCTGGCGGTCATGTCGGTCTCGATGAAACCGGGCGCCACGCAGTTGACGGTGATGTTGCGGCTGCCGAGCTCGCGCGCCAGGGCGCGCGTCATGCCGGCCACGCCGGCCTTCGCGGCCGCGTAATTGGCCTGACCGGGGTTGCCCGAGGCACCCACCACGCTGGTGATGGCGATGATGCGGCCATAGCGCTGCTTCATCATGGGCCGAATGACGGCACGGCTCATGCGGAAGACGGCCTTGAGGTTGGTGTCCAGCACCGCGTCCCAATCCTCGTCCTTCAAGCGCATGGCCAGCATGTCGCGGGTGATGCCGGCGTTGTTCACCAGCACCTGCAGGCCACCGTGTTCCTTGACGATGGCGTCCACCAGCGCTTCGCCATCGGCCGCGTTGTTGACGTCGAGCTTGGCACCCCGGCAACCGGCGTGTGCTGACAGGGCTGCGCTGATCTTGGCCGCGCCGTCGTCGCTGGTGGCGGTGCCGATGACCTTGAGGCCTTGCTGCGCCAGCTGCAGCGCAATCGCCGCGCCGATGCCACGCGAGGCACCCGTGACCAGGGCCACCTGGCCTTCGAACTTGACTTCGCTCATGCCAGCAACTCCTTCACTTCGGCCAGCGTGGCCGGATCGAACAACGCGGCGCCGGTCAGTTCGGCGTCGATGCGTTTGGTCATGCCGGCCAGCACCTTGCCCGGGCCACATTCCACCAATGTGGTGATGCCGCGTGCCTTGATGGCCTGTACACACTCGACCCAGCGCACCGGCCCAAAGGCCTGGCGGTACAAGGCATCGCGGATGCGGTCGGCATCGGTCTCTACCGCCACATCGATGTTGTTGACCAGCGGGATCTGCGGTGCAGCAAAGGCCGTGTCGGCCAGCTTGGCGCGCAGCTTGTCGGCCGCCGGCTTCATGAGGCTGGAGTGAAAAGGCGCCGACACCGGCAGCGGCAAGGCGCGCTTGGCGCCGTTGGCCTTGAGCACTTCGCAGGCTTTTTCAACCGCCGCCTTGCTGCCCGCGATCACGGTTTGCGCCGCGTCGTTGAAGTTCACCGCTTCCACCACCTCGGCGCTGCCCGCACCGAACGTGGCCTGGGCCTCGGCACAGCCGGCAATCACCTTGGCCGCGTCCATGCCCAGAATCGCCGCCATCGCACCCGTGCCCACCGGCACGGCTTCCTGCATGGCGGCGGCACGGAAGCGCACCAGCGGCGCGGCCTGCGCCAGCGTCAGCACGCCCGAGGCCACCAGGGCCGAGTATTCACCCAGCGAGTGACCAGCCACAGCTGCAGGCAGCGCGCCTCCATCGGCCCGCCAGACGCGCCAGGCGGCCACGGCCGCCACCAGCATCACCGGCTGGGTGTTGGTGGTCAGGGCCAAGGCCTCCTTGGGGCCATCCTTGATCAGACGGCCCACGTCCTCGCCCAGGGCATCGGATGCCTCTTTCAAGGTGTCGACCACCACGGGATGGTCACCCCAGGCGTCCAGCATGCCCACGGACTGCGAGCCCTGCCCAGGAAAAACAAAAGCAAAGGATTTCATGACATCAACCTTGGGTGGGCACACGCCCACGCACTGAATCAAACCGAGTCAAACCGGGCGGTCAAAAAGTGAGCAGCACCGCGCCCCAGGTGAAACCGCCGCCCACGCCTTCGAGCAAGAGCTTCTGGCCCTTCTGGACCTGGCCGGCACGCACCGCGTGGTCCAGCGCCAGCGGAATGGACGCGGCCGAGGTGTTGCCATGCTGGTCCACCGTGACCACCACCTTGTCCATCGGCAGCTTGAGCTTGCGCGCGGTGCTGGTCATGATGCGGATG
>CAYUAH010000186.1:5714-6933 GCA_964442375.1 uncultured Hydrogenophaga sp. | reverse complement strand
AGAAGCTGGGCCTTACCGTGAACGACATCGACCTGTGGGAGCTGAACGAAGCCTTCGCAGTTCAGGTGATCTACTGCCGCGACAAGCTGGGCATTCCGGCCGATCGCCTGAACGTCAACGGCGGCGCCATCGCCGTCGGCCACCCCTACGGTGTGTCGGGCCAGCGCCTGACCGGCCACGCCCTGATCGAGGGCAAGCGCCGCGGTGCCAAGCGCGTCTGCGTGACCATGTGCATCGGTGGTGGCATGGGCGCGGCGGGTGTGTTTGAAGTGCTCTGAACATGGCCGAAGTGGTCGGTGTCAGCCCTGAGGTGTTCCTGGCCATGGGCCGCGAGGTCCTGGCCGCGCAGCCCTTTTCCACCCTCATCGGTGCCGAGCTGGTGGCGCTCTCGCCGGGGCGCTGTGAGCTGCATGTGCCGGTCAGTGCATCGGTCAAGCAGCAGCACGGTTTTGTCCATGGCGGCGTGCTCAGTTACGCCGCCGACAACGCACTGACCTTCGCCGGAGGCACCGCGCTGAGGGTGCCGGTGGTGACCTCGGAGTTCAAGGTCAACTACCTGCGTCCGGCCATTGGCGAGCGCGTGATCGCGCGCGCCGAGGCGGTGCACACCGGGGCATCGCAGGCGGTGTGCCGCTGCGATGTTTGGGTGCTCAAGGACGGCGTGGAAAAGCTCTGCGCCGTCGCTCAGGGAACGATCACGGTGCTGCCTGACAAGGTGGCCCGCTGAACCGGTTCAGGGTGCCGAGCGGGCCCAGCTCGCCATCAAGGTGTTGCTCGGCTGGTGCTCGTCCAGCAGCTTTTTGGCCGTCTCGATGCCGGCCACCGGGAGACCCGTCGGGTCGAGCTTGCCGATCTGCACCAGCACGCTGGCCTGGTCCCAGTAGATGTGCTCGTGGTAGAGCTTGTCGCCCCGGAACTTGACGATGGCCACCAGCGGGATCTCCACCCGTTTGCCGGTGGGGGCGATGCCCGGCAGCATCCAGTCGATTTCACAGGTGTGGGTGAAGCAGAACAGCAGCTCGTCCACGATTTGTGTGGCGCCTATGGTGCGCGAGATCGGCACCAGGGTGGTGTCGGGTGGGTTGCTGTTGACGAAGTGGTGCTGATAGAAGCGCGACAGCATGGTGTGGCCGACGCCACCGGTCATGGTGGGGATGTGGTTCACATAGGGCTGGGCCACCATGGTGGCCATGGTGGCGGCCACGTCGCGGGTGGCGAA
>CAYUAH010000186.1:0-5614 GCA_964442375.1 uncultured Hydrogenophaga sp. | reverse complement strand
CATAGGGCTGGGCCACCATGGTGGCCATGGTGGCGGCCACGTCGCGGGTGGCGAATTCGTGCTCGCAGTGCTTCTCCCACAGGGCGGAGAAGTCGGGGTGCGGTCCCATCACGGCCTTGAAGGCAGCGATGCTGCGCTCGTGGGCCATCAGCGCCGAAGGCTTGTGGAAGTGATCGCCACCCGCGCGGGCGAAGGCGTGGTCCACGCCCGGGTAGACGTAGACCTCGGTGTTGGCTCGGTTTGCCAGGGCTGACACGATGGCGGCGCGCGCCTCGGGCGGGCAGAAGGCGTCGTTTTCGGCGATGTGCAGCACCAGCCGGCCTTTGCGTTCGCGGGCTTCGTCCAGCGCCTTCTCGATGCCCACGCCGTAGTAGCCCACGGCCACGTCGGCGTTGGTGCGGCAGGCGGCCAGGTAGGCCAGCTTGCCGCCCAGGCAAAAGCCCAGCACGCCGGCCTGGCCCGAACATTCGGGGCGCTGGCGCAGGGCGTCGAGGCAGGCCTGGACGTCGGCCACACCTTTGGCTTCGTCAAAGCCCTGGTAAAGGCCAAAGGCGCGCTGGAAGTCGGCCTCGGTGTAGCCGAGTTCGATGCCCGGCTGCTGGCGCCAGAACAGGTCGGGCACCAGCACCACATAGCCTTCCTCGGCGTAGAGGTCGGCCACCTGGCGCATGGTGGCGTTGACGCCAAAAATCTCTTGCGCCAGCACGATGCCGGGGCCACGGCCCGAAGGGGGCAGGGCCAGGTAGGCGGCGAAGCTGCCGCTGCCGTCGAGTGCGTTGAGGGTGATGTGTTGGGATGTCATGCGATGTCTCCAAATCCGGCCAGGGTGGTGTATTGGCCATCTGCGTACAGCAGGGGGGCTTCGTTGCGGGGGCTCAGCAGCACGGCCTTGATCTCGCCGATCATGGCGGCGTGGCTGTGGGCCACCATCATTTCGTCAACAACGCAGTCGAACACGGCCAGGGCGTCCAGCAGCACCGGCGCACCGGTGGCCAGCGTGCCCCAGCGGCCGGGTTCGAAGCGTTGCGCGGGCGGGGTGGGCGCGCCACCAAACTGCTGGGCCAGGTCGCGGTGGCGGTAGGCCAGCAGGTTCACGCTCATGCGCCGGCTCTCGGCAATGGCGCGGAAGGTGGAGCCCTTGAGGTTGACGCAGGCCAGCAGCCGCGCCGGTTCACCCGAGAAGGAGGTGACGGCGGTGGCGGTCAGGCCCGCAAGCTGGTCGCCATCCTGCGTGGCCACCACGGTCACGGCGCCGGTGAGGCGGCGCATGGCCAGGCGGAAGTCGGACAGCGGCAGGCTGGCGCTGTGGCGCAAGGCCTGCAGCGGGGGCAGGGTGCCCAGTTCGGCGGCGGTCATGCCGGCACCGCGTCGAGGAAGGCGTCCACCTTGTCCGGCGTCATGAAGAAGTTCACGAAGTCGGTCGGGTTGTTGAAGCCGTTGACGATGCGCTTGGCCACACGCGGTTCGCCGCAGGCCGCGCCCAGCAGCTTGAGCACGTGGGGCGGGGGCGGCGCCAGCATGGCGTTGGTCCAGTTCGTGGCGAAGACGCCGTAGGCGTTCCAGAAGGACTCGAAGGTCTGTTGCATGAAGCTGGCGTCAAAAGGCTTGTCGCCGTGGGCGACGATGGCCTGTTCCACCGCGTGGGCAAATTTGGCCGCGTTGTTGGAGCCCTGGCCGGTGATGGGGTCGTTGAGCAACACGGCGTCGGCCATGCCCAGCACCACCCGGCCACTGGGCAGACGGCCCACCGGCTTGCGCACCGTGGGGGCGAAGCGCCCGGCCAGGATGCCGTTGGCGTCGGTCAGCTCCACCTGGGTGCAGCGCGCGGCTTCCCAGGGCAGGTACTTGGCCAGGATGTCCTTGGAGCGGGTCAGGTGTTGGGCCGGTGTGGCCACGTCGCCCCAGCAGTCCATGGGGCCGCCGGGCACGCCCTCGAACACCATGATCTCGCAGGGCCCGCTCACGGTGAGGGCCGGGAACACGAAGTACTCGCCCACGCCGGGGATGAGGTTGAAGTTCACGGCCGAGTGCTCGGGGCGCGGGGCCATGCCGTGCACATAGGTCAGGGCGAGGGCACGCTGGGGTTTGTCGTAGGGGCTGCGGCTGGCGTCGCGCTCGAACATCTGCGCGATGGCGCCTTTGCCGGCGGCCACGATCACCAGGTCGTGGCTCTGGGTCCAGCGCTCCAGATCGTCGATGTTGGCCTCGTGCATCAGCAGCTCGCCACCGAGCCGGCTGAATTCGGCCATCCAGCCGGGCACTTTCACCCGCTGGTCCACCGACTGCGCCTTGTGGTCAAGCCGGTGGCTCCAGGCCATGGCCTTTTCGCCGGGCAGCTCGGGGTGGGGCACGGTGAAGGAAATGCCTTCAACCGGCGGGCAATCCTGCTCCCAGAAGTTCAGGCCGCGGTCGCGTTCGAGCTGCAGGCTGTCGTGGAACATGCACTGGCTGGACAGCACCTTGCCGCTGCGCAAGTCCTCGGGTGTGCGGTTGCTGGTGATGCTGACGCGGTAGCCGCGTTTGAGCAGGCTGATGCCCAGTTGCAGCCCGGCCTGGCCGGCGCCGACGATCATGATGTTGCGCATGGTTTGTCTCCGTTGTGGGTTGGTTTGAAAACGTCAGGCCATCAGCTTGGGGATGGCGGGCTCGTGCGATTCGGGGCCCATGGCCGAGTAGCCGCCGTCCACGGCGTAGTCGGCCCCGGTGACGAAGCTGGCGTGGTCGGAGCACAGGAACAGCACCACCTGCGCCACCTCCGCCGGGTCGCCGACGCGCTTGAGCAGGTGGAAGGGCGCGGCCACGGCGTCGGTCTTGGCGCGGTCGCCGCCGGTGAGCTGGTTCATGATGGCCGACCAGGTCCAGCCGGGCGAGACGCTGTTGACGCGCACGTGCTCGGGCGCCAGGTCCATGGCCATGTTGCGGGTCAGCTGCACCAGCGCGGCCTTGCTGACCGGGTAAAGCCAGCGGCCGGTCTGTGCCACGCCCGACGAGATGCTGGTGAAGTTGACCACCGCGCCGCCGCCCACGCGCCGCATGTGGGGCAGCACGGCCTTGAGCATCATGGCGGCGCTGGCCACGTTCACGTCCAGGGCCTTGAGCCAGTCGGCTCGACCCGAGGCCAGGCCGTCGTCCACGTAGGAGCAGGCCAGGTTGACCAGAAAGTCCACGCGGCCAAAGCGCGCGGTGGTTTCATCGGCACAGGCCAACACCTGGGCGTCGTCGGTGATGTCGGTGGCGCGGAACCACACGCCTTCGCCGCAGGCCTGGGCCACCGCCTGGCCGCCCGCCACGTCGATGTCGGCCAGGGTGACGCGCACGCCCTGGGCGTGCAGGGCGCGCACCACGGCGGCGCCTATGAGGGTGGCGCCACCGGTGACGATGGCGGTCTTGCCGGACAGTCCAAGAAAAGTCGCTTGGGGCATGTGGTCTCCTGTGCTGAAAAAATCCCCCGCTTGCTGCGGTGGGAGCCAATGTAGAAACGACCCAGCGCCGGCAGCATCCCGTTTGCGCAGGCGCTGTCCCAAAAACGAGAGATTCGTGTGCGGCCGCCGTTTCAGCCGCCGCGCTGCGGGCAATCCCCGTGGCGGCCGGGCGCGGGATTTGCTAACTTCTGCAGCCATGTTGTCCCCCCACCGTTACCCGCTGGCCAGCCACGCGCTGTTCCACACCCGGGATGTCGATCAGGCCCGCGAGGCGGTGGCGCGCGTGTTCTGCCCGCACGTGCTCAACCCTTGCGGCGCCCGCCAGGCGCTCGACGCGCGCCACCACAGTGCGCCGGTGTTTCGCGACATCAGCCTGAACTACGTGCAGTACGGGCCGGCCGTGGACATCGAGCCGGGCCACCTGGGCAGCTTCTATTTGCTGCAGATGCCCTTGCGTGGCAGCGCCGAGGTGTCGTGTGGCGGACAGTCGGTCACGGCCGGGCAGGGCATGGCCACGCTGCCGTCGCCCACCGAATACCTGCGCATGCGCTGGGCCGACGACAGCCCCCACCTCATCCTGCGCATCTCGCAGGCTGCGGTGGTGCGGCAGATGGAGCAGCTGGCGCAGGCCCCCGTGCACCGGCCCCTGGTGTTTGGCCTGGGCCTGGCCATGGACACACCGGCGCTGGCGCCGCTGGCCGGTTTTGTGCGCTACCTGGCCGAAACCCTGGAGGTGGACGCGGGCTTTGCCGGCTCCGCCCTGGCCCAGCAAGCCGAGGCCTACCTGCTGAGCATGTTGCTGCTGCAGGCGCCCCACAACCACAGCGAGGCCTTGCGTGGCGACACGCGCCGCCCGCTGGTGCCGCGCGCCGTGCGGCGGGCGCAGGACTTCATGTTGGCCAACGTGACGCGGCCCCTCACCCTGGCCGACCTGTGCGAACACCTGCACGTGAGCGCGCGCAGCCTGCAGCAGGCCTTCGTCGATCACACCGGCGAGTCACCCATGGTGTACTGGCGCAACCTGCGCCTGGACAAGGTGCGTGAGGTTCTGCGCAAGGCCGCCAGCCAGGGTGTGCCCAGCGTGGCCGTGACCCAGGTGGCAGCCGACCACGGTTTTCTGCACATGGGCCATTTCGCGGCGCAATACCAGCGCCGCTTTGGTGAACGCCCCGTGGAAACCCTGAAAACCCGGTCCGCTGTCATGCAGGGGTCAAGCCCACGCGCCTGAGCGCATTACAGTGGGCGCTCCCCCGGTCGAGGAGCCCCATGAGTCTGCGTCCCACCCTTGATTTTTTGCTCTACCAGTGGCTCGGTGTCGAGTCGCTGACGTCCCGCGAGCGGTTTGCCGACCACTCGCGCGACACCTTCGATGCCGTGCTCGACACCTGCGAACGCATCGCCCGCGACAAGTACGCACCCTTCAACCGCCTGGTGGACACCCAGGAGCCGCATTTCGACGGCGAGAAGGTGATCCTGCCCCAGGCCACCCACGACGCGCACAAGGCCTATGCCGAGAGCGGCATGTTGAGCGCCGCGCAGGATTACGCCATCGGCGGCATGCAGCTGCCCTACACGTTGGAGGCCTCGGGCAACGCCTTTTTTGCCATGGCATCGGTCAGCATAGGCAGTGGCATGCTGACCACCGGCAACGCCAATCTGCTCATGCAACATGGCACCGAGGCGCAGAAGCGCGTGTTCGCGCTCAAGGAATTTTCCGGCCGCTGGTCGGGCACCATGTGCCTGAGCGAGCCACAGGCCGGCTCGTCGCTCAGCGACGTGACGACCCGCGCCGTGCCCGATGGCGAAGACTTTGACGTTGACCCACTGGGCCCGCGTTACCGCCTCACCGGCCACAAGATGTGGATTTCGGCCGGTGAACACGAGCTGACCGAGAACATCGTCCACCTGGTGCTGGCCAAGATACCGGACGACAACGGCAAGCTGGTGCCGGGCACGCGGGGCATCAGCCTGTTCATCGTGCCCAAGAAGCTGGTCGATGTGAACGGCCAGCTCTCCGGCGAACGCAACGACGTGGCCCTGGCCGGCCTCAACCACAAGTGCGGCTGGCGCGGCACCACCAACACCCTGCTCAATTTTGGCGAAGGCAAGTTTCCGGTGAACGGGCAGGCCGGTGCCCTGGGCTACCTGGTGGGCCAGCCGGGCAAGGGCTTGCACTGCATGTTCCACATGAT
>CAYUAH010000185.1:0-6962 GCA_964442375.1 uncultured Hydrogenophaga sp. | reverse complement strand
GCCACCCCATGACCACCGTCCGCTGCGCCGCCACCATGCTGCAACGCACCTTCGAGGAGTGGCGCGCGCAAGGCGACGACCTCTGGCTGTTTGCCTACGGCTCACTGATCTGGAAAACCGAGTTCGAGGTGGCCGAAAAGCGACCGGCCCTGGTGCATGGCCACCACCGCGCGCTGCAGATGTGGAGCCGCGTGAACCGGGGCACGCCCGAGCGCCCCGGCCTGGTACTGGCCCTGATCAACGGCGGCAGCTGCCGTGGCATGGCCTTGCGGGTGAGGGCCGCCCATGTGCCCGGCATGCTGCCGCAACTGTGGCAGCGCGAAATGCCCAACCCGGTGTACGACCCCAAATGGCTGCCCTGCCAGACACCGCAGGGGCCAGTCCGGGCTCTGTCCTTCACGCTGTCGCGCCACAGCCCCAACTTCACCGGCCGCCTGAGCGACGCACGCTACCGCGAGATTTTTGCCCATTCGCGCGGACGCTACGGCAGCACGCTCGACTACGCCCGCATGACCTGCGAACACCTGCGCGCCATCGGCATACACGATGCCGAACTGGAGCGCGTGGTGGCCCTGGCCCCACACACCCCAGCCACGAAACCCCCGACATGAACATCGCCGACCTGCGCAAGAGCTATGAAAAAGCCGAACTCAGCGAAACCGAATCCCTGGCCGACCCGCTCAAACAATTCGAGCTGTGGCTGCAGCAGGCCATACAGGGCCAGGTGCCCGAGCCCAACGCCATGACCCTGGCCACGGTGGGCAGCGACCTGCGCCCCAGCACCCGCGTGGTGCTGATCAAGGGCTATGACGAGCGAGGCATCGTCTGGTACACCAATTACGAAAGCCGCAAGGGCCGCGAGCTGGCCGGCAACCCCTTTGCCGCGCTGCAATTCCACTGGGTGGAGCTGGAGCGGGTGGTGCGCATCGAAGGCGTGGTGGAGAAGGTCAGCGACGAAGAAAGCGACGCCTACTTCCACAGCCGGCCGCTGGACAGCCGCATCGGCGCCTGGGCCAGCCCTCAAAGCGAGGTGATCGAGGGCCGCTCGGTGTTGGTGGCCAATGCCGCCAAGTTCGGCGCCAGGTTCCTCCTGCAGCCCCCCCGCCCGCCACACTGGGGTGGCTACCGGCTCAAGCCGGAACAATGGCAGTTCTGGCAAGGCCGCAAAAGCCGCCTGCATGACCGCTTGCGCTACACGCAACAAGCCGACGGGGGCTGGCTGCGCGAACGCCTGGCACCCTGAGCCTCGGGGCCCTCATTGCGTCACCGCGCGCACCGGCAGAAATTGCAGCAGCGTGCCACCCAGCAGGTTCTGCACATAGCTCACCACCGCGCGGCGGTACTTCTCGGCCGACACGGCGGCCAGCAGGTCCAGCCGGGCCACGAGCTTGCCGAACTCGCGCTCGAAACTGAGGTTGCGCCCCTGTGGCCCGATCTCGTCGGCCAGCAGCAGCGGCTGGCCACCGGCATCCCGGCGCTGGGCCAGCATCCACACCGCGATCTCCACGTTGCGGGCGGCGTTGTACAGGCTTTGCGCGTCCAGGCTGTCGATCAGGTAGAACTCGGTCTTGCCGCCGTGGGCCACGATCAGCATGTCGGCCGTGGCGGCGATGAAGGCGGCCACGCGGTCGCCGGTGAAATCGGGTGACAGGGCCAGGGCCAGCGCGGCCACGTCACGCCGGCCTTGCAGCGAGGGCCAGGGCTGGCGCTGGTCCATCGCCGCACGCAGGCGCTCCAGCGCCTCGTCGCGGCTGGCCGCCCCGCCCTTGCGCCATTCGCGCGGGTTGCGGCGGTAGAGTTTGTCGGCAAGGCTCAAGAGGCTGTCGAGGTTGGCGCGCATGCCCAGGGTGGCCATGCGGTTGACGTCGGACTGGCCCAGTTCGGCAGCGGTGGCGGGCGCAGCCGGCACTTCGCCTTTGGGCGCGGGTGTGGCGGCGCAGCCGGACAACAACAAACCCACCCACCACCCCATCACCAGGCGGCGAGTTGCTCCGCTCACAGCGGCCTCGCGTCCTGTTCGGCCACGGCGGCCAGCGCCGCAGCGCTCACCTGGTCCGGCGCAATCTCGGCCAGCGGTCGCAGCACAAACGCGCGCTGCCACATGCGTGGATGGGGCACGGTCAGCGTGGGGGTGGCGATGGTTTCGTCGCCATACAGCAGCAAGTCCAGATCCAAGGTGCGCGGCGCGTTGAGGTAGGGCCGCTGGCGACCGGCGGCCTGCTCCAGCCCGTGCAAGGCGGCCAGCAGGCCGTGGGCGTCAAGCGTGGTCGAGACTTCGGCCACAGCGTTGAAAAAATCGGGGCCGCTGGCCTCCCAGGGCGCGCTGCGGTACAGGCCCGAAGCGCGCACCAGCCGGGTCTGGGGCAAGGCATCCAGATCGGCAATGGCCTGGCGCACCGTGGCGGGCGCATCACCCAGGTTGGCGCCCAGGGCCACAAAGGCGGACACAGGCGCCGCCGTCATGTGTCAGTCGCCGCCGCCCTGGGGCACGGGCGCGCTGCCACCCTCTCCGCCACCGGGCTTGCGGCGCCGGCGGCGACGTTTGCGCGCGGGTGCGCCCTCGGCGGCAGCGTCCAGCGCCTGCACCGAGGCGTCGAATGCGGGGTCGCCATCGGCGTCACCCTCGTTTTCGATCGCACGGAAACGCGGGTCTTGCTCGGGCGCCGGCGCGGCAGCCGGCACGCGGCGTACGCGGGTGGCCTTGGCGCCGCCCTTTTGTTTCTGCTGCTCCTGGCGCACGGCGTCCACCATGTCGCGGCGCACGGCGTCGCTGGCGGTGCTGAAGGTTTCCCACCAGTGGGCCAGTTCCTCATCCACCTCGCCGGTCTGGGCGCGCAGGCGCAGGAAGTCGAAGCCGGCGCGGAAGCGCGGCTGTTCCACCAGCGAAAACACGGACGACCCGGTGCGGCGGTCGAAACGCGGTTGCATGGTCCAGATCTCGCGCATGTCGGTGCCCAGCTTGCCCCGGCCCGACACGTCGCCGATGCGGGCGTTGAAGGCGTCGTCCACCGCATCCTGCAAGGCGGCAAACGGCTGCTCGCCCTGGGCCTGGCGCTGCTCCCAGCCGGCGCGCACGTCGGCCCACAACACACAGGCCAGCAAAAAGCTGGGCGCCACGGGTTTGTTCTCGCCCACGCGGCGGTCGGTGTCTTGCAACGCCAGCTTCACAAAAGCTTCGTCGGCACGCTGCACCACCACATCGAGCAAGGGGTAAATGCCGGTGGCCAGGCCGGTGGCCTTGAGCTGCTCCACGCTGGCCAGGGCGTGGCCGGTCTGCAACAGCTTGAGCATCTCGTCGAACAGGCGGCTTTGCGGCACGTCGGCCAGCAGCGCGCGCGAGGCCTGCAAGGGCTCGCGGGTCTTGGCGTCGAACTTGAAGCCCAAGGCAGAAAGCTTGGCGCCAAAACGCACGGCGCGGATGATGCGCACCGGGTCTTCGCGGTAGCGCGTGGCCGGGTCGCCGATCATGCGCAAGACGCGCTTCTTGGCGTCGCGGATACCGTGGTGGAAATCGACCACGGTCTGCGTCGCCGGGTCGTAGTACATGGCGTTGATGCTGAAGTCGCGGCGCGCGGCGTCGTGTTCGATCGGCCCCCACACGTTGTCGCGCAGCACGCGGCCGCTGGCATCGACCGCGTGGGTCATGCCGGCCAGGGCGTTTTTGCTGGTGCGCTCGTTGCCGCTCACCTGTTCGGCGTCGGCGCTGTCGAGGTGGGCACGGAAGGTGGACACCTCGATCACCTCGCTCAAGCCCCGGTCTTGCCGGCCCCGGCCAAACACCACGTGCACGATGCGGAAGCGCCGACCGATGATGAAGGCGCGGCGGAACAGGCCCTTGACCTGCTCGGGCGTGGCGTCGGTGGCCACATCGAAGTCCTTGGGTTTGAGGCCCAGCAGCAGGTCGCGCACGGCGCCGCCGACGATGTAGGCCTGGTAACCCGCGCGCTGCAGCGTTTCCACCACATCCAGCGCGCGCTGGTCCACCAGCGTGGGGTCGATGCCGTGCACCGCCACCGGCACGTCTTCGCGTTTGCCAAAACGGGACGCAGCAGGGCTGGTTTTGCCCAGCAGCTTGTCAATGAATTTCTTGATCATGGAAGAGGTTCAGTATGCGCCAGCCGCGCTCGCGCGCAATGGCCAGCAGGCGCTCGTCGGGGTTGGCGGCCACGGGCTCGTGCACGTGTTCGAGCATGGCCAGGTCGTTGATGGAGTCGCTGTAGAAGGTGCTGTGGCTCACGTCGGCCCAGCCCAAGCCGCGCTGCGCCAGCCACTCGGCCACGCGCACCACCTTGCCTTCGCGGAAAGACGGCGTGCCGGTGATTTCACCGGTGGGGTTGCCAGCGGCATCGCGCTCCAGCCGGATGGCGATCAGCTCGGCCACACCAAACGCGTTGGCGATGGGGCGGGTGACAAACTCGTTGGTGGCGGTGACGATGAGCACCGTGTCGCCCGCGGCCTGGTGGTGGCGCACCAGTTGCAGGGCCTGGGGCTGGATGTGGGGCAGCACCATCTCGCGCATGAAGTCGGCATGGGCCGCGGCGGCCCGCTCGGGGCCGAGTTCGCGGATGACCTCGGTAGCGAAACGGATGTACTCGGCGATGTCCAGCGTGCCGGCTTTGTACTGGGCGTAAAAGGCGTCGTTGGCACGGCCAAAAGCGTCGGCGTCGCGCCAGCCCTGGGCCACGGTGAATTGGCCCCAGGCGTGGTCCGAATCCAGCGGGATCAGCGTGTGGTCCAGGTCAAATAAAGCCAGTTTCATTCGTTTTCTAGCATCGCCTTGATCAGCGGTATGGTGATGGCGCGTTGGGTGCGCAGCGCGTAGGCGTCGAGTTCGTCGAGCAGGGCCATGAGGCTGCCCAGATCGCGCGAGAAGCGGTTGAGCATGAAGTCCATGACCTCGTCGCCCAGGAACACACCGCGTTCATCGGCGGCGCGGCGCAACACGGCGCGGCGCTCGGCCTCGGCCAAGCCCTGCAATTGGAACACATGCCCCCAACCCAGCCGGGTGCGCAGGTCCTCGCGCAGCTGCAGGTCGGCCGGCGGGCGGTCGGACGTGGCCAGCACCCAGCGTGCCTGGCCGGCATGCGGCGTCTGCGCGTTGACGAACCAATTGAAGGCCGCCGCCTGTTGCGCGGCGGTGAACAGGTGGCAATCGTCCATCAGCACGGCGCCCCAGCGGTCGTCAAAAGCGGGCGGGTGGGCCATCTGGGCATCCAGCCAACCCACCTGGGTGCCCTGCCCCAGCAAGGCCAGGCGCACCGCCTGCAGCAGGTGGGTCTTGCCACAGCCGGAGGGGCCCCACAACAAGGTGGGCACGGGCGAACGCAAGGGGTTGTCCACCCACAGCCGCAGGTGTTCCAGCGCCGCTTCGTTGCCTTGGGGGGCGAAGTTGTCCAGCGACGGCAGGGGCGCGAGACCGATGTCCAGGGCAAGCTGTTTCACTGGGCGTCCCGGTACAAATCGCTGTCCACGTACAGGGTCTGCAGTCGGCGCAAGGCCACCAGCAGCACGGCGCTGGCCGGCAAGGCGATCAGCACCCCCACAAACCCCAGCAGGTGGCCAAAGGCCAACAAGGCAAAAATCACCGCGATGGGGTGCAGACCGATGCGCTCGCCCAGCAGGCGCGGTGTGAGGTACATGCTTTCGACCACCTGGCCGATGACATAGACCGCGCCCACCAAAGCCACGGCGGTGAGGCTCTGGAACTGCAACAACGCCGCCAGCAAGGCCAGCACCAGGCCCAGGCCAAAACCCAGGTAAGGCACAAACACCGCCAGGCCGGTGAAGACGCCGATGGGCAAGGCCAGCTTGAGGCCACACAGGGCCAGCGCCACCGTGTAGAACACCGCCAGGATGCCCATGACCAGCAACTGGCCGCGAAGGTACTGGCCCAGCACGGCGTCGGTTTCGTCCAGAAAGCGCTGGGTGGCGTCCTGCCAGCGCGGGGGCACCAGGGCCTTGGCCCGGCGCACCATGCCGTCCCAGTCCAGCAGCAGGTAGTAGGCCACGATGGGCATGAGGGTGAAGTTGCCCACCAGGGCCAGCACCGCACTGCCGCCTATGCGCAGCGACGACAAGAGGCCATCGATCAGCTCGCTTTCATGGCCCGACACCAGCTTGCGCAAGGCATCGCGCACCAGGTTGACGTCGATCTGCAGGTCCAGTCCGAAGCGGGCTGCCAGCGGCGTCAGCCAGACGTTGAGGTGCTCCAGCAGCGCCGGCACCTGTTCGCGCAGCAGCGGCACCTGTTTGCTGACCACCGGCACGATGAGCAGGGCGACCGCCACCATCACCAGCATGAGCACCGTGATCGCCAGCCCGGCGCCCAGCCAACGCGGCACCCGACGCGCCACCATGCGCTCCACCCAGGGGTGCAGGGCATAGGCCAGTACCCCGGCCAGCACAAAGGGCATGAGCACCGGCGACAGCGCTGCCAGCAGCAGCCAGGCCAGCAGGCCCAGGCCCAGCCAGGCAGCGGCGCGTGTTTGGGCGGGGGTGAATTGCATATGGAGAAACGCCTGACCTTAAAATCGGGCAAATTTTATCGGTCCCGGCTCGGCCATATTGGCCGGTCTGCCCCACCGCCTGTCCTTAGGCCCCCTCATGAGCAACACCCCCCTCTCCTACAAAGACGCTGGCGTGGACATCGACGCCGGCGATGCGCTGGTCGAACGCATCAAGCCCCTGGCCAAAAAAACCATGCGCGAAGGCGTGCTGGCCGGCATCGGCGGCTTCGGCGCGCTGTTCGAGGTGCCCAAGCGCTACCAGGAACCGGTGCTGGTCTCCGGCACCGACGGCGTGGGCACCAAGCTCAAGCTGGCCTTCGAGTGGAACAAGCACGACACCGTGGGCATCGACCTGGTGGGCATGAGCGTCAACGACGTGCTGGTGCAAGGCGCAGAGCCACTGTTCTTCCTCGACTACTTCGCCTGCGGCAAGCTGGACGTGGACACCGCCGCCGC
>CAYUAH010000184.1:0-7022 GCA_964442375.1 uncultured Hydrogenophaga sp. | reverse complement strand
CCTGTTGATTCCCTTGTCGGTGGTGCTGGTGCTGGGCATCATCGCCCTGTTCTGGTGGGCCTTGCACAACGGCCAGTTCGACCACGTGGAGCGCGAGGGCGAACGCATTCTGGATGGCGATTGACCTAGGTCAATCCCTGATATGTATCCGCCGGTGACACTCGGCGCAGGATTATTGAGAGGAGTTTCTGTATGTCTGTGAACTCGAAGACAGCCCTGGCGGCGGTCTACAACGACAAGGTCGTCAGGCAGTTTTCCGTCATGGCCGTGGTATGGGGCGTGGTCGGAATGCTGGTCGGCGTCATCATTGCGGCCCAGCTGACGTGGCCAGAACTGAACCTGGGCATTTCCTGGTTGAGCTATGGCCGCCTGCGTCCCTTGCACACCAACGCGGTGATTTTTGCCTTCGGTGGCTGTGCGCTGTTTGCGACGAGCTACTACGTGGTGCAACGCACCAACCAGGTCCGGCTGTTCATGGCGCCGCTGGCGGCCTTCACCTTCTGGGGTTGGCAGCTGGTGATCGTGCTGGCTGCGGTCACCTTGCCGCTGGGCCTGACCCAGGGCAAGGAATACGCCGAGCTGATCTGGCCGATCGACGTGCTGATCACGCTGGTGTGGGTGTCCTACGCCATCGTCTTCTTCGGCACGGTGGGCACCCGCAAGGTGCGCCACATCTACGTGGCCAACTGGTTCTTCGGTGCCTTCATCCTGGCCGTGGCCGTGTTGCACCTGGTCAACAGCGCCGCGCTGCCGGTGGACTGGCTGCACTCCTACTCGGCCTACGCCGGTGTGCAGGACGCCATGGTGCAGTGGTGGTACGGCCACAACGCGGTGGGTTTCTTCCTCACGGCCGGCTTCCTGGGCATGATGTACTACTTCATCCCCAAGCAGGCCGAGCGCCCCGTCTACAGCTACCGTCTGTCCATCGTCCACTTCTGGGCGCTGATCTTCACCTACATGTGGGCGGGTCCGCACCACCTGCACTACACCGCGCTGCCCGACTGGGCGCAGTCCATCGGCATGGTCTTCTCGCTCATCCTGCTGGCCCCCAGCTGGGGCGGCATGATCAACGGCATCATGACCCTGTCGGGCGCCTGGCACAAGCTGCGCGACGACCCCATCCTGCGCTTCCTGATCGTGTCCCTGTCCTTCTACGGCATGTCCACCTTCGAGGGTCCGATGATGTCGATCAAGACCGTCAACGCCCTGAGCCACTACACCGACTGGACCGTGGGCCACGTGCACTCCGGCGCCCTGGGCTGGGTGGGTCTGGTGTCCATGGGTTCGCTCTACTACCTGGTGCCGCGCCTGTTCGGCCAGAAAAAGATGTACTCGGTGCCCGCCATCGAACTGCACTTCTGGGTGGCCACCATCGGCATCGTGCTCTACATCGCCGCCATGTGGATTGCCGGCGTGATGCAGGGCCTGATGTGGCGCTCGGTCAACCCCGACGGCAGCCTGACCTACACCTTCGTCGAGTCGGTGAAGGCGACCTTCCCCTTCTACGTGATCCGCCTGCTCGGTGGCGTGCTCTACCTGGGCGGCATGATCGTGATGGCCTGGAACGTGTTCATGACCGCGCGCCAGGGCCTCAAGGCCGGCGCCGTGCCTGAAGTCCGCATTCCGGCCGTCAACGCCGCTCACGCCTGAGGCGCAAGGAGTTATTCATGGCCAACAACAACGACATCAAGGGTTTCACCCACGAGCGGATTGAAACCAACAACTTCCTCATGATCGTGCTCATCGTTCTGGTGATCGCGGTCGGCGGTTTGGTGGAAATCGTGCCCCTGTTCTTCCAGAAGTCCACCACCCAGCCGGTGGCCGGTCTCAAGCCCTACACCGCCCTGCAGGTCGCGGGCCGCGATATCTACGTGCGTGAGGGCTGCTACAACTGTCACTCGCAGATGATCCGCCCCTTCCACGCCGAGACGCTGCGCTATGGCCCCTACTCGGTGGCCGGCGAGTTCGTCTACGACCGCCCGTTCCAGTGGGGCTCCAAGCGCACCGGTCCCGATCTGGCCCGTGTGGGTGGTCGCTACAACGACGAGTGGCACCGCATCCACCTGAACAACCCGCGCGATCTGGTGCCCGAGTCCAACATGCCAGCCTATCCCTGGCTGGAAAAGTCCACCGTGAATGAAAAGGGTTTGCCGCGTCGCATGGAAGTGCTGCGTACGCTGGGTGCGCCCTATACCGATGATGAGATCAAGGGCTCGGTCGAGGCTGTCAAGGGCAAGACCGAAATGGACGCTCTGGTGGCCTACCTGCAGGTGCTGGGCACCGCCATCAAATAAGCGGGAGCGGCGCCATGGACATCAACGACCTTCGCAGCGCGGTCACCGTGCTGAGCCTGCTGCTCTTCGTGGGCATCGTGGGCTGGGCCTGGTCGCGCCGCAACCAGGCCGACTTCGACGCCGCTGCGCAACTGCCGTTCAATGACGAGCAGGACCGCTGAGCCGCGCAACGCACAAGGAAAACATCATGAGCGACTTTGTAAGCGATTTCTGGCACCTCTATGTGGCCGGGCTGACGGTGGTCAGCATCATTGCCTGTCTGATCCTGTTGTGGATCTCGGGCACCACCAAGGTCAACGCCGCTGGCGACAACACCACCGGCCACGTGTGGGACGGTGACCTGCGTGAAATGAACAACCCGCTGCCCCGGTGGTGGATCTACCTGTTCGTCATCACCGTCATCTTCGCCCTGGTCTATGCCGCGCTGTACCCCACGCTGGGCAGCTACAAGGGCACGTTGAACTGGTCGTCGGCCGGACAGCACGGTGACGAGGTGAAAAAAGCGGTTGAATCGACTGCACCCTTGTACGCCAAGTTCAATGGCCAGCCGCCCGAGCAGCTGGCGGGCGATGCCCAGGCCATGGCCGTGGGTGAGCGCCTGTTCATGAACAACTGCGCCCAGTGCCACGGCTCTGACGCACGCGGCAGCAAGGGTTTCCCCAACCTGACCGATGGCGACTGGCTGTGGGGCGGTGCTCCCGACGCGATCAAGACCACGCTGAACGAAGGCCGCCAGGGCGTGATGCCGCCCATGGCCGCTGCCGTGGGCTCGGCCGAAGACGTGCGCAACCTGGCCCAGTACGTGCTCAGCCTCTCGGGCAGCCCGCACGACACCATCCAGGCCTCGCTGGGCAAGTCCAAGTTCGGCGCTTGCGCTGCCTGCCACGGCATGGATGGCAAGGGCAACACCGCCATGGGTGCGCCCAACCTGACCGATGGCGTGTGGCTGCACGGCTGGGGCGCGGACGCCATCATCAAGATGGTGAGTGAAGGCAAACACAACGTGATGCCGGTCCAGAAGGGCAAGTTGAGCGACGAGCAGATCCACGTGCTGACCGCTTACGTCTGGGGCCTGTCCAACAAGCCGACCGCCAAATAAGCGGTTCATCCAAGCGGGACGCCGTCTCGGCGTCCCGACAGAAAGCACAGTACCGTGAGCAGCAGCGACAGCACGAGCAAGGTCATTCCCATCACTCCCGTGGCGCCCGATGTGGCCGATGAGGTGATGGTGTCCCTGTACGAGAAGAGCCAGAAGATCTATCCACGCTCGGTGCAGGGTTTGTTCGTCAAGTGGCGCTGGGCTCTCGTGTGGCTCACCCAGGTGGTGTTTTATGGCCTGCCCTGGCTGGAGTGGAACGCGCGTCAGGCGGTGCTCTTCGACCTCGAAGCGCGCCGCTTCTACATCTTTGGGCTGGTGCTGTACCCGCAGGACTTCATCTACCTCACCGGCCTGCTGGTGATTTCGGCCCTGGCCTTGTTCCTGTTCACGGCGGTGGCCGGGCGGCTGTGGTGTGGCTATGCCTGCCCACAGACGGTTTACACCGAAATATTTCTCTGGATAGAGCGCAAGGTCGAAGGCGACCGCTCGGCGCGGATGCGGCTGGACGAGTCGGCCATGTCGGCCGGCAAGCTGGGCAAGAAATCGCTCAAACACGGCCTCTGGATCGTGTTGGCCTTGTGGACCGGCTTCACCTTCGTGGGCTATTTCACACCGATCCGCGAACTCAGCGCCCTGACGCTTGCCGGGTCTCTGGGCCCCTGGCAGACCTTCTGGGTGTTCTTCTACGGCTTTGCCACCTACGGCAACGCTGGCTTCATGCGCGAGCAAGTGTGCAAGTACATGTGCCCCTACGCGCGTTTCCAGAGTGCCATGTTCGACAAGGACACGCTGATCGTCACCTACGACGAAAAACGCGGAGAGCCGCGTGGTGCGCGCTCCAAGAAGGCCGACCCCAAGGCGCTGGGTTTGGGTTCCTGTGTGGACTGCACGCTGTGTGTGCAGGTGTGCCCCACCGGCATCGACATCCGCAAGGGCCTGCAGTACGAATGCATCGGTTGCGCGGCCTGCATCGACGTGTGCGACGACGTCATGGACAAGGTGGGCTACCCGCGTGGCCTGATCCGCTACTCCACCCAGAACGCGGTGGCCAACGGCTGGAGCCAGGCCGAGATCCTCAAGCGTGCCGTGCGTCCACGGGTGTTGGTGTACACCGCCATACTGGGCCTGATCTGCGTGGCCGTGGGTGTGAGCCTGTTCCTGCGCACGCCGCTCAAGGTCGATGTGATCCGCGACCGCGGCGCGCTGGCGCGCCTGGTGGAGCAGGGCCGCATTGAAAACGTCTACCGTCTTCAGTTGATGAACGCCACCGAGGCCACCCAGACCTACAGCCTGTCGGTCAGCGGCCTGGAGGGCGTGGGCATCGCATCTGAAACCACCATCGAGGTGCGTTCGACCGAAGTGCGCTCTGTGGCCGTTCGGGTGCAGGTGCCACCAGGCGTGGCGCCGGGTTCGCACCCCATCCATTTCGACATCCGTTCCGCCGGCGCCGACGTGGCCCAGGTGAGCGAAAAAGCCGTGTTCCTGGTCCCGCGCTGAGCCGGCCCTTCAAGAAAGACCGTCATGACAAGCACACAAGTTCTCAAGTCCCCGCCTGTGGCCCGTGCCTGGTGGCGCGAGCCCTATGTCTGGCTGGTCATCGGCGGCCCCGCCGTCGTGGTGGTCGCCGGCATTGCCACCGCCATCATCGCCATGACCAACCCCGATCCGGTGCTCGACCGCAGCGTTGAGCCCACCCGCACGATGGCACCCAAGGACGCGTTCACGCATGCGCCGGCCGGCCAGGCGCGCAACCACGCCACGACGGCCACCTTGCCGGTCAAGCCCTGAGCCTCAGCCCCCTCTCGAAACAACACAAGGAGACCGCGATGCGTCTGCAACGTTGGATGTGGATTGCGTGGCCCGCGTTTCTGGTCGCCGGCGTGCTGGAGATGGTGGTGTTCGCCATGGTCGATCCGGAAGACCTGCACCGCATCGGCGGTGGCGACCTGGGTCTTTCCCGCCAGGCCATCTACACCATCGCGTTTTTTGTGTTCTGGGGCATGACCATGGCGTCCAGCGCACTCACCACGCTGCTGGCCATGTCGCCGTTTGAAGTGAACCGTTGCCCGGTGCCCGAGCAAGACCGCCCGGCAGACTGCGCGCGGGACAGCCGTTGCTGCTGAACCCGGTCAGCTGCAGACCTGCGGGTTCACGATGCGTTTGAGCGCGTCGGTGTCGAGAATCTTCACGTAGCGCTGCTTGACCTCGATGATGCCGTCTTCGACGAACTTCGAGAAGGTGCGGCTCACGGTCTCCAGCTTCATGCCCAGGTAGCTGCCGATTTCCTCGCGCGTCATGCGCAGAATCAACTCTGATTGCGAGAAGCCGCGCGCGTGCAGGCGTTGCACCAGGTTGAGCAAAAAGGCCGCCAGCCGCTCCTCGGCCCGCATGCTGCCCAGCAACAGCATCACGCCGTGGTCGCGCACGATCTCGCGGCTCATGATCTTGTGCACGTGGTGCTGCAAGGTGTTGAACTCGCGCGAAAGCGACTCGAGCTGATCGAAGGGCATCACACACACTTCGGCGTCTTCCAGCGCAATGGCGTCGCAGGAGTGCTGGTCGGAGACGATGCCGTCCAAGCCAATGATCTCGCCCGTCATCTGGAATCCCGTCACCTGATCGCGCCCGTCGGCGGTGGTGATGCAGGTCTTGAAGAATCCCGATCGCACCGCGTAGAGCGAGGTGAAGCGGTCGCCCGTGTTGAACAAGGCGGTGCCGCGCTTGATGCGTTTGCGGGTGGATATCACGTGGTCCAGCTTGTTCATCTCGTCGTGGCTCAGGCCCATGGGCAGGCAGAGTTCACGCAAGTTGCAACTGGAGCAAGCGACTTTGATGCTGTGTGCGTCCATGGTGCGATTGTCAGGTGTTTCCCCATGTTAGCGGAAAACATCATTCACATTTGGCGAGGCTTGACCCAGATCAAGGGCAGAAAGCCCCGCGTCAGGCACAGTCCATCCCACATTGGAGATGCCCCGAGATGCACGTGATCGACGAACAACTGCTGCGCCGCTTTGACGTGCCTGGGCCGCGCTACACCTCGTACCCCACGGCCGACCGTTTTGTCGAGGCCTTTGGCGAGGCCGACTACATCCAGGCCCTGGAGCAACGCCGCGCCGGCTCGCTGGCACTGCCGCTGTCGCTGTACATCCATGTGCCGTTCTGCGAATCGGTGTGTTACTACTGCGCTTGCAACAAGGTCATCACCAAACACCACAACAAGGCGGCCGAGTACCTGCGCTACCTGGCGCGCGAGCTGGACCTGCACGTGCAGCACTTCGGGCGCGGCCACCACGTGTCGCAACTGCACATCGGCGGCGGCACGCCCACCTTCCTGAGCGACGCCGAACTGAGCGACCTCATGCACACCGTGCGCCGGCATTTCAACCTCGTGCCGGGCGGCGAATACTCCATCGAGGTCGATCCGCGTACCGTGACTGAGCAGCGCCTGGAGCACCTGCACCAGCTGGGCTTCAACCGCCTGAGTTTTGGCGTGCAGGACTTCGACCCCGCCGTGCAGAAGGCGGTGCACCGCGTGCAACCGGCCGAGCAGGTGTTTGCGTTGGTGGCGGCGGCACGCCGCATCGGCTTCGAGTCGGTCAACGTCGATCTGATCTACGGCCTGCCGCTGC
>CAYUAH010000183.1:0-7075 GCA_964442375.1 uncultured Hydrogenophaga sp. | reverse complement strand
TTGATGGTGTAGTTGCGCACGTGGCCCATGTGCAGCTTGCCGCTGGGGTAGGGCAACATGGAGCAGGCGTAGTACTTGGGCTTGCTCGCATCCTCGGTCACGCGGTAGGCGTCACGGGCGATCCAATGGGCGTGGGCAGCGCGCTCCACGTCCTGCGGGGTGTATTTGTCTTGCATGGTCTAGGTAACTAAGGGCTCAGCGCAAGTTCAACACGTCGAACATGTCGTAAAGGCCGTTGGCCTTGCCCGCCAGAAAGCGCACGGCGCGCAGGCTGCCCTGGGCATAGGTGGCGCGGCTGCTGGACTTGTGGGTGATCTCGATGCGCTCGCCGGTGCCGGCGAAGAGCACGGTGTGGTCGCCCACGATGTCGCCGCCGCGTATGGTGGCAAAACCGATGGAGGAGGGGTCGCGCTCGCCGGTCACGCCTTCGCGGGCGTAGACGGCGCAGTCCTTGAGGTCGCGGCCCAGGGCGCCGGCAATCACCTCGCCCATCATGAGCGCGGTGCCGCTGGGCGCGTCCACCTTATGGCGGTGGTGGGCTTCGATGACCTCGATGTCGTAGCCAGTGGCCAGCGCCTTGGCCGCCATCTCCAGCAGCTTGAAGGTGACGTTGACACCCACGCTCATGTTGGGCGCCATGACGATGGCCGTCTGCTTCGCATACTCGGCAATCTCGGCCTTCTGCGCATCGCTGAAGCCGGTGGTGCCGATGACGACCTTGACACCCAGGCGCGCGCATTCGCGCAGGTGGTTGAGCGTGCCCTCGGGGCGGGTGAAATCAATGAGGTACTGGCTGGCGGACAGCCCGGCGGCCACGTCGCCGGTGATGAAGGCGCCGGTGGTCTGGCCCAGGTAGGCGGCGGCGTCCTGGCCCACGGCGGGGCTGGTGGGCAAATCCAGTGCGCCGGTGACGCTGCAGTCGTCGCTGGCGCGCACGGCCTCGATCAGCATGCGGCCCATGCGGCCGCTGGCGCCGGCGATACAGATGCGGTGGCTCATCGGGTGGCTCCGGTGGCGCTCTCAAGCGGAGGGTAAGTGGTGGCGGGCGTGGCGGACCCAGGGGTGGCCGGCACCACCTCGACCGCGCCCTTGCGGTTGCTGTCCTCAAACGCCTTGAGGCTGGCCTCGCTGGCTTCCATCACGCGCTCCTTGCCGGTCAGCGGTCGCACCACCAGCGAGGCCACGAATTCGGCCTCGGTGGGCATCTCGTCGGCTTCCACGCGGGCCAGGTTGTTGCCCTCGAAAAACACCGTCAGCTTGCGCTTCTGCTCGGCAGCACCGTCACCGCGGCGGAACGTGAACACATAGTCCCAGCGGTTGGCGTGGAACACACTCTGCAACAGCGGCGTGCCCAGCACGTCGCGCACCTCAACACGGGTCATGCCGGTCTTGAGCGCGCTGACCTGTTCCTTGGTGATGACGTTGCCCTGCACCACGTCGATCTTGTAGGGTTTGATCAGCCCGCCCAGGGTGGACATGCCGGTGCCTGCGTCGCGCAGCGAGCCGCAGGCAGACAGGCCAAGCACCAGCGCCAGCGTGAAAAAGACGCCGGCGCGGCGCGCCGAAAAAAGACCTTGGATGGGCAACATGGGCGTACACACGGTGGGGAATCGGCGTGCGCCGAAGGGCGCGCGATATCATTGGTCATTGTAGCCACAGAGGGTGTTTGCCCCGCCCGGCACATGCCGCCATGACCAACATCGACGAACTCAAAAGCACCGGCCTCAAAGCCACCCTGCCCCGGCTGAAGATCCTGGAAGTGTTCCAGGCCAGCAAGCAGCGCCACATGACGGCCGAGGATGTGTTCCGCGTGTTGCTGGACGATCGCTCCGACATCGGCCTGGCCACGGTCTACCGCGTGCTGATGCAGTTCGAGCAGGCGGGGCTGCTCACACGCAGCAATTTCGAGTCGGGCAAGGCGGTCTACGAACTCAATGAAGGCCAGCACCACGACCACCTGGTGTGCCTGGACTGCGGCCGGGTGGAGGAGTTTTTTGACCCCGAGATCGAACGCCGCCAGCACGCGGTCGCCGAACAGCGGGGTTTTGTGCTGCAGGAACACGCCTTGTCGCTGTACGCCAACTGCAGCAAGACCGATTGCCCGCACAAAAGCGCCAAGCGCTGATCAGCGGTTCATCGCGTCGCGGTGGCGCTGCACAAACTGCTGGTAGGTGTCGATGCCACGCAACTGCAGCACCATGTTGCGCACCGCCGCCTCCACCAGCACAGCGATGTTGCGCCCGGCCACCACCTGGATGACCGATTTGCGCACCGGCACCCCCAACACGTCCTGGTACATGGGTTCGTGCGGCAGGCGGTCGTAGTCGCGCTCCAGGGTTTCGGCGCGCACCAGGTGGACGATGAGCTTGAGCCGCATCTTGCGGCGCACCGAGGTCTCGCCAAAAATCGCCTTGATGTCGAGCAGGCCAATGCCGCGCACCTCCAGCAGGTTTTGCAGCAGCTCGGGACAACGGCCCTCGATGGTGGTCTGGTTGGTGCGGTACAGGTCCACCGCGTCGTCGGCGATCAGGCCGTGGCCACGTGAGATCAGCTCCAGGCCCAGCTCGCTTTTGCCCAGGCCGGACTCGCCGGTGATCAGCACACCCACGCCCAGGATGTCCATGAACACGCCATGCACCGACACCCGCTCGGCAAAGTGGCGCGAGAGGTAGGCGCGCAGCACGTCGATGACGAAGCCGGCCGACTCGTGCGTGGCGAACAGGGGAATCTGAGCCCGCTCGCACATGGACACCAGGGCGTCGGGTGCGGTCTGGCCGTCGGCCACCACCAGCACCGGCGGCTCCAGCGTGACGATGCGCGAGACGCGGCGGCGACAATCCTCCGGCGTGGCGTTGGTGAGGTAGCTCACCTCGCGTTCGCCCAGCACCTGCAGTCGGTAGGGGTGGATGTAGTTGAGGTAGCCCACCAGGTCGGCGCCGGAACGCGCCAGGGTGACGGCCACCTCGTCAAAACGCCGCTCGGACGCACTCTGCCCGGCGATCCACTGCCAGTGCAGCGACTCGCGGTGCTGCTCGAACAGCACATCGGCGCTGACGACGGCGGCCTTCATGCGGGCAGCGTGGGCAGGGCCACGCTCAGGCGGTGGCGTGGGCCGACTGCCAGTTGGCGATCAGCGCGTGCAGCGCCGACGCCTGGTCCGAGGTTTTCATCTGCTCGCGCAGGGCGCTGTCGCTCAGCAGCTCGGCGATTTCGGACAGGATTTCCAGGTGTTTCTGCGTCGCCGCCTCGGGCACCAGCAGAAAGATCATCAGCGTCACGGGCAGTTCGTCCGGCGCATCGAACCCGATCGGGTTGAGCAACTGGAACACCGCCGCCAGCGGCTGCTTGAGGCCCTTGATGCGACCGTGCGGGATGGCCACGCCGTGGCCCAGGCCGGTCGAACCGAGCCGCTCGCGGGCGAACAGGCTGTCGGTGATCAGCGCACGGTTGAGGCCGTGCTGGGTCTCGAACAACAGCCCGGCCTCTTCAAAGGCGCGCTTCTTGCTGGTGGCATCTACATGCACCAGCACCTGCTCGGCGGGCAATATGGCGGAAAGTCGGTTCATCGGGGGCCTCTCAGGCCGCGAATTATGCCCAGTTGGGGGGATATGGCTAGACGTGGGCCACAAAAAAGCCGCTTGACAAGGCAAGCGGCTTGTTGCAGTGCAGCATTGCTGCGCCAGGTCACATGATGCGTTTAGCGGCCTCGTGGTGGTGTTCCTGGGACTTGTCCTTGTAACGCAGCACCTGGCGGTCCAGCTTGTCGGCCAGTTCGTCCACGGCGGCGTACAGGTCGGCGTGGGAGCTTTCGGCAAACAGATCGCGGCCCTTCACATGGATGTTGCACTCGGCGCGCTGGCGCAAGTCCTTTTCCTTGAGTTTGTCCACTGTCAGCAGAACCTTGATGTCGACCACCTGATCGAAATGCCTGGAAATGCGGTCGAGCTTGCTGGTGACGTAGGTGCGCAAGGCCGGGGTCACTTCCAGGTGATGTCCGCTGATCGTCAAGTTCATAAAGAGCCTCCTTAGCTCTGGGTTGACACGGCCGCCACGGGTTGAGGGCGACAGCCACACAAATCCTTTGCAATCACTATGCCCCGTCGGATGCTGCGGCGCAATCCCGCACTGCAACATGAGTGCGTCAGGGGGCCTTTGCTTGCGCCGCGGCCGGGATTGGGCCAGACTGCGATGTGTGGAGCGTCAGGCGATGCGCCATCCAGACGCTGGCCAAGCTGGCCAAGGCCCCCACGGCAGCGCTCCAGCCATAGTGCTGGACCAGTCCTGCTGCGTCACGCGAAATGATGAGCCCGCCCACCAAGGCCGCCAAACCCATGGCCGCCGACTGCACCGACGCATTCAGTGCCATGAAGGTGCCACGCAAGGCCGGCTGTGCCGCCGACGTCAGCAGCGCCATGCCCGGGATCATGCGTCCGCTCATGCAGATGAACATGCTGCTGGACACCACCAGCACCGCCGCGATGGGCACCACCGGCCCGGGCCACAACGTGGGCAACAGGGTGACACCGAACAAAGGCACGATCAACGCGCAGGCCATGTACTGGAACGTGCGGGCCTTGCCCAGCCGGTCGCTCATGCGCCCCACCCAGCGCGCCACCACCAGCGACCCCACGCCGCCGCAGAGGTAAATCAGGGGAATCTGCTCGGTACGCACCCCCACATTGGTCTGCATGAAGATGGTGATGTAGGGGATGACGGTGAAACCAGTGAACATCAACAAGGCCGAAAACCCGAAAGCCCGGCGGTGGTTGCGGTCGCTCAGCACCCGCACGATCCCATGCCAGAACGCCGCAGGGGCGCCCGACTGCAAGTGATGGCGCAAGGGCGGCAAGCTCAGGTGGGCGCCAAGGGCAAACAGTCCGCTGAGCAGCGCGATGGCAATGAAAGGCGCCTGCCAGCCCAGGTGCGCGGCCAGCCACAGGCTCAGGGGCACACCGGCCACCGTGGCGGCCGAAAAGGAGGACATCACCACCGCCATGGCGCGCCCCCGGCGTTCAAACGGCACGACATCGCCCACGATGGTTTGTGACAGGGCCGACAGCACCCCACCGAACGCGCCGGCTGCCACGCGCGCGACCATCAGCCAGCCGAAGCTCGGCGCCAGCCCGCAGGCCAACGTGGCCAACGCGAACAGCACGTAGAGCAACAGCAGCAGCTTTTTGCGGTCAAACCGGTCCACGTAGGTGGCCGCCAGCACGCTGGATGCACCGGCCGCAAAGGTGTACGCCGACACCAGCAGCCCAAACTGCGCGTCGCTGATGCCAAAAAGCCGCGTCAGCTGCGGCCCCAATGGCATCATGATCATGAAATCGACGATGTGGGTGAACTGAATGCCCGCCAGCGTGAGCAGCAGGCCCAGTTCGCGGCGTCGGCTGTACAGGGCTGGCGTCATGGGTGAATTCAAAAAATAGAAACGGCCGGAGCCGAACAATGTCGCTGGACACGCTGATCGCATCGCACCTGCTGGCACCTGCGCACCCCCTGCGCAGCAGCGGTGCAACGGCCCTGGTGCTGATGGGGGGCGGCGCGCGCACCGCCTACCAGGCGGGTGTGCTGCGGGCCATCGCCCACATGAAACCGGCGGCCGCCAGCGAGGCGTTTCCGTTCCAGCTCTTGCTGGGCACCTCGGCCGGTGCGCTCAACGCCACCTACCTCGCCAGCCAGGTGGCACAGGGCTGGCGCGCGTTGCCGGCGCTGGCGGCCTTCTGGCAACAACTGCGGTCGGCACAAGTCTACCGCCTGGACGCACCACGCTGGTCGCGCAAGCACTTCCTTCTGGCGGGGCTGACGCTGGCGCGGCAGGTGCGGGCCCACCGAGCCCTGCTCGACACCCTGCCGCTGGTGGACACCCTGCACCGCGCCATCGACCTCGGCGCCATCGAGCAAGCCCTGGACACCGATGCGCTGCAGGCGCTGGCGGTCACGGCGTCAAGCTACAGCAGCGGCGAACACTGGACCTTTTGCCAGGCAAGCCTCAACCTGCCGGTGGAGCCGTGGCGGCGCCCCGGTCGGCGGGCTGACTTTCAGCCGGTGACCATCGAACACCTGATGGCCTCCAGCGCGATTCCCTTTCTGTTCCCCGCCGTGCCGCTGTGGGTGGACGGGCACAAAGAGTATTTCGGCGACGGCTCCATGCGCCAGCTCTCGCCACTGTCGCCCACCATACAGCTGGGCGCGCGCAAGGTGCTGGTGATCGGCGTGGGCCAGCCGCAGCGGGCGGGTCTGGCGGGCGGCCCACGTTCACCCGACGCCGAACCCACGGCCGGCACCATCGCCGGTCACGCCATGGCCAGCGTCTTCCACGACACCCTCATGACCGACGTGGAACAAGCCCAGCGCGTGAGCAAGACCCTGGCCAGCCTGCCGCCCGAACTGGCACTGGCACTGCCCTACCGGCCGGTGGAGGTGCTGGCCATGCAGCCCACGCAGTCGCTCGACGAGATCGCCTTGCGCCACGTGAACGAGCTGCCTGCGGCCACCCGCGACACCCTGGAGGGCCTGGGCGCGCTCAACACCCAGCGCGGCGTGAGCGCCAGCGGCGCAGCCCTGGCCAGCTACCTGCTGTTCGAGCCCGGCTTTGTGCAGGCACTCATCAGCCTGGGCGAACAGGACGCCTATGCGCGACGAGCCGAGCTGACGGCGTTTTTCACCACATCAGCGCCATAGAGCGGTGCCATAATCGCGCCAGTTTTGTGACCGGAGAACCCCTTGGACAGCACACCCAGTTGTGTGCTTTCAGTTCCCGCCGCGCGGCACTGACCCCGCCTTCGCGCCCGTTTGAGGCCGGTGGGCACCGCGCGCGGCTGCTGAAAGCACCCCGCCCCCACCGCCGCCCCACCGCGGGCGGCCCCGACACACCGAAGCCCGACCGGGAGCCCGCGCATGCTCAACGTATTCACCCTGGCCAATGGCCGCCTGTTCCAGGAAGAGATCGAATCCCTGGAGGAATTGGCCCAATTCAAGCCCATCTGGGTTGACCTGGAATCGCCCACGCTGGAGGAGCGCCGCTGGGTGCGCCAGCACTTCGGCCTCAACATCCCCGACGACGCGATGGACG
>CAYUAH010000182.1:0-7127 GCA_964442375.1 uncultured Hydrogenophaga sp. | reverse complement strand
ATCCAGGGGCCGCGCACCAGCAGGTCGCCGTAGGCCTTGCCGTCCCAGGGCAATTCCTCACCCAATTCGTTGACGATTTTCATGTCCACGCCGAACACCGCGCGGCCCTGCTTGAGGCGCACCTTGGTCTGTTCTTCGGGCGGCAAGGCCAGTTGGGCGTTCTTGAGGGTGCACACGGTGCCCAGCGGCGACATCTCGGTCATGCCCCAGGCGTGCAACACATCCACGCCGTAATCGTCGTTGAAGGCCTTGATCATGGCGGGCGGACAGGCCGAGCCACCGATCACCGTGCGCTTGACGGTGCTGAACTTCAGTCCGCCCGCCTGCATGTGGCCCAGCAGCATCTGCCACACGGTGGGCACGCCCGCCGCCATGGTCACCTTTTCGGCCTCCAGCAGTTCGTAGATGGACTTGCCGTCCATGGCCGGGCCGGGAAACACCAGCTTGCACCCAGTGGCGGCCGCCGAGTACGGGATGCCCCAGGCGTTGACGTGGAACATGGGCACCACCGGCAACACGCTGTCGCGCGAGCTGAGGTTGAGCGAGTCGGGCAGCGCGCCGCCAAAGGCATGCAGGATGGTGGAGCGGTGCGAATACAACGCGGCCTTCGGGTTGCCGGTCGTGCCGCTGGTGTAGCACATGCTCGACGCGCTGTTCTCGTCCAGCTCGGGCCAGGTGTAGGTGTCGCCCTGGGCGCCCACCCAGGCTTCGTAGCTGGTGAGACCGGGAATACCGCTGTCGGCCGGCAGCTTGTCGGCGTCGCACAGTGCGATCCAGTGCTTGACGCCGGGGCAACGCGCCGCCACCGCCTGCACCAGCGGCAGAAAGCTCATGTCGAAACACAGGGCGCGGTCGTCGGCATGGTTGATGATCCAGGCCAGTTGATCGGGGTGCAGGCGTGGGTTGAGGGTGTGCAGCACACGCCCCGTGCCACTGACGCCGAAGTACAGCTCCAGATGGCGGTAGCCGTTCCAGGCCAGGGTGGCCACGCGTTCGCCAAAGCCCAGGTGCAGGCCATCGAGCGCGTTGGCGATTTGCCGGGCCCGTCGCGCGATGCCGCCCCAGGTGGTGCGGTGGATGTCGCCTTCGACCCGTCGGGAAACGATTTCGCCCGAAGCGTGGTGGCGCTCGGCGTGAACGATGAGGGAAGAAATCAGCAGCGCCTGGCTTTGCATCTGACCCAGCATGGGAAGCTCCTTCATTGGTTTTGTGGACCGCATCATGCCTCAACTGAAGCCGTGTTTTGCGGCACCGGGCCGCCGATGGCCTGACGGTTCGCAAGTGCAAGTCAAGCGCGCGACAATTCAGCGATGTTGCCCACCCCCGCCCCATTGGCCGCCCCCGCCCCTGCCCGCTGGAATGCGCGTTTTGCCGACCTGGGCGAGGCCTTCGGCACCGCCGTTTCGCCACGCCCGCTGCCCGCGCCCTATTGGGTGGGCCGCAACCTGCCGCTGGCGCACCAGCTGGGTTTGAGCGATGCCTGGATGGCTTCCGACGAAGCGCTGGCCATCTTCAGCGGCAACCGTGTTCCCGAAGGCAGCACCCCCATGGCCAGCGTGTACAGCGGCCACCAGTTTGGCGTCTGGGCCGGGCAACTGGGCGATGGCCGCGCCCTGCTGCTGGGCGAATGGGACACGCCGCTGGGCACACAGGAAATCCAGCTCAAGGGGGCCGGGCTCACGCCCTACTCGCGCATGGGCGACGGGCGGGCCGTGCTGCGCAGTTCCATCCGCGAGTTCCTCTGCAGCGAGGCCATGTTCGCCCTGGGCGTGCCCACCACACGCGCCTTGTGCGTGAGCGGCTCCGATGCCCCGGTGCGCCGCGAAACGGTAGAGACTGCCGCCGTTGTCACACGCGTGGCGCCCAGCTTCATCCGTTTTGGGCATTTCGAGCACTTCAGCCACCACGACCAGCACGCCGAGCTGCGCCGGCTGGCCGACTTCGTGATCGAGCACTTTTACCCTGACTGCGCGCAGGCGCCGGGCAACCCCTATGCCGCGCTGCTGCAGGCGGTGAGCGAGCGCACGGCGGTGCTGCTGTCGCACTGGCAAGCGGTGGGCTTTTGCCACGGGGTGATGAACACCGACAACATGAGCATCCTGGGCCTGACCATCGACTACGGCCCCTTTCAGTTCCTCGATGCCTACGTGCCCGGCCACATCTGCAACCACTCCGACAGCGCCGGCCGCTACGCTTTCAGCCGCCAACCCAACATCGCCTACTGGAACCTGTTCTGCCTGGGTCAGGCCCTGCTGCCGCTGATGGACGACCAGCAGCAGGCGCTGGACGCGCTGGCGTCTTACAAGACGGTGTACCCCGAGCAGCTGTTTGCGCGCCTGGGCGCCAAGCTGGGGCTGGAGCGCGCAGACGACGGCGACCGCGCCCTGTGTGAAGACCTGCTGCGCCTGCTGGCCCAGGACCGGGTGGACCACACCATCTTCTGGCGCCGGCTCTCGCACGCGGTGGCGGGCGGTGATGTCGAGCCGGTGCGCGACCTGTTTCTGGACCGCGCCGCGTTGGACGGCTGGCTGGCGCCTTACCTGGATCGCATCAGCGGACAAGCGGCGGAACCCACCGGCGCGCGCATGCTCCAAACCAATCCGAAGTTTGTGCTGCGCAACCACCTGGGCGAACTCGCCATACGCGCGGCTCAGACCAAGGACTTTTCAGGCGTGGCCAGCCTGCTCCACCTGCTGAGTCACCCGTTTGACGAACACCCCGGCTTCGAGGCCCATGCCGACTTTCCGCCCGACTGGGCCACCCAGATCGAAATCAGCTGTTCTTCCTGACCCACACCACGAGGCCGTCATGAGCACCAAAATCCACAAAACCGACGACGAATGGCGCGAGCTGCTGCGCAAGAAGGGCGCCGAGCCGCTGGCCTTTGAAGTCACCCGCCACGCCGCCACCGAACGCGCCTTCAGCGGCAAATACGAACACGTGTGGGCCGATGGCAGCTACCACTGCATCTGCTGCGGCGCCCAACTGTTCGAGGCCGGCGCCAAGTTCGATTCGGGCTGCGGCTGGCCCAGCTTCAGCGAAGCCCTGCCCGGCGCCATCACCGAGAAGGTGGACCGCAGCCACGGCATGATGCGGGTGGAAACCGTGTGCAGCCAGTGCGATGCCCACCTCGGCCACGTGTTCGAAGACGGCCCGGCGCCCACCGGCCTGCGCTACTGCATGAACTCGGCTTCGCTCGAACACAAGCCCAAATGATGCGTGCGGGCCAAGCCCGATAATCCCCCCATGCGTTTCCTGATCGATTTTTTTCCCATCCTGCTGTTCGTCGGTGCCTACAAGCTGCAGGACATCTACGTCGCGACCGCCGTGCTGATGGCCGCCACCGTGGTGCAGACCGGCATCATCTACGCGCTGGACCGCCGCCTGCAAACGCTGCACAAGGTCACGCTGGTGCTGGTGCTGGTGTTCGGCATGCTCACGCTGTTCCTGCAGGACGAACGTTTCATCAAATGGAAGCCCACCGTGCTGTACGGCAGCATGGCCCTGGTGCTGGCCGTGGCCCTGTGGGGCTGGGGCAAAAACTTCCTGCAGATGTTGCTGGGCAGCCAGTTGCAACTGCCCCGGCCGGTGTGGAACAAGCTCACCGTGGCCTGGGTGGGCTACTTTGCCTTCATGGCCACCATCAACGGCTACGTGGCCGCCAACTTCTCCACCGAGGACTGGGTCAACTTCAAACTCTGGGGCTACGTGTTCCCGCTGGTCTTCATCGTCGGCCAAGGCCTCTACATCGCCCGTTACCTGAGTGCCAACGACGAACCCAACGCCGCCAAACCGCCCCATGAGTGAACCCACCGCCCCCGCCCTGGCCGTCACGGCCGAGGCCATTGACGCCCACCTGCGCACAGCCCTGTTGCCGTCGGCGCTGGAGGTGATCGACGAAAGCGCAGCGCACATGGGCCACGCCGGCAGCAACGGCACCGGTTTCGGCACCCATTTCCGGGTGCGCATCGCCGCACCCGGCTTTACCGGCCGGACACGCGTGGCCAGCCACCGCCTTGTGTATGATGCGCTGCGCCCGTTTCTGGACGCCGGGCTGCATGCCCTGGCCATCGAAATCCTGCCCTCGCCGTCCGCAGCCTGACCCGTCTGGCGCCCCCCTTTTTTGTATCCCGGCACGCATGCCTCAACTCCCCCTGACCATGAAATCGACGCTCACCACCCTGGCCGCCGGCCTTGTGCTTGCCTTCGCGGCGCCCGCCTTCGCGCAAAACCTCGCCATCGTCAACGGCAAGCCCGTGCCCAGCGCGCGGGTGAACGTGCTGCTCGACCAGGTGGCCCGCTCCGGCCGCCCGGTGGACGACGCCCTCAAGGCCCAGGTCAAGGAAGAGATCATTGCGCGCGAAATCTTCATGCAGGAAGCCGAAAAGCGCGGCCTCAAGGCGAGCAAGGAGTACAAGGCCCAGATCGAGCTGGCCGCACAGACCATCCTGATCCGTGAGCTGTTCGCCGACTTCCAGAAGAAGAACCCGGTGACCGACGCCGAGATCAAGGCCGAGTACGACAAGTTCACTGCGGCCAACGCCGGCCAGGAATTCCGCGCCCGCCACATCCTGGTGGAGAAGGAAGACGAGGCCAAGGCCATCATCGCGTCGCTGCAAAAAGGCGGCAACTTCGAAGAAATCGCCAAGAAGCAGTCCAAGGACCCGGGATCGGGCGCCAACGGTGGCGACCTCGACTGGGCCAACGCCTCGAGCTACGTGCCCGAGTTCTCGGAAGCCATGACCAAGCTGAAAAAAGGCGAGCTGACCGGCACCCCGGTCAAGAGCCAGTTCGGCTACCACGTGATCCGCCTGGACGACACCCGTGCCGCCCAACTGCCGCCGCTGGAAGAGCTGCGCCCGCAGATCGCACAGCAGATGGCGCAGCAGCGCCTGAGCGAGTTCCAGGAAGGCCTGCGCAAGAAGGCCAAGGTCCAGTAAGGCGCCTGGGCCTCAGAAGCTTTCCCATTCGCCCGACGTGTCGGGCTGTTTCACCGGTGCGGCCTTGGTCACGGCCGGCCGTGTGTTGGCCAGGGGCCGCGGTGCCGCCAGCATGGGCGCGGTCGCATCCACTGCCGGCGCAGAAGCTTGTGTGCGAAGCGCGGTGGGTGTGGCCGTGGGTGTGGGCGCTTTGCGCGCCCTGTCGCCGCCAGACGCATCCAACTTGAAAAACGCCACCGCCTGCACCAGCTCCTGCGCCTGGTGCTGCAGCCCGGAGGCCGCCGCCGCCATTTCCTCCACCACGGCCGCATTCTGCTGTGTCACCTGATCCATTTGGGTGACCGCCAGGCCCACCTGCAACACGCCGTCGCTTTGTTCCTTGCTGGCGACGGTGATTTCGGCCACCAGATCGGTCACGCGGCGTATGCCGACCACCACCTCCTGCATGGTGTTGCCGGCCTTGTCCACCTGCACGCTGCCCTGCTCCACGCGTGCCACGCTTTGTGTGATCAGGTCCTTGATTTCCTTGGCCGCCTGGGCGCTGCGCTGGGCCAGGCTGCGCACCTCGCCCGCCACGACGGCAAAACCACGCCCCTGCTCGCCGGCACGGGCGGCTTCAACCGCCGCGTTGAGCGCCAGGATGTTGGTCTGAAAGGCGATGCCATCGATGACGTTGATGATGTCGGCGATCTTTTTGCTCGACTCGCTGATGCCGCTCATGGTGTGCACCACATCGGCCACCACCTGACCGCCGGTGAGCGCGAGTTCCGACGCCTGGCTCGCCAGCTGGTTGGCCTGTTCGGCGTTGTCGGCGTTCTGGCGCACGGTCGAGCCCAGTTCCTCCATGCTGGAGGCCGTTTCCTCCAGCGCGCTGGCCTGGTTTTCGGTGCGTGAGGACAGGTTCTGGTTGCTCTGCGCCAATTCGATGCTGGCCACCGACACGACGTCGGCGCCCTGGCGCACCCGGCTGACGGTGTGTGCCAGCTGCGCCTGCATGCCCTGCAGCAAGCGCAGCACCTCGGACACCTCGTCCTTCCCGCTCACGGTGATCTGGGTGCTGAGGTCGCCGCTGGCCACGGCCTGGGTCAGCCGGCCGGCGAGTTTCAACGAACGCGAAATGCCACGCACCAGTGACACCCCCAGTGCCATCGCCAGGCCCACCCCCACCACAATGGAGGCCAGCGCGATCAGGCGCACCCGTTCGTAGCGCTCCACCGCGTGTTCGTATTCCTCCCGGGCCACGCGGGTCTGCAGCGCGACCAGCTGGTTGAAGCTGCTTTGCACCTGGTGTGCGATCGGGCTGACCTTGTCGCGGTAGAGCCGGCCGGCGATCTCCACCTGGTCATCGAGCACGGCGTCCATGGCCGGCTCAATGCCCTCCTTGACGAAGGCATGGAGCTGCTGCTGGAATTCACCCGCCAGCTTGGCCTCCTCCGGTGTCACGCGGGTGGACATGATGGCCTTCCATCTCTCCGCCACACGAGCCGAGTTGGCTTTGTACTCCTCCTGGCGCTTCGCCATCGCCGTCCGGTCGCTGGCCACCAGCCCGGTGATGAGCATGTCCATGAGCAGGATGCGGTTGCGGTTGACGAGGTAGTTCACGTCACCGAGTTCGGCCAGCGGCACGGCGCGATCCTCGTACACCGACTTCAGCGAGTCGTTGGTCAACTGGTTGGCATACAGACCCAAAAGCCCCACGCCCACCAGCACCGCAGACAGCAGTGCCACCAGCCCGTACAAACGGGTCGATATCTTCAGGCCATTCATGGCATGCCCCCCTAAGAGCGGTTTTTCAGCGATTTTTTGTGATGACCGACACCCTGCAGGCGCGTCGCAGCTGTTTGTAAACCACTTCCCGCCAATTGGGAACAAATGTAAAAAAGCCCGCGTGGAACGTGTCCACGCGGGCTTTTTGGCACGGCAGCGGCGCTCAGGCCTTTTTCGATTTCTCGTAGTTGGCAATCCCGTCCAGGATTTCCTTGTGGGCGGCGTCGCGGCCTTCCCAGCCCTGCACCTTAACCCACTTGCCGGGTTCCAGGTCCTTGTAATGCTCGAAGAAGTGCTCGATGGTTTTCAGACGCATCGGGTTCAGGTCCTCCGGCTTTTGCCACTGGGTGTAGAGCGACAGGATCTTGTCCACCGGCACGGCCAGCACCTTGCCGTCTTCACCGGCTTCGTCGGTCATCT
>CAYUAH010000181.1:0-7147 GCA_964442375.1 uncultured Hydrogenophaga sp. | reverse complement strand
AATAGCTGCTGACGCGCTTCTTGAGGTTGCGCGCCTTGCCCACATAGAGCAGGCCACCGGCCGCGTCGAAATAGCGGTAGACGCCTGGCAGCGCCGGCAGCGCGGCCACCTCGGCCAGCAAGGCCTCGCTGTGGGTGGCAGCGGGTTCGGGATCGGGTAGCACATTGGACATGGGCGCTATTGTGGACAATGCGCGCCATGCCTTCGCTGCTCTGGGATGTGTTTTGCAATGTGATCGACAACCACGGCGACTTGGGCGTGTGCTGGCGCTTGTCGGCGCAATTGGCCACGCGTGGCCACCGGGTGCGGCTGTGGGTGGACGACCCCTCGGCGCTGACCTGGATGGCCCCCCGTGGTTCGGAGGGCGTGGACGTGCGGCACTGGCACGGCGAGCCCCCCACCGGACTGCCGCCCGGTGACGTGCTGATCGAAGCGTTTGGCTGCGAGATTGCGCACAACTGGGTGCTGGCCGTGGCACCCCGGCCCGGCCCGTGGATCAACCTCGAATACCTCAGCGCCGAGGCCTACGTGGAGCGCATGCACGGGCTGCCCTCGCCCGTGATGCATGGTCCCTTGGCCGGGCGCACCAAACACTTCTTCTACCCCGGATTCACACCCGCCACCGGTGGGCTGCTGCGCGAAGACGACCTGCAAGCGCGGCAAGCCCGCTTCGATCGCGGCACCTGGCTCCAAACCCATGCGACAGGCTGGTCGGGCGAGCAGGTCGTCAGCCTGTTCTGCTACGAGCCCGCCAACCTCGGCGGCTGGCTGGACCACCTGCGACAGCCAGACAGCGCGCCCACGCACCTGCTGGTGGCGCCCGGCCGGCCGGCGGCCGCCGTGCGCCAGCACCTGGGCGAAGGCACCCAGCATGGGCCATTGAGCCTGACCTGGCGCCCGCATTGCAGCCAGACCGAGTTCGACCACGTGCTGTGGGCCAGCGACCTGAACATGGTGCGCGGCGAAGACTCGCTGGTGCGTGCGCTGTGGGCCGGCCGGCCGTTTGTCTGGCACATCTACCCGCAGGACGACGGCGCCCACCACGCCAAGCTGCAGGCCTTTCTGGACTGGCTGAACGCGCCCGCCGACATGCGCGCGCAGCACCTGTTCTGGAATGCCGATGCCCCCGCCCCCCTGCCCCCTCACGACGCCAACACCTGGACAGACACCGTGTTGCGCGCACGGCAAACACTGCTGGCCCAGGACGACCTGGTGTCACAGCTGATCGCGCAGGTGCACCGCCTCTGACGCGGCGGCCCGCACAAAGGCCTCGCGCCACAGCGACACCACGGGCAGCTCGGGCACCACGCCCTTGGGCGTGAGCATGACCACGGACGAAGGCGCAAACGCCGGCACCATCGCCACCCGGTGCACCAGCTCGGCCTGCTGCCGGTAGGCCCCGATGGGCACCACGGCCAGCAGCCGGGTGTGCGCCACCAGCCCCAAGGCGATGTAGAAGGACTCGGTCTCGATGCGCGCGGTGGGCGGCACCAGCCCCGCCGCCAGGAAAGCGCGGTCAAAGGCCTTGCGGCTGGCGCTGCGCTGGGGCATGAGCACCCAGTCGGCGCCTTGCAATTCGGTCAGCGGCACGCGCCGGCGCTGCGCCAGCGGGTGGTCGCGCGCGGCCACCACCACAGTGGACTGCTGCCACAGCGGCGTGATCTCGAACGGTGCCAAGGCCTGTGGCGTCAGATCGCCACCCAACACGCCCACCACACAGTCCACCTCGCTCTCGCGCAGCCACTGCACCAACTGGTCCACCGTGCCCAGCTGCAATTGCAGCCGGGGCAGCTGGGCGCGGGCCATCAGGTCCTGCACCACGCGGCCCAAGGCCTCGATGCCCACCAACGGCAACAGGCCCACGCGCAACAAAGGCAAATCGCCCCCTTGCACCAGCGCGGTGGCGGTGGCGTCCATGGCACCCAGGGCCACCCGCAGCCGTTCGAGCACCAAGCGGCCCTGGGCATTGAGCTGCCCGCCCCGCGCACTGCGCTCCAGCAAGGTCTGGCCCAGCGCGGCCTCCAGCTCGTGCAAAAGCTTGGTGGCACCCGGTTGGCTGATGCCCAACGCGCTGGCGGCCGCGCTGAGCGAGCCGCGCCGGGCCACCTGGTCGAGCAGGCGCAGGTGCCGGATCTTGAGGCGTTCGAGGCGCTGGTTGAGCACCTCCACCATTTCACTTTGTGATGTCTCCATAGCGATTTGGTAATTGTTTTTGATGGATCAGCAGTTTAGATTTCCTCACACCGTTCCCCCACGGCAACACACAACAACGGAGACACCCCATGCGTTTGCTCAAACAACTGGCCTGGAGCAGCCTGTGCCTGCTCGGCGTGCTCTCGGCCCAGCAAGCGGCCGCACAGGCCTACCCCAGCCGCCCGGTCAAGGTCGTCGTGCCCTTCGCGGCCGGCGGCGGCCCCGACATCGAAACCCGCCGCCTGGCCACCAAACTGGGCGCCACGCTCAACGGCAACGTGGTGGTGGAAAACCGGGTGGGCGCGGCCGGCATCCTGGCCGCCGAGGTGGTGACCCAGGCGCCGCCCGATGGCTACACGCTGCTGGCAGGCTCGGTGTCGCAGGTGGTGCAGAAAATCCTGCGCCCCCAGGCCCAGTTCGATCCCGTGGCCACCTTCATCCCCGTGACACAAACCAGCAGCTCGCCCACGGTGCTGGTGGTGGCGGCCGATTCGCCCATCCAGAATGCCAAGGAGCTGGAAGCCTTGATCCGCAGCCGCCCCGGTCAGCTCAACTACGGCTCGGGCGGCATCGGTACCGCCGCGCACCTCGCGGGCGCCACCTTTGCCAGCCAGCTCAAGCTCGACGCCATCCACGTGCCCTACCGGGGTTCGGTGGAGCTGATGCCCGCACTGATGGGCAAACAAATCCAGTTCGCCTTCCCCATCGCGGGCACCGCCGTGCCCCATGTGAAGTCGGGCAAGGCACGCGCGTTGGCAGTGAGCGGCGCCAAGCGCCTGGCCTCGCTGCCCGACGTGCCCACACTCAAGGAGCTTTACAACGACGACCTGATGGTGCAGGAGGCCTGGGGCGGGCTTTGGGTGCCGGCCGGCACGCCTGCCGACGTGGTGCAGCAACTGTTTGTGGCCACGCGCAAGGCCATGCAAGACCCGGAGTTGCAGACCCACTACCAGAGCACCGGCTCCAGCGTCGAAACCTCCGAGTCACCGGCGGCCTTCCTCGCCTTCATGAAAGCCGAAACCGCCAAGTGGGCCAAGGTCATCCAACTGGCCGGCGTGAAGGCAGACTGAAGATGACGATGAACGCACTCGCCGGCATCAAGGTGCTGGACCTTTCGCACGTGATTGCCGGCCCCACGGCCTCGCACTACCTGGCGCTCGAAGGGGCGGAGGTCATCAAGGTCGAACCCCCGAAACGGGGCGACGTGCTGCGGCACGGGCGGCCCGGGCAATCGCTGGACACCGGCGTTTCGGTCGGTTTTGCGGCCATCAACGGCGGCAAGCGCTCCTTGGCCATCGACCTCAAGCGGCCCGAGGCGCGGCCCCTCATCGAGGCGCTGGTGGCCCAATGCGATGTGTTCATCGAAAACTACCGGCCCGGCGCAGCCGCCCGGCTTGGGCTGGGGCCCGAAGAGGTGACACGTTTGCGGCCCGACGTCGTCTATGCGTCGATCTCCGGCTTCGGCCAGCAGGGCGAGTGGGCCGGCCGGCCGGCCTACGACCACGTGGTGCAATCGGCCATGGGCATGAGCAGCCTGCAGGGCGACGCCACACAGGACCCGATGAAAGTGGGTTTCCCCGTGGTGGACACCGCCACCGGCATGGTGGCGGCCCAGGCCATCACCATGGCGCTGCTGCGCCGCCTGCGCACCGGCCAGGGCGCGTGCCTGGACATTTCGATGGCCCAGGCCGCGCTGCAGCTGATGTGGCCGGAGGTGGCCAAGGTGGCCCACAGCGGCGAGGACTCGCCCCGGGTGGGCAACCGCGGCTTCACCGGCAGCCCCGGGGCGGCCACCTTTGCCTGCGCCGACGGCTGGCTGTCCACCGCCGCGAACACGCCGCCCCAGTTCCGCGCCTTGTGCGAGGTACTGGGCTTGGCCGCCCTGCCCGACGACCCGGTGCTGATCGACCAGCCGGCCACCTCCGCCAGCGGTTTTGTGGCGGCCCGCGACGCAGTCGAGCTGCACAACCGGCTGGCGACCGCCATGCGGCGCCTGCCGTTGGCCGGCCTGGAAGCGGCGCTGTCGGCGCGTGGCGTGCCCTGTGCGCCGGTGCGAACGCTGTCTGAGACGCTGGCCACCGTCACCACCGCAGCCCGCATGACCCTGCCCCAGCGCCACACGCCCTACCCGGGTGGCACGGTGCGCGATTTTGGCGCCGGCTACCTGGCCGATGGCACGCCCGGCGCCGCCCTCGCCCCCGCGCCCCGGCACGGACAACACACGGGCGAGATCCTGACCGGCCTGGGCCTGCCGCAGGACGAGATTCAGCGGCTGCATGCGCTGGGTGTCGTCAATCTTGGGTAAAATCCTGGGTTTTGCGAACGGCGACAGCTCGGTTGCCGGCCCTCTGGGGCTGGCCGCTCAGGCGCCGCAACCGGCCAGGGTGGCTCCAGAACACCAGCTGCTGCGGGTTGATCGCAAGTCCTGCCGCCCACCATTCCGCTGAAGGCCCCGCATGGGGTGGACGCCTCCAGCAGCGGCGCAACCCCAGCTTCAACAGCCAGACCCACCATGAAAATCGCACAAGAAATCCGCGCCGGCAACGTCATCATGCACGGCAAGGACCCGATGATCGTCCTGAAAACCGAATACGCCCGTGGCGGCCGTGGCGCTGCCACCGTGCGCATGAAGCTCAAGGGCCTGCTCGGCAACATCGGCACCGAAGTGGTGTTCAAGGCCGACGACAAGATGGACCAGATCATCCTGGACCACAAGGAGTGCACCTACTCCTACTTCGCCGACCCGATGTACGTGTTCATGGACACCGAGTACAACCAGTACGAAGTCGAAGCCGAGAACATGGGCGACGCCCTGAACTACCTCGAAGACGGCATGGCCGTTGAAGTGGTGTTCTACGACGGCAAGGCCATCTCGGTCGAGCTGCCCACCAGCGTCGAACGCGTGATCACCTGGACCGAACCCGCCGTCAAGGGCGACACGTCCGGCAAGGTGCTCAAGCCCGCCAAGATCGCCACCGGCTTCGAAGTGGCCGTGCCGCTGTTCGTGGCCCAGGACGACAAGATCGAAATCGACACCCGCACCGGCGAATACCGCAAGCGCGTCTGATCCTCGCCGCTCGGCAGCCGATCAGCAGATGGGGCTCCTTCGTGGAGCCCTTTTTGTTTCTGGCCACTGTGGCACAGCAGCCCGGCTTGATACAGTCATCGCATGGAAACCACACAAAACCTCAACGAAAGCCGCCTGGCCGACGCCTGGGCCGAACTGCAGGCCCATGCCGATCAGGGCAATCCGCTGCAGGCCGACGCCTACCGCCTGGCCTTCGCCGACCCCGAGTTCCTGCTGCGCCGCGAGACCCGGGGCATACGCTTCCAGCTGGAAATGCTCAAACCCGACCTGGAGCAAATCTCGCGCGGCATCCACAACACCGTGGTGGTGTTCGGCAGCGCGCGCTTTCGTTCGCCCGAAGATGCGCAGACCGAGTTGGAACATGCGCAGCGCGGCGGCGACGCCCAAGCCATACGCCGGGCCCAGACCGCCGTGCGCAACGCCGCCTACTACAACCACGCGCGCACCTTCGCCCGCCATGTGGCGCAGTACAGCCTGCGCTGCCCGGCTGCAGACCAGCTCTTCATCTGCACCGGCGGCGGCCCCGGCATCATGGAAGCGGCCAACCGGGGTGCCCACGACGTGGGCGCGCCCACCGTGGGCCTGAACATCGCTCTGCCCCACGAGCAGCAGGCCAACCCCTATGTGTCGCCCGAGCTGAGCTTCAAGTTCCACTACTTTGCGCTGCGCAAGATGCACTTCCTGATGCGCGCCAAGGCCCTGCTCGCCTTCCCCGGCGGCTTCGGCACACTGGACGAACTGTTCGAGGTGCTGACCCTGGTGCAATGCGGCAAGGCCAAGCCGGTGCCCATCTTCCTGTTCGGCAGCGAGTTCTGGAAGCGCCTGATCAACTTCGACGTGCTGGTCGAGGAAGGCACGATTTCAGAAGCCGACCTGGCGCTGTTCCGCTACGTCGACGATCCACTGCAGGCCTGGGAAGGCCTGCGCGATTTCTACCAGCTGCCGCAAGCCTGATTCCCGCATGAGCGCCACCCCGACGCTGACCGAACAAGCCCTGTCCGCGCCACTGGACCAGCACACCCCCATGATGGCGCAATACCTCGCCATCAAGGCCGAGTTCCCGCGCACGCTGGTGTTCTACCGCATGGGCGACTTTTACGAAGTCTTCTATGACGACGCCGAAAAAGCCGCGCGCCTGCTCGACATCACCTTGACCAAACGTGGCCAGTCGGCCGGCCAGCCAGTGGTGATGGCCGGCGTGCCCTTCCACTCGGTCGAAAGCTACCTCTCGCGGCTCATCAAGCTCGGTGAATCGGTGGCGGTGTGCGAGCAAGTGGGCGAGGTGGGCGCGAGCAAAGGCCCGGTGGAGCGCAAGGTGGTGCGGGTGGTCACGCCGGGCACGCTGACCGACGCTGAGCTGTTGTCGGACAAAAGCGAGGCCGTGCTGCTGGCGGTGCACCACGGGCCGCGCGCCCAACTCGGCCTGGCCTGGATGAGCGTGACGCAAAGCACGGTGCACCTGGCCCAGTGCGACAAAGACGACTGGGCCACCTGGCAACAGCGCCTGGGCCCCAGCGAAATCCTCTACAGCGCCGACGCGCCGCCCGCCTTTGAACAGGGCTTTGGCCTGCCCGGCAGTGGAGGCCCCAGCCTCACGCCGCGCCCGGCCTGGCAGTTCGACCCCGCGTTGGGCGAACGCAAGCTGCTGACCCAGCTCGACGCCGCCAGCCTGGCCGGCTGGGGCGCGCAAGACTTGCCGTTGGCCCACGCCGCCGCCTCGGCCCTGCTGGACTTTGCCGAACACACCCAGGGCCGCGCACTGGCCCACGTGCGTCAGCTCAAGGTGGCGCGGCCGCAGGCGCTGATCGAGCTGCCGGCCATGACCCGGCGCAACCTCGAACTCACCCACACCCTGCGTGGCGACAC
>CAYUAH010000180.1:0-7276 GCA_964442375.1 uncultured Hydrogenophaga sp. | reverse complement strand
GGCTTCGCGGGTGTCGTTCAATGGTAGGACTCTTGCTTCCCAAGCAAATAACGTGGGTTCGATTCCCATCACCCGCTCCATTTTTTTGACGCAAAACGTCGCCCATCCAACCCGCATGTCGCAAGGCATTGCGGGTTTTGTCATTTTTACAAGTTTTGCTTGCTTAGCGTCGTTCGGGTCGGTATCTTGATGGCACCGCCGCCGCCGTGTGGCCTGCTCATCGCGCCCCCATGCAAGTGATTGGCTTCTACCTGGAATCCGCTGCGAAGCAAACCCACCTGCCGCGGCAGATTGAGCTGGACCGGCTGCCCAAGACAGTCGGTCGGGGGAGAGAGTGCGACATCGCACTGAAAGTGGGCGATCTGTCGCGCCTGCACGCGCGCTTTTTTGAGCAGGACGGCTGCCTGTGGCTTGAAGACATGGGCAGCACCAACGGCAGTTACGTGAACCAGCAACGCCTGGCCCAGCCGGCGCAGTTGCGACCGGGCGATGTGATCCACTTTGCCGACAACGAGTTCAGGCTGCTCAAGCACGACCTGTCGGCCAAAACGGGCGCGGAACGCGACAGCGAGGACCGCACCGTGGACCGCACGGTGGTGGCCTACCGCCCGCTGGACACCACGTTTCCCATCGAGTCATCGGCCTTTCTGGAGCTGCTGGAATGGAAGCTGGTCTGTGGCTTCAAGCAGGCGGTGGTGCGCCCCGATGGCCGCGTGTTTGCCTACGAGTTGTTGGGCCGCAGCACCCACCCCAGCCTGCCGGTGGGGCCGGGTCAGCTGTTTGCGCTGGCCGCATCGGTGGGCAAGGAGGTGGAGCTGAGCCGCCTGCTGCGCCGTCGCTCCTTCGAGCAGGCCGCCGCCGCCGGTCTGCGCCTGCCCCTGTTCTTCAACAACCACCCGGCCGAGTGCCTGGACGTGGACGCGCTGCTGGCCGAGCTGACCGATCTGCGCGGGCTGTACCCCGACCTGAACCTGGTGTTCGAAGTGCACGAAGCCGCCATCACCGACCTGGAGATGATCGCCACCATCAAGGCGGCCCTGCGCAAGCTCAACATCCGTTTCGCCTACGACGACTTTGGTGCAGGTCAGGCCCGCCTGCTGGAGCTGGCCGAGGTGCCGCCCGACATCCTCAAGTTCGACATGGGGCTGATCCAGGGCCTGCACAGCCCGGACAGCAGCAAGTACCTGCTGCTCGAAGCCCTGAGCAAGCTGGTGCACAGCCTGGGCATCGCTACCCTGGCCGAAGGTGTGGAGACACAGACCGAGTCCGATCTGTGCGGCCGGCTTGGCATCCACCTGATGCAAGGTTTTCTGTACAACCGGCCCCACCCCATTGCGGACGCCTGAACGCGCTGCACCACGCCATGACGGTGGAGCATCAACCTGCGCGACCGCCCCACCCCGGGCGCGGATCACTTGAGCCGCTGGCCCGTGCTGTCGAACACGCTCACCGTGATGGCCACCGCAGGTGCCACGGTCTGGGTCACGGTGCAGTACTGCTCGAAGGTGTCGAGCACCCGCTGCAGGTGCTCCAGCTGCGAGGCGGGCACGCCCAGATGCAGCTCGGCCGCCATTGCCAGCACCCGCAAGCGGCCTTCCGGGTTGCGGCCCACCTCGGCTTGCACCTGGGTCCGCAGGGGCTCGGGCGCCTGCTTGAACTTGCGCAGCGCAAACAGCAGCGAGTCCGACAGGCAGTTGCCCACCGAAGCGGCCAGCAGTTGTACCGGTGAAGGCCCCGCGGCCATGCCCAGCGGCGGCGGCTCGTCGCCCAACAGCGGGGGCACCGGCGCGCCAAAATCGATCAGGAATCGGTAGTCCTGCTGCTGGTTCAGGTGAACGGTGAGAAATGTGTTGCTCATTTTGCTCCGAGGTGGCGGGTCCACAGCGCGAGCTTCTCGCTCAGCTCGGCTTGGCGCATGGGTTTGGAAATGTAGTCGTTCATGCCGGCCGCCAGGCACTCGTCCCGGTCGCCCTGCATGGCGTTGGCGGTCATGGCAATGATGGGCAAGGCATGCCAGCCGTTTCGGGCTTCCCGTTCGCGAATGCGGTGGGTTGCCTCAACGCCCCCCATCACCGGCATCTGCATGTCCATCAGCAAGAGGTCAAAGCGGTGGCCGTCGCCGAGGACGTCCAGTGCCTCTTGTCCATTTTGTGCCAGCGTCACCTCGTGGCCCCAGCGCTGCAACAGGTGCATGGCCAGCTTCTGGTTGACCGGATGGTCTTCGACCAGCAGCACGTGCAACGGCGGCGTCGCAGTGGGCGCGGGCAAGGTGCGCTGCGCCACGTCCGACCCATGGTCGGCTTCTGGCAAAGGCGCGGCCAGGCCCAGCGGCAACTCGACCACAAAGGTGGTGCCCTGGCCCGGCCGACTGTGAACCTGCAAGCTTCCGCCCATGAGCGTCACCAGCCGCTGGGTGATGGTCAACCCCAGCCCGGTGCCGCCGTATTTGCGGGTGGTGGAGCTGTCGGCCTGCGAGAAGGCGTCAAAAATGCTGGCCAGTTTTTCGGGTGCGATGCCGATGCCGGTATCGCGCACCGTGAAGCACGCGGCAACACCTTCGCCACCGGGCACACCGGCGCTGATGCCGAGGTGGACCTCGCCGCGCTCGGTGAACTTGATGGCGTTGCCCACCAGGTTGACCAGCACCTGGCGCAGCCGCGTGGGGTCGCCCACCACCTGGCGCGGCACGCCCTCGTCCACCTCACACCGCAGCACCAGGCCCTTTTCCTGCGCCCGCAAACGCAGCGCGTGCAAGCCCAGCCAAACGCCTTCGCGCAGGTCGAATGGCACCTGCTCCAGCACCAGCTTGCCGGCCTCTATCTTGGAGAAGTCCAGGATGTCGTTGATGATGTCCAGCAACGATTCGGCCGACTGCTTGACCACATGCACGTGCTCGCGCCGCTCGACCTCGGTGGGGGCCTCCAGCGCCAGTTGGCTCATGCCAATGATGCCGTTCATGGGGGTGCGGATTTCGTGGCTCATGTTGGCCAGAAACGCGCCCTTGGCCAGGCTGGCGGCTTCGGCGGCGTCGCGGGCCACACGCAGCTCCCTCAGTGCTTCGCGGCGGGTCATGGCCTGCCCGATCTGCATCGCAATGCTCGCCAGCAGGGTGCGCTCCTCGTCCAGAAACGCTTGTGCCACACCGTCTTCGGGCTGACGAAACACCTCCACCACCGCCTGTTGGCCGGCGGCCGCATGGTTGGCCGCCAAATGCCAGGGATGTTCCTGGAAACCGGCTGAGGTGCAAACCACGTTGCCCCAGCGCACACGCGCGCAGGTGGTGTCTGGCGACAGCCAGCCCGGCGGGATCAGATTGGCCACGGCCTGCAGCGCCTGGGCGTCGCTGAGCGTGTCGTCCTGCAGCGACTGCGTCACTGCGTTCAGGCAGGTCCACTCCTTGACCCGTTCGCCGAGGTCGAACACCGTCTGCTGCAGTGAGCGTTGTGCCTGCTTGAGCGGCGTGATGTCGGTGCGGATGGAGAAGTACTGGTAAGGCCGACCTGCGTCGTTGAGGAAGGGCACGATGGTGGCGCTGACCCAGTACAGGCTGCCGCTCTTGTGGCGGTTGCAGATCTCGCCCTTCCACACCTTGCCCGCCGAGATGGTGCGCCACATGTCCTGAAACATCTCGGGCGGGTGCAGACCGGAGTGGATGAGGCGGTGGTTCGCACCAATGAGCTCGCTGCGGGCGTAGCCGCTGATCTCAAGAAAGCGGTCATTGGCGTAAATGATGTTGCCGGCCCGGTCGGTGGCCGAGGCAATGCTGTGCTGGTCGATGGCAAAAATCTGCCGCTCCTGCACCCGCTGGTTGATCTGCAGGCGCCGGTTGGCCGATTCGGCGGCCAACAAGGCCTGCGCCAAATCGTCGGTGCGCGACTGCACCTGCCGCTCCAGCGAATGGGTCAGTGCTTGCAGCGCCTGGTTGGCCTCAAAGAGCGCCCGCGACTTGTCTTCCAGCAGGCGCTCGGCTTCCTTGCGGGCCAAACGCTCGCGTTCCAGCCGCCGCTGCCAGCGATCGAGCTCGTCGGTCATCGGCGGGTGAGGGTGAAACGTTCGCACCGCTGCTCGGCAGATCCCACCGTCTCGCGTGCCACGCTGGCCGAGGCCGCAAAATGCCTCAGGCAGCCACGGATCAGGCCCTCGGCCAGATCCTCCATGTGGCGGCGCGAATCGTAGAGCAGGACCAGCTGGTGGGCGTCGTGGTGCTCGACCTCGAAATGTGGCAATTCGGCATCGGGGTAGAGCTTGCGCACCTCGGCGTGGATGATGTCCTCTATGCCCGACAGGAAGGCGAAGGCGTCGTCCGTGCCCTCGAAGAACTGTGGGTAGCCGAGCACAAAGCGGCCAAACAGGTGCTCGCCAAACACGTTCAGCAGCCGGGGCACCTCCCAGCCGCTGCGCCGCGACAGCGCCGACACCAGGGCCACCATTTCGACATGGTCGTAGGTGCCCACAGCAGTGTAGGCACCGCCATGGGGCAACTGGGCGTCGATGATGATGTCATCGACCATGTCGGCCGAGAAACGTGCCTCGACCAACTCCAGAAATTCGGTGAATACAACGCCCTTCATGGCAGGCTCCGACAACACATGTTGCTAGGCTATCCGCACGCGCGTCGCCAGGCCTTGATCTGGCTCATTTTGCGCTCACCAACGGCGCGCTGGAGGCATCACCCCACGGCGTCCTTCACACACTTCTTCTCGAAGCTGTTCTTGGCGGCGCCGTTGAGTTTTTTCTCCTTCGAAGTCATCTCACAGCTCGCGGCCGCGTCTTTTTCGCACTTCTTCAGGAAGGAGGTCTTGGCGGCACCGGCCAGCTTTTTTTCCGCGGCAGCGGCGTTGCAGGAGGGGCCTTCCGCGTAGGCGGCGGCAGAAACGGTGAGGGCGATCAGGCAGGCAAGGTGTTTGAACATGGGCAACTCCCAAAACAATCTCAAACTCCCTGTACGACCTATTGTGACCGGTGCGCGAAGGCGGGCGCAACCCGGGCACAGTCGCGCGGCAGCAACACCGCCAGCGGCGGGGTTTCAGGACACCGCGCCGCCCACGCTGGTGATGTCGTCCCCCGCCTCCAGTGCCGCCGCCAACGCAGCCCGCACCGCCAGCACTTGCGTGTCCAGCGCCATGCCGGTGAAGCCGGGCCGGCCCACTGCCTGCGACAGCAGCAGCGGCAGGTGCATGAAGCCCACGCGCAGCCTCGGCTGCTGCGTGGCCGCCCAATGCGCGCCGGCGTAGAACACGTGGTTGCAGACGAAGGTGCCGGCCGTTTGCGAGACCGAAGCCGGTACGCCCGCCGCGCGCACCGCCGCCACCATGCGTTTGATGGGCAGGCTGGCCCAGTACGCCGCCGGCCCCTCGGCCACCACCGGCACATCCACCGGCTGCTGATCGGCGTTGTCGGGGATGCGGGCGTCGTCCACGTTGATGGCGATGCGCTCCACCGTGACGTCGGGCCGGTTCCCGGCCAGGCCCAGGGACAGGAGCAGGTCGAACTGCCCGCCTTCAAGCGCCTGCCACAGCGCGTCGCGCGCAGCGCCGAACACGCAGGGCAGCTGGTGCGCGTGGATGCGGGCACCGCCGAGGATCTGGCCATCCAGCGCACGTGCCACCTCCCACGACGGGTTGAGAGGGTCACCGTCGAAGGGTTCGAAGCCGGTCAGCAACACCCGCGTCATGACGCTCTGCCAAAGCCGCCACCGCCGGGCGTGTGGATTTCAAAAATGTCGCCGACGTCCATATCGGTCGAGCCGATGTGGGCAAGTTCCTCCACCCGGCCATCGGCACGCAACACGCGGTTGATGCCCGGCGCACCCGCTTGGCCGCCTGCCACACCGAAGGCGGGATGGATGCGGCCGTTGGACAGGATGCTGGCCGTCATGGGCTCCAGGAAACGCACCCGGCGCACGCCGCCGTCGCCCCCCTTCCAGCGCCCCGCCCCGCCCGATCCGGGGCGGATGGCGTAGCTCTCCAGCCGCACCGGGAAGCGGAATTCCAGCACCTCGGGATCGGTCAGTCGCGAGTTGGTCATGTGGGTCTGCACCACCGACGTGCCGTTGAAGCCCTCCCCGGCACCGCTGCCGCCGGAAATGGTTTCGTAGTACTGGTGGCGCGCGTTGCCAAAGGTGAAGTTGTTCATGGTCGGCTGACTGCCAGCCAGCACGCCCAAGGCACCGAACAAGGCGTTGGTGATGCAGGTGGAGGTTTCCACGTTGCCCGCCACCACCGAGGCCGGCGGGTTGGGGTTGAGCATGGAGCCCGGCGGAATGATGACCTTGAGCGGCTTGAGGCAACCGGCGTTGAGCGGGATGTCGTCGTCCACCAGGGTACGGAACACGTAAAGTACCGCCGCCATACACACCGCCGTGGGCGCGTTGAAGTTGTTGGTTTGCTGCGCGCTGGTGCCGGTGAAATCGATCTCGGCGCTGCGCTGGGCCGCGTTCACGCGCACCGCCACGTTGATTTGCGCGCCGTTGTCCAGCGGCAGGGTGAACTGACCATCCTTGAGGCGCGTGATAACGCGGCGCACCGATTCCTCGGCGTTGTCCTGCACGTGGCGCATGTAGGCCAGCACCACGTCCAGGCCGAACTGGGCCACCATCTTGCGCAGCTCCTGCACGCCTTTCTCGTTGGCCGCGATTTGGGCCTTCAGGTCGGCCATGTTCTGCTGCGGGTTGCGGCTGGGATACTCGCCGCTTTGCAGCAGGGCAATCATCTCGGCCTCGCGCAACACGCCGGCATCGACGAGCTTGACGTTGTTGATCTGCACGCCCTCCTCCTCGATGCGGGTGGAGAACGGCGGCATGGAACCCGGCGTGCTGCCGCCGATGTCGGCATGGTGGCCACGGCTGCCGACGTAGAAGATGGGTTGGCGGCCGCCCTCACCCCTGCCCTCTCCCGCTGGGAGAGGGAGTTCAGCACCCACTCCCCTTGGGAGAGGGTTGGGGTGAGGGCTGGTCGCGTCCAGATACACCGGCGTGATCACCGTCACGTCGGGCAGGTGGGTGCCGCCGTGGTAGGGGTCGTTGAGCACGTACACATCGCCCGGCTGCATGCGCCCGGCGTTCTCCCGGATCACGGTCTTGATGCTCTCGCCCATGCTGCCCAGGTGCACCGGCATGTGGGGCGCGTTGGCGATCAGGTGGCCCTCGGTGTCGAACAGCGCGCAGCTGAAATCCAGCCGCTCCTTGATGTTGACCGAGTAGGCGGTGTTCTGCAGTTGCAGGCCCATCTGCTCGGCGATGTTCATGAACAGGTTGTTGAACACCTCCAGCAGCACC
>CAYUAH010000179.1:0-7303 GCA_964442375.1 uncultured Hydrogenophaga sp. | reverse complement strand
GGCATGCGCAGCTTCACGCCGCCCAGGTCGGCCGGCGTGTTGATCTTCTTCTTGCCCTTGAGGCCCACGTGGCGGGTGCCAAAGAAGGTGGGGCCCAACACCTTGACCTTGAGCTGGTCCTCCACCAGCTTCTTCATCTGTGCGCCCATGTCGCTGGCAAAAAACGCGGTCAGGTGGTTGGCATCGCGGAACAGGTAGGCCGAGGTCAGCAACGACCAGGCTGGCACCTGCTTGGAGATGTCTTGCGGCGAGATGTTGCCCATCTCCAGGTTGTCGCGCTGCAGCGCCACCAGTTCGGTGCCCTGGCGGAACAGCGTGGAGTTCAGGAACAGGTCGATCTTGTGGTCGCCGGCCACCTCGGCGGCCAGGCGCTTCATCATCTCTGCACGGATGTCGGTGTCGGCAAACACGGCGGCAAAGCGCAGCGTGCTCTGGGCATGCGCCAGGCCGGACAGCCCTGTGGTGGCCAGCGCGGCGCTGGCACACAAGGCCTGGCGGCGGTTGATACGAGCTTTCATGTCTGTCTCCAGTGGTTGTGGTGGGTGAAGCACAAGGTTCAGGCGGCTGCGATTGTCATCTGGTGCGCCAGTGCCCGCAAAGCGAGCTCGTAGCCCAAAGGCCCAAGCCCACAGATCACGCCGGTGGCGCCGTTGGCGGTGACGGAATGCTGGTACAAGGCCTCGCGCCGGTGGATGTTGGTGATGTGCACCTCGATCACCGGCTGCTCTATGGTCTTGAGCGCATCGAGCAGCGGAATGGAACGAAAAGACAGGCCGGCCGGGTTGATGAGCACGGCGGCGCCCGCAGCGCGCGCCTCCTGTACCCAGTCCACCAGCACACCCTCGTGGTTGCTCTGTCGAAACTCGCAAGCCAAGCCCAACTCGGCGACCACCGCGCGACAACGCTGCTCCACCTGCGGCAAAGTGGTGTGGCCGTACAGATGGGGTTCGCGAACGCCCAACAGGTTGAGGTTGGGGCCGTTGAGAATGTAGACGGTGTGGGTCATGATGCGCTTGGACGTGGGCGCCACGTGTGGCGTTGCGACCATTGTTGGGGCACACTGGGAAACTCCTTCCAAACTGGAAACTCATTCCGTATTGCAGAATGAACCTCGCGCTTGATCGCGGCCTGTCGCTGCTCGAACACCTCTCGCAACACCCGGATGGCCTGCCGCTGGCCCTGATGGCACAAGAACTCGACATCCCGCTGAGCGCCTGCCACCGCCTGCTGGGCGACTTGCAGCAGCGCGGGTATGTGAGGCAAAAGCGCAAGCAGGGCGACTACCAGCTCACAACCAAGGTGGTTTCACTGGGCTTGGGTTACCTCAGCCACGCCGGTCTGGTGGACATCGCCGAACCCTTGCTGGAGCGACTCGCGCAGGCATCGGGCGAACTGGTTCGGTTGTCCATCGTTGACGACGACAGGCTGATCTGGGTGGCCAAGGCACAGGGTTCGCGCCAGCAAGGCATGCGATACGACCCCGACATGGGCATGGAGGCCCGGCTCTCGTGCACTGCCTCGGGTCACGCCTGGCTGCTCACGCTCAGCGACGAACGGGCACTGGAACTGGTCGCGCGCCAAGGCTTCGGCACACGCGCCGAATACGGCCCCAAGGCCCCCACCACCATCAAGGCCTTGCTGGGTTTTCTGCATGCGGCACGCGTGCGCGGCTACGCCCTCATCGACGAGGTGTTTGCACCCGGCATGAGCGCCATCGCCGTGCCCGTGTTGCGTCGCCGCGAAGCCATAGGCGTGATCAGCATTGCCGCACCACGCCAGCGCCTGACCATGGACACGATGCAGGCGCTGGCCCCGGCGCTGCTGGCCACCGCCGCCGAGCTCGGCCCCATCAGCAACGCCTCCAGCCTGTTCGGGCGCCCGCCGCTGGGCAAGGGCTAAGCCCGCAGCGCCGCCCTGAGCTGCGCCCCCACCTCCGGCCGCTCGGCAAAGGGGTCGGTGGGGTTGCGCAGGCCGGTGATATCACCGGCGCGTGCCGTCACGGCGCCCAGCGCATGGGGGTGGCTGAAGACGTAGAACTGTCCGCTCTCCAGCGCCGCAAACACCCGGCCCGCCACGTCCTGGGCGGTCACTTTGCCTTTGGTCACGGCCTGGCCGACCATGGCCTGGTTGATCATCTGGCTGGCCGTGGGCTTTTCGTCGGCCATGACCTGTGGGCGGTTGCGGTCGCTCTGGTGGATGCCGGTGGCCACGAAGTACGGGCACAACACGCTGGCGCCAATCTGGTCGGTGACCAGGCGCAGGTCCTGGTAGAGCGTTTCGCTCAGGCTCACCACCGCGTGTTTGCTCACGTTGTAAACGCCCATGTTGGGCATGTTGACCACACCCGCCATGCTGGCGGTGTTGACGATGTGGCCGCGCCAGGCCGGGTCGGCCTGGGCTGCGGCCAGCATCATGGGCGTGAACAGGCGCACGCCATGGATGACACCCCACAGGTTGACACCCAGCACCCACTCCCAGTCTTTGACCGAGTTCTCCCAGATCAAGCCACCCGAGCCCACGCCCGCGTTGTTGAACACAAAATGTGGTGCCCCAAAGCGGGCCGCCACCGCCTCAGCCAGCGCCGCCATGTCCTCGGCACTGGAGACGTCCACCCGCTGCGCCAGCACCGGCGCACCGGCTGCCTCCAGTTCGGTTCGGACGGCGTCCAGCGCGTCCTGCTGCACGTCCACCAGCACCAGGCTCATACCGCGCGCGGCGGCGATGCGCGCGACCTCCAGGCCAAAGCCCGAACCGGCGCCGGTGATGACCGCCGTCTTGCCCTTGAATTCATTCAGCATGGGGTGCTCCGTGTGTTGCTGCGTGTGTCGCAGGTCGCAGCATCTCGATGTGGGGGATGCCGTCTTCGATGTAGGCCTCGCCCTCGCGGACAAAACCGTGTTGCTCGTAAAAGGCCTGCAGGCGGGCCTGAGCGCCAATGCGTATGGGCAACACGCCCCAATGCCCTTGCAGCGCACGCACGGCCTCGCGCATGAGCGCTTGGCCCACACCGCTGCCACGCGCTGAGGGAGCGGTGACCACACGACCGATGCTGGCCTCCGCGTACTTCACGCCCGGGCCAAAACAGCGTGCGCAAGCCACCAGCTGCGAACTTGGCCCCTCGGTCCAACCCAGCAGGTGTTGGGCCGGCTGGTCGCTGTTGTCCATGTCCAGGAACACGCAGTTCTGCTCGACCACAAAGACCTCGCTGCGCAAACGCAGCAAGGCATACATTTCGGTCGGCGTCAGCGCATCAAATGCCTTGAGTGACCACCTGAGCTTCATGCCACCGCGCGCATCACATAGCCCACGCGGGGAAAGTGCACGTGCACGGTGCCGGCGCGCTCGTCGGTGCGGCGCAGGGTGATCTGGGTGCGCGTGGCGGCCACCAGCTCGCCTTCGGTGAGCTCGGTGCCAAAACTCTCGGCTGCGATGCTGACGCGGCGACCCAGCGCGATGCCATGGTCGTCTTGGAAATAGTCGTCGTGGGGTGCAGCGGGCGTGCTGGCGTGGGCCAGCGCAATGGCATCGGCCGAACCCATCTTCTCGGGCGCGCCATGACCCAGCGCGGCCATGCGGTCCATCCAGTCCAGCACCACCGGCGTGGCCTGGAAAATGTCGGCCACGGCGGGCGTGCGGTGGCGGGTGAACCACAGCGGGTGGTACACGGCGAAATCGGCCACACAGGGCGCGTCGCCCACGAGGTAGTCGTTTTGCTCCAGCATGTGGGCAATGCGGCGCAGGTAGCTTTTGTAGGCCGCCGTGGCGTCGGCCGGGCGCAGTCGCGTCATGCCCTGTGACATGGCGCCCCGGTCGGCCGCAAAGGCTTTGGCAGCTTCGGGTGGCGCGCCCTCAAACATGCTGGCCGCGCCTTTGGGCTGCAGGTTGTAGGCCATGGCGGCCCAGAACAGCGTGCTGTCGGCCCACTGGGCCACGATGCGCGCCAGGCCTTTTTCGGCCGCCGGATAGAGCGAGGGCAAGGGCTGGCGGTGTTCCAGCACATCGCAGATCAGCGCGGTGTCGCAATAGATGTCGGCACCGATCTGCAGCAAAGGCGTGCGCCGGTAACCGCCGGTCAGCGCCAGCACATCGGGCTTGGGCATGATGACCGGGATGCGCACCGACTTCCAGGCCAGCTTCTTGGCGCCGAGGATGAGGCGCACTTTCTCGGAAAAGGGCGAGTCGGGGTAGTGGTGCAAGATCAGTTCAGACATGGCGCAACTCCTTCTTTGATCAGACCAGCTTGACGAGTTGTTTGCCAAAGTTCTTGCCCTTGAGCAAACCCAGGAAGGCCTGCGGCGCGCTGTCGATGCCTTGCGCCACGCTCTCGCGCGGACGCAGCTTGCCGCTGCCCACCAGCGTGCCGAGCTCCTTCAACGCCTCGGGCCACACCTCCATGTGCTCGCTCACGATGAAGCCCTGCACCTTCATGCGGTTGACCAGGATGAGCGCCGGGTTCTGCAGCGGCAAGGGCGCGCCATCGTAGCCAGCGATCATGCCGCACACCGCGATGCGCGCGAAGGCGTTGGCGCGCAGCAGCACGGCGTCGAGGATGTGGCCGCCGACGTTCTCGAAGTAGCCATCGATACCGTTCGGGCAGGCCGCCTTGAGCGCCTGGCTCATGCTCTTGAGGTCGGGGTGGGCGCGGTGGTCGATGGCGGCGTCAAAGCCCAGCTCCTCGGTGAGGTACTTGCATTTGTCGGGGCCGCCGGCAATGCCCACCACGCGGCAGCCACGTGCTTTGGCCAAGGCACCGAATGCGCTGCCCACCGCGCCACTGGCGGCGCTCACCACCATGGTTTCGCCGGCCTTGGGCTCGATGATCTTGACCAGGCCGTACCAGGCCGTCACACCTGGCATGCCCACCGCACCCAGGTAGTGGCTCAGCGGCACGTGGCTGGTGTCCACCTTGCGCAGCGCGCCGGGCTCGCCGGCGTTGACCACGCTGTACTGCTGCCAGCCGCCCATGCCCACCACCTGGTCGCCCACCGCGAACTTGGGGTGGCGCGATTCGATCACCTCGCCCACGGTGCCGCCAATCATCACCTGCCCCAGCGGTTGCGAGGCCGCGTAGCTCTTGCTGTCGTTCATGCGCCCGCGCATGTAAGGGTCCAGGCTCAGGTAGTGGTGGCGCACCAGCACCTGGCCGTCTTGCAGCGCGGGGGTGTCGGTGGTGACGGTCTTGAAGTTGCCGACGGTGGCTTCGCCCACGGGGCGGTTGTCGAGCAGGATCTGGGTGTTCTGTGGCATGGAAAACTCCGTGACGGATCAATCTGTGGAAACCGCAGGCGCGCTGTCGGATTGGCGCGCCACGTACTTGAAGGTGCCGGTGGCCTGCGAGCACAGCTGGCCATCGGCGTCGAAAATCGAGGCCTCGGTGAAGGCCATGGAGCGGGTGCGGTGAATGAGGTGGCCCACGCCGCGCAAGGTGCCCCGGCCGGCACGCATGAAGGTGGTTTTCATCTCGATGGTCACCACGCCCATCTCGGGCGTGATGCTGCGCGCCGCCGTGGCCATGGTCACGTCCAGCAGCGTCATGGTGGCGCCGCCGTGGACCACGTCGAAGGAATTGAGGTGCTCGGGCCTCGGCGCGAACACGATTTCAGAGTGTCCGCCGTCGAAACGCGTGAGCTCAAAGCCCAGGTGCTCGACAAAGGGAATGGGTGCGCCAAAAGGAATGCCCACCTCAGCCCCCGATCAGCGCCGAGGCGCCGCCATCGACCGCCATGAACTGGCCGGTGATGTGTTTGCCGGCTTCACTGGCGAACAGCAGCGTGAGTCCCTTGAGTCCCTCGTCGTCGCCCAGGCGGCCCAGCGGCGTGCCCTGCAGGATTTTCTGGCCCATGACCTCCAGCAGGCCCGCGCTCATCTTGCTCGGGAAAAATCCCGGGCAGATGGCGTTGACGCGGATGCCGTGGTGGCCCCACTCCGCCGCCAGCGCGCGGGTGAAGTTGATCACGGCCGCTTTGGAGGTGTTGTAGGCAATGGTCTTCATCTCGATGGGGTTGCCACCCAACCCGGCCACGCTGGCCAGGTTGATGATGCTGCCGCCCTTGCGCCCGATCATGCTGCGTTTGCCCACCGCCTGGCTGAGCAGAAAGTAGCCGCGCACATTGAGGTTCATGACCTTGTCCCAGGCTTCAATCGGATAGTCCTCGGCCGGCGCGCCCCAGGTGGCGCCCGCGTTGTTGACCAGGATGTCGATGTCGCCCATGCGCTCGAGCGTCTCGTCGGTCAGGCGCTGGATGTCGGCTTCCTTGGCGCAGTCGGCAGCAATCCAGCGCGCGTCTATGCCCTGGTCCTGCAGCGTGGCCACGGCCTGCTCCAGGTCGGCCGCCTTGCGCGATGTGAGCATGATGCGTGCGCCGGCCTCGCCCAGGGCCTGGGCCATTTGCAGGCCCAGGCCGCGCGAGCCGCCGGTCACCAGCGCGGTCTTGCCGCTGAGGTCGAACAGTTGTTGAACCGTGCGTGTCATGTTGTTTGTCTCCGTCAGGTTTCGAAATCCACACAGTGGCGGCCAGCCACCGCCGCCGCCATGAAAGGTTTGATGGCCACGTGCTCGGGGTGGTGCTGGTAGGCGTCCAGCGCGGCACGGTCGGTGAACGTGCTGTCGAGCACCAGATCGGCGTTGAAGATGAGCCCGGGCTGGGCCGTGGCCACCTTGAACTGCAAGATGCCAGGTGTCAGCGCCGCACAGCCTTGCAGCAGCGCATGGGCGCGGGCGATGTTGGCGGCTTTGTCGCCACCCTCGGCGTGGTCCTTGAAGGTCCAGAGAACGATGTGTCGCAGCATCAGAAAGCTTCCTCGGGCAGATCGGCACAGGTGGGGTCGCGGCTCTCGACCACCGGCAACCAGCCGGCCATCTTGGGCAGCTCGTAATGAAAGAAATAGCGGGTGGCGGCCAGGCGGCCCACGGTCGCGGGCTGGGCCTGCGCGGCGTCATGGTTCATCGCACTCAGGGCCACGTCGAGCCAGATCCAGGCCAGCACCGTGTGGCCAAAGGCCTGCATATAGGGCACGGCATTGGCCAGCGCCTCGGCCGGGTTGCCGGTGGCCCAGGCCGCCTTGGTGGCGGCACCCACGCGCTGCAAAGCTGCGGCCAGCGCGTTGGCATGGGCCGCCAGGCCGGGTTGCTGGATGGCGCGCTGCACGGTGTCGTTGATGCGGGTGGCCAGCAGCTGCAGGCCCCGGCCGTTGTCCATGAGCACCTTGCGGCCCAGCAGGTCGGTGGCCTGTATGCCGTGTGTGCCCTCGTGGATCATGTTCAGGCGGTTGTCGCGCCAGTACTGCTCGACCGGGAAATCGC
>CAYUAH010000178.1:0-7324 GCA_964442375.1 uncultured Hydrogenophaga sp. | reverse complement strand
CCATGTGGGCCACGTTGCGGTTGTCTTCACCGGCCTGGTTGGCGCAGCCGAAGATCACGTCCACCACGCTGGCCCAGTCGACGTTGGGGTTGCGCGCCATCAACGCGCGCAGCGGGATGGCGGCCAGGTCGTCGGTGCGCACGCTGCTGAGTGCGCCGCCATAGCGGCCGATGGGGGTGCGGATGGCGTCGCAGATGAAGGCTTGGGTCATTGTCTGGCGAGTTCAAGTAATTCAAGACTGGATGGGCAGACCGATGAGGCGTTCGAGCTCATGGTGGCTGAGGCCATCGACAACGTCGATGAGCCGCAAGCCTTCTGACGAACAGGCCAGTGTGGCCAGGTCCGTGTAAATGCGTTTGACACAGGCGATGCCGGTCAAGGGGTAGCTGCACTGCGACACCACCTTGCTCTGACCCTGCTTGGTCAACAGGTCCATCATGACCCACGTCTGCTTGGCCCCTGTGGCCAGGTCCATGGCGCCCCCCACAGCGGGAATGGCGCCAGGCTCGCCTGTGCTCCAGTTGGCCAGGTCGCCGGTGGCAGACACCTGAAAAGCACCCAGCACACAGATGTCGAGGTGCCCGCCGCGCATCATTGCGAAACTGTCGGCATGGTGGAAATAGGCGCCCCCCGCCAACAACGACACGGGCTGTTTGCCGGCGTTGATGAGGTCGTAATCCTCCTCACCCGCAGCGGGCGCGGGGCCCATGCCCAGAATGCCGTTTTCGCTGTGCAGAATCACTTCCCGGCCTGCCGGTATGTGGTTGGCCACCAGGGTGGGCTGGCCAATCCCGAGGTTGACATAGGCACCATCGGGGATGTCTTGCGCCACCCGGCGCGCCAGCTCGTTCTTGTCGCGTTTTGTGTAGAGGTTCATGTGCAGGCCCTTGTCATGCGGTGCGTTTGAAGCCGCCACCCTTGGTGGCCACACGGGGCACACACACCAGCCGCGAAACGTGGATGCCTGGCGTCACGACGTGCTCGGGGTCCAGCGCGCCGAGTTCGACCACCTCGTGCACGCTGGCCACCGTGGTGCGGGCGGCCGCGGCCATCACAGGACCGAAGTTGCGCGCCGCCTTGCGGTAGCACAGGTTGCCCCAGCGGTCACCACGCTCGGCCTTGATCAGCGCCAGATCACCGTGAATGGGGTACTCCAGCACGTAAGGGCGCCCTCCGATGACACGGGTTTCCTTGGGTGAACCGTCGGCGTTGTTGGCGAGCTCGGTCCCGTGCCCGGTGGGTGTGAAAAATGCACCGATGCCCGCACCGGCCGCGCGCAGCCGCTCGGCCAGGTTGCCCTGGGGCACCAACTCCAGGGCAATCTGACCCGCGCGGTACAAGGCATCGAACACATGGCTGTCAGCCGCACGGGGAAAACTGCATATCAAACGCTCCACGCGCCCCGCCTTGAGCAGCGCCGCCAGTCCATCGTCGCCGTTGCCGGCGTTGTTGTTCACCACCGTGAGGTGGCGGGCGCCCTGTTCGATCAGGCCATCGATCAGCTCATTGGGAATGCCGGCCGTGCCGAACCCACCTATCAAGACGGTGGCACCGTCCTGGACCTCGTGCAGCGCCTGAGCGACGCTGTCCACCACTTTGTTGATCAATGCCGTCTCCTCAAGTTTGTGCCGTGCCCTGATGCGCCACCAGGCGCCAGACACCATCACCATCGGGCGCCCACACGGTCAGAAACCGGCTGCACACCGGCTTGTCCGTGCCCACCTTGCGCACGGTGGCCCGCAGCTGGCCGTGGACCAGGGCCGCCCCGTCGAGCGCGTGCACCGTCAGCTCCTCGAAGGCCAGGCTGATGTAACGAATGGCACCACTTTGCAGCTTGGCCAGGTAACTGGCCTTGGTGTCGATGACCGCTGTGGAGTGCACATAGACCAGCGCATCGGACAACAGCGCCGCCAGGGCCGGCAGATCACCCGCCAACAAAGCCTGTTGGCGTTGTGCTTCCCATGCCAGCACGGTGTGCTTGTCGGGCATGACCATGGCGCTCAATCCAGCTTCACACCGGCTTGACGCACTGCCCGCCCCCAGATGGCCGACTCCGACTTGATGAAGGCGGCAAATTCTGCGGGGGTGGTGGCCTTGAGTTCGCCGCCATAGTTGCGCCATTTTTCGGCCAACGCCGGGTTCTGCACGGCCTTCTGCATGGCAGCACTCAGCTTCTCGACGATGGCCTTGGGTGTGCCGGCCGGCGCCAGTATCCCTTGCCAGGCCAGCGGGGCGTAGTCGGGCAGGCCCGCCTCGGCAAAGGTGGGCACGTCCGCAAAGGCCGGGTGGCGCGTCTTGCCGCTGATGGCCAGCAGGCGCAGCTTGCCGCCCCGGATGTTGCCGGCTGCTGCGGGCAGGCCGTCAAACATGGCCGACACCTGCCCCGCCACCAGATCGCCGTATGGACTGCTGGTGTTGTAGGGCACAAACCGCAGCTTGACGCCCGCGCTGGCCGCAAACCATTCACCGGCCAGGTGGGAGTAGCTGCCGATACCCTGGGTGGCCACGTTGATGCTGTCGGGCTTGGCCTTGGCCAGCTCCAGCAACTCCTTGGCGTTTTTGGCCGGCGTGTCGGGGTGGGCCACCAGCCCGGTGTTGAGCACGCCCAGCAGGCTGACCGGCGCAAAGTCCTTTTCGGCGTTGAAAGGCAACTTGCTGTAGAGGTGAGGCAGCACCGCCATCGAGGTGGTGGTGCCCACCAACAAGGTGTAGCCGTCCGGCGCGGCCTTGGCGGCCAGGTCGGTGCCGATGATCGATGAGGCCCCCGGGCGGTTGTCCACCACCACCGGCTGGCCCAGGGTCTTGGCGAGTTCCGCAGCGATCTCGCGGGCATTCGCGTCGGGCCCCGACCCGGCCGGGAAAGGTGCGATCAAGCGTATCGGTTTGCTTGGGTAGTCCTGCGCGAAAGCGCTGGCGGCGGTGCCAGCCAGCAGGCCCAGGGCAAGCACGGTCAAGCCGGCGCGGCGTGTCAACAAATCCATGGTTTTGTCTCCAGAGGTGTGTAGGTGGGGTGAAAACCCGCTCTTCGGGCTGCGACGGATTTTGCATCAAAAAAACTTCATGTTCTCATTTTGCGAGAATTTTTTATTTTTTTATTGATTTATTCTTGATTTTCATGGTCTAATTTTCATCATCAACAGGAGACCTCATGCCACAGACCACCACCGCCAACCCGCCGTCCCTGAACCAGCAAAGCGCACTCGTGTTCAGCCACATGGGCTTCTACGTCCACGACATCCAACGCATGGCGCGCTTTTACAAAGAGGTGATGTGCTTCACCGAAACCGACCGTGGCGACCTCGGCACGGTGCAGCTCGTGTTCTTGAGCCGCGATCCGGCCGAACACCACCAACTGGTACTGGCCACCGGCCGCCCTGCCGATCTGGGCTTCAGCGTCATCAACCAGATGTCCTTCCGCGTACCCGACCTGGCCACGCTGCGCGAGATGCGTCGGCGCGCCCTGGCCGATGCCGATGTCAGCGACTTGGTCACCGCCACACACGGCAACGCCGTGTCGATTTATTTCCGTGATCCGGAAGGCAATCGCATCGAGGTCTTCATGGACATGCCCTGGTATTGCGAGCAGCCCCTGCGCGAACCGATTGACCTGGACCGCAGTGACGAAGAGGTCATGGCGCAGGCCGAGGCGCTGGCGCGCAGCCGCCCGAAATTCCAGAGCCGTGCCACATGGCAAGCCGACATGGCCCGGCGCATGGGCTACACCGCGGGGGCACAGGCATGAGCGGAAAAACCTTTGATGTGGCCATCATTGGCTACGGGCCGGCGGGGGCCTGTCTGGCCAACCTGCTGGGTCAGGCAGGTCTGTCGGTGCTGGTGCTGGAACGCGAGGCGGCCATCTATCCGCTGCCTCGCGCCATCCACTTCGACGGCGAGGTGATGCGTGTGTTCCAGTCCATGGGACTGCGCAGCCAAGTCGAAGCCATTTCCCGCCCCGGCCTCAGCGGCATGCACTTTGTCAACGCAGCGGGCGAGACCCTGCTGATCCGGGGCGGTACCACCGCACAAGGACCCCACGGATGCGCGAGCAATTACTACTTCCACCAGCCCGAACTGGAGCAGGTGCTGCGCGAAGGCGCGACCCGCTTCCCCCAGGTGCAGGTACACCTGCAGCACGAGCTGATTCAACTGGACGAAAGCGCCGATGTTGTGCGGCTGACGGTGCGCGACCGCCGCAGTGACGCGATGCACACCCACCAGGCGCGCTATGTGGTCGGCAGCGACGGCGCGCGCTCGTTTGTGCGTCAGGCCCTGGGCAGCTCCATGAAAGACCTCGGTCTCAAGCAGCCCTGGCTGGTGTTCGACGTGGTGTTGAACGACGACGCCCCTGCGCTGCCTGACCACACCGTGCAATATTGCGATCCAAGCCGGCCCACGACCTATTGCAACGTCACCGGCCGCCGCCGCCGCTGGGAAATCATGCTCATGCCGGGTGACGACCCACAACAACTGGTGCTGCCCGAGACCCTGTGGCAGATGGTCAGTCGATGGGTCCGGCCAGAGCATGCGCGCATCGAACGTGCGGTGATCTACACCTTCAACTCGCTCATCGCCGAGGGTTGGCGCAAAGGCCGGTTGATGCTCGCGGGCGACGCGGCACACCAGACACCCCCCTTCTTGGGGCAGGGCATGTGCGCCGCCATCCGCGACGCCTCCAACCTGGCCTGGAAGCTGGTGGCAGTGACCAGAGGCCAAGCACCCGACAGCCTGCTGGGCAGCTACGAATCCGAACGTTCGCCACACGTGCACGCTTTCATTGAGTTGGCGGTGCAGTTGGGCAACATCATCCAGACCACCGACCCCGAGCAGGCGCGCCAGCGGGACCTGCGTTTCAAACAGGAGCGACCGGAAATATTCGAGTTCCCCGCGCCCCGCCTGGGCCCCGGCGTCTGGCTGGGTGAGCAGGCGCCGGTGGCACAGCCCTTTCCACAACCGCTCCTGACCAACGGGGACCGGCTCGACAACCGGCTGGGCCTTCGTTTTGCCATCATCGCGCGATCCGCCCTGTTGAGCCAGGTGAACGCGGCCACGCTCGAACGCTGGCAGCAGGCCGACGCCACGACGCTGCGGGTGGACCAGGAGCCGGCTGTGCGCGAATGGCTTGACAAGCAAGGCGTTGACGCCATCATCCTCAGGCCCGACCGCTACATCCTGGGCATGGCCAAGTCACCCGGGGAGCTGGATGCCATCACGGCCATGATGCCCGTGGCGGACCTCCAACCCCACTGACACCTGACCATGAACGACAAATCCGCGTCCAGCCTGGTGCGCATGCTGAGCGTGCTCGACCTCTTCACCGACCAGCGCCTGAACTGGACCGCCGAAGAGATCACCGAGGCACTGGATGTTTCGCTGCCGACCGGCTACCGCTACGTGAAGGTGCTGAGCGACGCCGGCCTGCTGCAGCGCGCCAGCGATTCCCAGTACACCCTGGGGCCGCGGGTGATCGTTCTGGACCACTACATCCGCATGGCCGACCCGGTGCTGCAGCACGCCACCCCCTTCATGCGCGAGCTGGTCGACACCACCGGTTTCGACTGCGTGATGTCGGCCCTTTATGGACAGCAGTTGCTCGACACCCACCGGGAACAGGGCAACAACCCCGCCAGCCTGAGCTATGGCCGTGGACGGCCACGCCCCCTGTTTTTGGGGGGCGCGGCCAAGGTCATCCTGGCCGGATTGCCACCCGCCCAGCTGCACAAGCTGTTCGACGCCCACCCCAACGACGTCGCCGCCGCCGGTCTGCCCACCTCATGGAGCGACTTCCGCCGCTTCTACAGCGGCGTGCGCAAGGCTGGCCACTATTTCTCGAACGGCGAACTTGAATCCCACCTGGCCGCCGTCGCGGCCCCCATCCACCAGCCGGACGGCTCGGTCGTGGCCGCCATCTCACTGGTGTCCACCGTGCCCCGCATGTCGGTGGTGGACACCCAGAAACTGGCGCAACTGGTGATGCGCGCAGCGCAGGACATCAGCGCACGTTTGACCTCTTTTTCCACACCCCACCAGGACACACCATGAAACTCATCAGCTTCAAACACCAGGGCCAAGACCGCTACGGCGCCGTCGTGAACGACAAGGTGCTCGACCTCACCCCGCTGTTCGGCGCCCAAGCCCCCGACCTGAAAACCTTGATCGCCAAGGGTTTGGTGGGTGCGGCTGCCGAAGCCGCGCGCACCCAGACACCCACCCTGGCTTTCGACGCACTGGAGCTGCTGCCGGTGATCCCGAACCCCGATCAGATTTTCTGCATTGGCCTGAACTACGGGGAGCACGTGCGTGAAACCGGCAAGGAAATCACCGAAACGCCCGTGATCTTTCTGCGCCTGCCCGAGTCGCAGGTGGCGCACGGCCAGGACATCGTGCGTCCGTCGGAATCGCACCGTCTGGATTACGAGGCAGAGATCGCCGTGATCATCGGCCAGGGCGGCCGGCGCATCAGCGAAGCCGATGCATGGAAACACATCGCGGGCTACAGCTGCTACAACGACGGCTCCATCCGCGACTGGCAAGTGGCCACATCGCAGTGGACGCCCGGCAAGAACTTTTGGCGCACCGGGGGCTTTGGTCCCTGGATGGTGACCAGCGACGAGATCGCACCTGGCCAGGTGATGACGCTCAAGACCCGTCTCAACGGTCAGGTGCTGCAAGACACCACCACCGACAAGATGATCCACAGCATTCCGCGCCAGATCGCTTACATCTCCAGCTTCATCCCATTGCGCCCAGGTGACGTGATCGTCACGGGCACGCCCGGCGGCGTGGGCAACAAGCGCACGCCCCAGATTTTCATGAAACCTGGCGACGTGTGCGAAATTGAAGTCGACGCCATCGGCGTGCTGCGCAACGGCATCCGGGACGAGACCTGAGACGCTTCAAGCGTCCCCCGAAGGCGGCCTGACAGAAGGCCGCTCCGGGACGTGTCATCACTCCACCGGCGTGAGTTTGGCCACGCTCAACGCCAGCCACTTGGTGCCGTGACGCGGGAAGTTGATCTGGGCGCGGGCATCGGCGCCGCTGCCTTCCACCGTCAGCACCTTGCCCTCGCCGAACTTGTTGTGAAAGACCTGCATGCCGGCCCGCACGGTGTTGCCATCGTCCTTGCGCGGGGGCACGGGTGCCGCTGCCGCCTCAGCCCAGGGGGCCACCGCAGCGGCGCCACCGTAGGCGCCACGCGGTGAGCCCTGATCGTTCCAGCCCCAGCGCGCGCCTTTGAGCGAACCGGCCATGCTGCCCGCGGCCGGTGGGCGCGGCGCGATCCACTTGAGGTTCTCCTCGGGCAGTTCGTCGAAGAAGCGGCTCTTGA
>CAYUAH010000177.1:0-7349 GCA_964442375.1 uncultured Hydrogenophaga sp. | reverse complement strand
CCATCGGCGGCGGCGGCCTCATCAGCGGCGTGGCCAACTACATCAAGGCGGTGCGCCCCGAGGTCAAGGTGATCGGTGTGCAGATGAACGACTCCGATGCCATGATGCGCTCGGTCGAATCGGGCCAGCGCGTCACCCTGCCCGACGTGGGCCTGTTCTCCGACGGCACGGCCGTCAAGCTCGTGGGTGAGGAGACCTTCCGCGTGGCGCGTGAACTGGTGGACGAGTTCGTGACGGTGGACACCGACGCGGTGTGCGCGGCCATCAAGGACATCTTTGTGGACACGCGCAGCATCGTCGAGCCCTCGGGCGCGCTGGCGGTGGCGGCCATCAAGCAGTACGTGGTCACCCACAAGGCCAAGGGCCAGACCTTCGCCGCCATTTTGTGCGGCGCCAACATGAACTTCGACCGCCTGCGCTTCGTGGCCGAGCGCGCCGAGGTGGGCGAGGAACGCGAGGCGCTGTTCGCCGTCACCATCCCCGAAGAGCGCGGCAGCTTCCGCCGCTTCTGCGAGCTGATCGGCACCCTGCCCGGCGGCCCGCGCAACGTGACCGAATTCAACTACCGCATCAGCGACAGCCAGCAGGCCCATGTGTTTGTGGGCCTGACCACCCACGCCAAAGGCGAAAGCGCCAAGATCGCGGCCAACTTCGGCAAACACGGATTCGCCACGCTGGACCTGACCCACGACGAACTGGCCAAGGAACACGTGCGCCACATGGTGGGCGGGCATTCACCGCTGGCGCAGGAGGAGCGCCTGCTACGCTTCGTGTTCCCGGAGCGGCCGGGCGCGCTGCTCAAGTTCCTGAGCCTGATGCGCCCGGGCTGGAACATCAGCCTGTTCCACTACCGCAACCAGGGGGCCGACTACGGCCGCATCCTGGTGGGCCTGCAGGTGCCGGCCAAGGACGACAAGGCCTTTGCCAAGTTCCTCGACACCCTGGGCTACCCCTATGTCGAGGAAACCCACAACCCGGTCTACCGGCTCTTCCTCAGGGCCTGACCTGGGCCGGCGCTGCCATGGCCGGCGTCGGCGCTGCGCTGACGGGCAACTCCAGCCGTGCGCGCGCGCCCTCACTGCCCACCTCCACGTGGCGCGCCCCCAGCGCCAGCAGGCGCACGCCATCGGCCAAGGCTGCCCCCTGGCGGTAAGGCTTGGCAGGCTGGCCGTCCACCGAGATCAGCGCCGCGCCCTGGCCCTCGCGGGCCGCCACCACACCCAGCAGACGAAAACGGCTGCTCAGGGCAGGCGCCGCCGTGGGCGCAGCCGCAGTGGCCGCACGCGCACCCAGCGCCGAGGCCACACGGTCGGTGGCTATGGTCAGCACCGGTGCGGGAGGCACCGGCAGTACCTGGGCCGGTGCCTCACCCCACCAGCGCAAGCCCCAGTAACCGGCCGACAGGGCCAGCCCGCCCCACACCAGCGCGGCGGCCAGCACAGGTGGCCAGCGGCGGGTGCCCGGCAACGGGTGGGATGCGGTCGAGAAGCGTCGCGCTGCGTTCATGGACGGCGATTATCATTGACCGCAGCCCTGTGCCGCCACCCGCGCGGCGCACTGTCCAACACCTGATGCCCGGGAGACCCCGCTTGAACGCCACCAACCACCGCCTCCAAACCAGCTCATCGCGCCGGCTGCGGGGTTTCACCCTGATCGAACTGATGGTGGTGTTGGTGATCGTCGGCGTGCTGGCCGCGCTCATCGTGCCCAACGTGCTCGACCGCACCGACGACGCCCGTGGCACGGCGGCCCGTACCGACGTCAACAACCTGATGCAGGCGCTCAAGCTCTACAAGCTGGACAACCAGCGTTTCCCCAGCACCGAGCAGGGGCTGACCGCCCTCACCGCCCGCCCCACAGCCGCCCCGGTGCCGTCCAACTGGCGCCGCTACCTCGACAAACTGCCCAGCGACCCATGGGGCCGCCCCTACCAGTACCTGAACCCCGGGCTGCACGGTGAGGTCGATGTTCTGTCGCTGGGCGCCGATGGCCAGCCCGGCGGCGAAGGCAAGGACGCCGACATCGGCAGCTGGCAGTGACCGCATGAAACCCCCACGCTCCGCCGCTGCGATGGGCTTCACCCTGCTCGAACTGATGGTGGTCGTGGCCCTGGCCGCCATGCTGGCGGCAGGCCTGAGCTTCAGCCTGCGCGATGGCAGCGCACAGCAACTCGAACGCGAAGCCTTGCGCCTGTCCAGCCTGCTCGACGCGGCGCGCGCCCAGGCCCGCACCAGTGGCACGCCCATCGTCTGGCGCGCCACGCCACAGGGTTTCGAGTTCCTGGGCGCCAGCCCCCGGCGCGACGCCGGCGAATCGCTCACCGAGCCACGTGCCTGGCTGGTGCCCGGCACCCTGGCGCGCGTGACCGAGCCCGCCAACACGCCGGTGCTGGTGCTGGGCCCGGAACCCCTGAACGAGCCCCAGCGCCTGCTGCTCACGCTGGACGGCCGACAGCTGACCTTGGCCAGCAACGGCCTGCGCGCCTTCGCCCCAGCCAGCGGCGTTGTCATGCCCTGAACCCGATGCGCACACGCCAGCACCGGGGCTTCACGCTGATCGAAATCATGGTGGCGCTGGCCATCGTGGCGCTCACGCTGGGTGCTGGCATCAAGGCCGCCGCCTCGCTGACGCAGCAGGCGCAACGCCAGACCGACCAGTGGCTGGCCCAGCTCTGCGCCGAAAACGAACTCGCGCGGCTGCGCCTGTCCACCCAATGGCCCGGCATCGGTGAGTCGGACACCGCCTGCGAACAAGGCGGTCGCACGCTGCGTGTGCGCCTGGCTGTGCAAGCCACGCCCAACCCCAACTTCCGCCGCATCGAGGCGCGGGTGGACGACGCCGCCGCGAACGACGGCGTGATCCTGCTGAGTCTTTCCACGGTACTCGGAAGATATTGATGCCCCAAGCCGCCCGTGGCTTCACCCTGGTCGAACTGCTGGTCGCCATCGCCGTCATGGCGGTGCTCAGCCTGATGAGCTGGCGCGCCATCGACGGCATGTCGCGCACCCAGGCGTTCACGCGCGAGCGCGCCGACGCCCAGGCCGAGCTGCAGGGCGCGCTGGGCCAGTGGGTGGCCGACCTCGACGCGGTGTTGCCGCAGACCGAACTCAACGCCATCGATTTCGATGGCCGCGTGCTGCGCCTGGTGCGCCGCGATGCCCTGGACACCCCCGTGTCCAGCCAGGGCCTGCGCGTGGTGGCCTGGACGCGTCACGCCACCTCGGGCCAGTGGGCGCGCTGGCAATCGGCGCCGCTGCGCCAGCGCGGCGAGCTGCAAGCCGCCTGGCAGCAGGCCACACAATGGGCCCAGGCCGCACGCGACGAGGCCGTTCCGGGCGAGGTCCGGCTGATGCCGCTGGCGGCCTGGGAGCTGTTTTATTACCGGGGCGACGCCTGGACCAACCCCTTGTCGGCCACCGGCACCACCGCTGCAGGCAGCACCACCGACGGCAGCGCCAACCTGCCCGACGGCGTGCGCCTGGTGCTGCAATTGCCGCCCGGTGCCGCCCTGCCCGGCCGGCTGCAGCGCGACTGGGCGCGGCCCCTGATCACGAGGCGGCGCTCATGAACGGCCGCCGCCAACGGGGTGCCGCCTTGCTGCTGGCCATGCTGACCGTGGCGCTGGTGGCCACGCTGAGTGCTGCCGCGCTGTGGCAGCAGTGGCGTGCCCTGGCGGTGGAAAGCGCCGAGCGCCAGCGCGTGCAAGGCAGTTGGATACTCGCTGGCGCGCTCGACTGGGCCCGCCTCATCCTGCGCGAAGACGGCATCAACAACAACAAGGAGAAGGCCGACCACCTGGGCGAGCCCTGGGCGCTGCCGCTGGCCGAGGCCCGCCTGTCCAGCTTTCTGGCGGCCGACCGCGACCAGAGCGCCGACAGCACGCTGGAGGCCTTTCTGTCCGGCGACATCACCGACCAGCAAGGCCGCCTCAACCTGCGCAACCTGGTGACCGTGGCCGATGGCAAGGCGGTCCCCTCCGAGCCCGACGTCGCCGCCTTCAGCCGCCTGTTCCAGCAGTTGGGTCTGCCCGAAGCCGAACTCGCGCGGGCATTGCAAAACCTGCTGGCCGCCACCGACCCCAGCCCCGCCGCCCAGGCCCAGCCCGGCATTCCCCTGCTGCCCGGGCGCTGGTCGCAAGTGGGCTGGCTGGGCCTTTCGCCGCGCAGCGTGCTGGCGCTCACCCCCCACACCACCTGGCTGCCCAAAGGCACCGCCCTCAACCTCAACACCGCCAGCGCCGAGGCCATGTACGCTGCCCTGCCCGGCATCGACATGGCGCTGGCGCGCAGCATGGTGGAACAACGCAAAAGCACCCACTTCAGCAGCCGCGACAACGTGCGCCAGCGCTTCCCCGGCGTGGGGGAGGCCGTGTTGCAGAACGAGCGTTTCGACACCGAGAGCCGCTATTTCGAAGTCCGGGGCCGGCTGCGCCTGGACGACACCCTGATCGAAGAAGTCTCCTTGATCGAACGCAGCACCGGCGGCACGGGTGGCCTGCAGCTCACGCCGGTCTGGCGCGAGCGGCGCGCCCCCGCCGTCCGTCATGCAGGCTCCCTACAATGAGCCCCGAACCGATAGCCGAGAACCACCTGTGCTCCTACTGACCCCCAGCGCCACCACCGACGCGCCCGGCCCCGCCACCGAGTGGCTGTGGGCGCAGACGGCCGATGGACAACGCACTGGCGCCCACGGCCTGGCCCAGTCCAGCGCGCTGCCCGCCGATGCCGACACGGTGCTGCTGCTGCCGCCCCAGTGCTTGTCCTGGCACTGGGTGGCCGTGCCCAAGGTGGCGGCCTCGCGCCTGCGCGCCGTGCTCGACGGCCTGCTCGAAGACCGCCTGCTGGACGATGCCGCGCAGATGCACTTCGCGCTGGCACCCGGCGGCCGGCCCGGCCAGACGCAGTGGATCGCGGCCCTGCATGCCGGCTGGCTGCGTGCCGCGCTGGCCACGCTGCGGGCCAGCGGACGCAACGTGTCGCGCGTGGCGCCCCTGATGTGGCCCCAGCCGGAGCCGGCCCTGCGCGCCTTTGAACGCAACGGCCAGACCTGGCTGGCCGCCTCTGGCCCGCTGGGCGTGGTCTGCGCGCCCTGGCGGGCCGACACCCCACCGGCCGCTTGGCACAGCTTGCTGCACAGCGTGACTGAAGCCGAGGGCGCCCAGCCCAGCTGCCTCAGCGAGCCGGGCTGCGCCGCCCAGGCCGAAGCGGCGCTGCAGCGCCCACCCGAGATCGCCGGCAGCGCCGAGCACCTGCTGCGCAGCGCCCAAGGCCCCTGGGACCTGGCGCAGTTCGAATTCAGCCAGTCGGCCCAGGCCCGGCGTGGCCACTGGCTGCGCGACACCGGCCGCGCCCTGCTGCACGCCCCGGCCTGGCGCCCGGCGCGCTGGGGTCTGGTGGGCCTGGTGTTGCTGCAGGTGGCCGCGCTCAACGTCACGGCCTGGCGCAGCCAGCAGGCGCTGAAAGACAAACAGGCGCAGATGCGCCAGACCCTGACCCAGACCTTCCCGCAGGTGACCCTGGTGCTGGATGCGCCGGTGCAGATGCGCCGCGCCCTGGCCGACCTGCGCCAGCTCAGCGGCGAAGCCTCGCCGCGCGACCTCGAGGCCCTGCTGCAGGCACTGGCCGGCGCCGCGCCCCAGTGGGACACGCTCACCTTCGGCCCGGGCCAGGCCACGCTGCAAGGGTTTCGGGCCGCGCCCGAGGCCGGGCCGGACTGGCAAAGCCAGCTGGAGGCCGCCGGCTGGACCGTGCAACTCGCTGGCGAGCCGCCGGTGCTTACCCTGAAAGCCCGCCCCTGATGGCCATCCCGTCTTCGCGCAAAACCTTGCCTCTGCACACCCTGCTTCAGGGCCTGCAACCCCGCGAGCGCCTGGCCGTGGGCCTGGCGGCGGCGGTGGTGCTGGCCTACCTGCTGTGGACCGTGGCCCTGGCGCCGGCCCTGCGCGGCCTGCGCGCTGCCCCCGACCAGCACCGCGCCGCCGACGCCCAACTGGCCGAGGTTCGCGCCCTGGCCAGCCAGGCCCAGGCCCTGCAGGCCCAGCGTGGCGCCCAGGCCCTGACGCGGGCCGAGGCCGTGCGCGCCCTCGAACAGGCCACCCAGCAGACGCTGGGCGCCGCCACACGCGTGGCCGTGGTGGGCAACCGCGCCACCGTCAGCCTGAACGCGACCACCGCCGATGCGCTGGCACGCTGGCTGGCACAGGCGCGCCTCAATGCGCACCTGCTGCCGGTGGAGGCCCAACTGCAGCGCAACGGCGAAGGCACGGCCTTGCGCTGGAGTGGCAGCGTGGTGCTGGGCGGCCCGGCATTGGGCAACACCCCATGAGTGCTGGCCGCGCGCCCTGGCGTGCCGCCAGCGTGTCGGCCGGGGCTGGGCTCCTGCTCGCGCTGGTGCTGTTTGCGCCGGCGCGCTGGCTGGCCATGGCACTGGACAGCGCCAGTGGGGGTCGCGTCCAGCTCGTCAACCCGCGCGGCACGGTGTGGGCCGGGCAGGCCGACCTGCTGCTGACCGGCGGCCCCGGCAGCCGCGACCAGGCCGCGCTGCCCCAGGGCCTGCGCTGGCGCCTCGCGCCCCGCTGGTCCCACGGGCCGGCGCTGCGACTGGCGCTGCACCTGCCCTGTTGCGCACCTTCGGGCATCACCAGCTGGCTGCGGCCGCTGGCCGGCGGCCTGGAATGGACGCTGGAAGCCGGCCAGAGCCGCTGGCCCACGGCGGTGCTCGCCGGCCTGGGCACGCCCTGGAACACGCTGCAACTCGACGGCGAGCTGCGCCTGGACAGCCCCGGCCTGCGCGCACGCTGGGTGCAAGGCCGCGCGCAGCTTGACGGCAGCCTGCGCGTGGACGCACTGGGCCTGAGCTCCAGCCTGTCCACGCTCGCGCCGTTGGGCAGTTACCGGCTGACGCTGGCGGCCCCCGGGGGCCAGGACGCCCGGCTGACGCTGGACACGCTCGACGGCGCACTGATGCTGCGCGGCGAAGGCCAGTGGGTGGGCGGTCGGCTGCGCTTCAAGGGCGAGGCCCAGGCCAGTGAGAACCACGAGGCCGCCCTGTCCAACCTGTTGAATATTGTGGGCAAACGCAGCGGGCGCCGTTCGCTGATTGCCCTAGGATGAACGCCATGCACGGATTTCTGCATCCCTTCTCGCCGCGCCCCCTGCTGGTGGCCCTGCTCAGCGCCCTGCCCCTGCTGGCCCTGGCACAAACACCGTTGCCGGTGCTTCCTCCTGCCTCCGCGCCGGCCCCGGCCGTGCGACCGGGCGAGCCCATCACGCTGAACTTCGTGGGCGCCGACATCGAAGCCGTGGCCCGCACCATGGCCACGCTGACCGGGCGCAACGTGGTGGTGGACC
>CAYUAH010000176.1:0-7369 GCA_964442375.1 uncultured Hydrogenophaga sp. | reverse complement strand
TCTCGGGCAGGCGGTGCAGCGTCTGGGGGCCGAACACCACGTCCACATAGGGCGCGCGTTTGATGATGGCCTCGCCCTCCTGGCTGGCCACGCAGCCGCCCACACCGATCAAGACGCCTTTGTCTTTCAGGTGTTTGACGCGACCGAGGTCGGAAAACACCTTTTCCTGTGCCTTCTCGCGCACCGAACAGGTGTTGAAGAGGATGAGGTCGGCTTCGTCCACGTCCTGCGTGGGCTCGTAGCCCTGGGCGGCGCCCAGCACATCGGCCATCTTGTCCGAGTCGTACTCGTTCATCTGGCAGCCGAAGGTCTTGATGAAAACTTTTTTGCTCATGGGGATTTCTTCAGCGCGCAGTTGCGTTGTTGTTGTTGGCGTCGCTGCCGCTGGTGTAGTTGCGGAACGTCATGTCGCTGGCGCCAGCGCGTGGCTGGGCTTTCTCAAAGGCATTGAGCAGCCAGACCTCGTGCACCATGCCGTTGCTTTCGCGCACGTAGTTGACCACCAGCTGTTGGCCACTGAGGGTGTTGGCAAACACGATGCGGTTGTCGGTGTCGCGTATGCGCGCGCCGGGCGACAGGCGCTCGGCCTTTCCGTTGATGGTGATGGCCGGTGGTGTGCCCACCACCATCTGGCCGCGCATGGCCTGGTCGGGGAAGGCGCGGTGCTGTGCGTGGCTGAACGGGGAAAAAAGTGCAAAGGCGCAGGTCAGGGCCGCAGTGAGGGCCAGCCCGCGCGCGCCCAGAGGGCGGCGTGCACAGCGGTTCATGGTATGTGTCCAGAGGCTGTTGAGGGACCGCGATTTTACCCCGGGGCGTCTGTGCCGTGCCGGTGTGTGCCGTGCCGGTGCATCTGTGCTGCCTGAGCGATGGCGGTCCGCTTGTCCGTGTCCAGCCGGTCCAGGTGTTTGAGCACCATGGTCATGCGCGGGTTGCGCGCCAGCCGGGTCTGGTGGCGCAGCAGGAAGTCCCAGTACAGCGTGGTGTAGGGGCAGGCTTGGGCGCCGGTGGACTGCGCGGGGTCAAACCGGCAGCCCTGGCAGTGGTTGCCCATGCGTCTGAGGTAGGCGCCGCTGGCGGCGTAGGGCTTGCTGGCCATCAGGCCGCCGTCGGCAAACTGGCTCATGCCCAGGGTGTTGGGCAGCTCCACCCACTCCACCGCATCGACGTACACGGACAGGTACCAGGCGTGCACCGCTTGTGGCTTCACACCCAGCAGCAGTGTGTAGAGGCCGGTCACCATCAGGCGCTGGATGTGGTGGGCGTAGCCGTGGCGCAAGGTCTGGGCGAGGGCATCGCGCAGGCAGGCCATGTCGGTCTCGCCGGTCCAGAAGAAGGCGGGCAGGTCTGCTTGCGCTTCCAGCGCGTTGCGCTCCAGGTAGGCCGGCATCTGGGTCCAGTAGATGCCGCGCACGTATTCGCGCCCACCCAGGCTCGGGCGGATGAAACCCTACGCCGCTGGCAGCGGCGCCTGGCCGTTGCGCCAGGCGGCCTCGGCGGCGGCCACCACCTCGCGCGGCTTGAGCAGTTTGAGGTTGAGCGCGGCCGAGAGGTGCGAGTGGAACAGCCAGACCTCGCCTTCCCAGAGGGCGTCTTGCCACTGGCCAAAGTGGGGCAGGCGTTCGCGTACAAAAGCGTCCAGCGCCAGCAGCGCCTGCGCGCGCGTGACCGGCCAGCCGAAGTCGTCGAGCCGTCCCGGGTGGCCGGCAAAACGTTCGCGCACCAGGGCCATCACGTCCTGCGTGATGGCGTCGGGCACAAACCGCGTGGCTGCGGGCAGCGCAGGCGGGCCGTTTTTGCCGAAGGCGGCGCGGTTGTCGGCGTCGAAGTTCCATTGGCCGCCCACGGGTTGATCGCCGTCCATCAGCACGCCGTGGCGGCGGCGCATCTCGCGGTACCAGTACTCCATGCGCAGTTGCTGGCGGCCGTGGGCGTGGGCGGCAAAGTCGCGCACGGTGCTGAAAAAGTGGCGGTCGTCGCGCAGGTCCAGCGGCAGGCCGTGGGCGCGTGCCACCGCACGCAAGGCCTGCAGCACGCGCCAGTCGCCAGGGGCGGTCAGCACCAGCGCCTGCGGTTGAAGTTCGGTGATCGCAAGGGCCAGTTCTTCGGCCAGGCTGCCCCGGTTGTCGGGGGCGTCCAGCGCGCGGTAGCGCAATGGCCAGCCGCGCGCTTGCACATCCTGCGCAAAGTGGCGCATGGCGCTCAGGAAGAGGGTGGTGCGCGGCTGGGCCGACCACACATGGGTCGATTCCTCGGCCACCTCGGCCATCCACAGCATGTCTTGCGAAGGATCGAAACCGTCGAAGGCGGACGAATCGCCGTCGAGCTGGTCGCCCAGCACCAGCACCAGGTGGCGCAGGGCGTCGCTCAAGTGGGGTGGCCTTTGAAGGGCTTGGGCTTTTGGCCGGGCATCAGTAATCCGGCTGATCGCCCCAGAGGTCCTTGGGGTTGGCTTTCTCGGGCGCACGGGGGAAGTCCCGGTCGTGTTGCTCCAGCAGGCGCAGCATGGAGTCGTGCACGTCGTCGGGGAACCCACGGCGCTGGCCGTTGCGGGTGTCGGCCATCAGCTTGGCCATGTAGAGTGCAAACTCCGGATGCCCCCACAGCAGGCGGATGTTTTTCCCGATGTGGGGAAAGGCGTTGTTGACCAGCCTGAAATGGGGGTTGTTTTCGATCATTGCCGTGGCTCCGTGAGCGGTGTGTGGGGCGCACCGAGGAAACCCCATGATCTTAGAGCCAGTTGACAATTTTTGGGGCCACCCCTGCGTGCCTTGCGCCCGGTCATGCGCTATCGTTGCTCATGGTCACGCCATCTGCCCCCTCCCAACCCCACGTCTACCTGATCGCCGCCCACCCCCATTGGCGGGATTCGCGTGTCACGCGCCGCCTGTTCGACGCCACCCGGGCGCTGGACCACGTCGAGGTGACCGATCTCTATGCCCGCTACCCCGACTACGACATCGACGTGCCGGCCGAGCAGGCGCGGCTGGCCGCCGCCCAGCTGGTGGTGTGGCTGCACCCCATCCAGTGGTACGCCAGCCCAGCGTTGCACAAGCTGTGGCTGGACGAGGTGTTTGCCCACGGCTGGGCCTACGGGCGCCAGGGCCAGGCCCTGCGCGGCAAGGACCTGTGGCTGGTGACCAGCACCGGCGGTGCGGAGGCGGCCTACCACCCGCAGGGCTACAACCGTTATTTTTTCGATGCCTTTTTGCCGCCGTATGAGCAGACCGCCGCCTTGTGCGGCATGCGCTTCCTGCCGCCACTGGTGCTGCATGGTGCCCACACGGTGGACGACAACAGCTTGCACGAGCACGTGGAGGTGTTTGTGCAGCGATTGGCCAGCTACCCCGATTGGCCGGAGATCGCCGACATCGAATGTGTGGGTTGCGATGTGCCCGACGCCGACCGTCCGGCCGCCCATGGGAGCCTGGCATGAGCGGCGAAGCGGTTGGGCACGCGGTGGCCGGCGACTGGCTCACCCCCGCCCTGGTCTATCTGGGCGCGGCCGTGTTGGCCGTGCCGTTGGCCAAACGCCTGGGTTTCGGGGCCGTGCTGGGCTACCTGCTGGCGGGCATCGTCATCGGGCCCTGGGGCCTGGGGCTGATCGGCGACGCCGCCTCGGTGCTGCATTTCGCCGAATTCGGGGTGGTGCTGATGCTGTTTCTGGTGGGCCTGGAGCTGGAGCCAGCCAAGGTCATGCGGCTGCGCCGTCCCATCTTCGTCTGGGGCAGCTTGCAGATGGCGCTGTGTTCCTTGGCCATCGGCGGCATCGCCTGGTGGCTGGGCGCGGGCTGGCAGGCCGCCCTGGTGCTGGGTTTTGGCCTCTCGCTGTCGTCCACCGCCATCGCCCTGCAGGCCCTGGCCGAGCGCCACCAGGCACAGACCACCACCGGCCAGACCACGGTGGCGTTGTCGCTGGCGCAGGACATCCAGTCCATCCCGCTGCTGGCGCTGTTGCCGGCCCTGGCGGTGGGCCTGGTGGCCGGAGAGGACGTGGCCAGCTCGGGCGGCGGCTGGCTGGCCGCCAAGGCGCTGGCCGTGGTGGTGGCCATCGTGTTCGGCGGGCGCTACCTGGTGCGCCCGCTGTTCCGCGCCATCGCCCGCAGCGACGTGCGCGAAGTTTTCACCGCCGCCGCGCTGCTGCTGGTCATCGGCGTGGCCTACCTCATGCGCTGGGTCGATCTGTCCATGGGTCTGGGCGCCTTCCTGGCCGGTGTGCTGCTCGCCGACAGCGAGTACCGCCGCGCGCTGGAGACCGATCTGGAGCCTTTCAAGGGCCTGCTGCTGGGCCTGTTCTTCATCGCCGTGGGCATGTCCATCGACTTCGGCGTGCTGCTGGCCCAGCCCTGGCAGGCGCTGGGCCTCACGCTGGGCTTCATGGCCGTCAAGTTCGCCATCATGCGGCCGCTGGCCGCCACCGTGGGCATACCGCTGGCGCAGCGCAACCTGTTCGCCCTGCTCATCGCCCAGGGCAGCGAGTTCGCTTTCGTGCTGTTTGGCGCTGCGGCCACGGCCCGTGTGGTGGCGCCCGCCACGGCCGCGCTGTGGATAGGCGCGGTGGCCTTGTCCATGTTGTTCACGCCCTTGCTGTTGCTGCTGGTGGACCGCCTGGCGCGCCGCCACAGCGGTGCCGCAGCCCGGCCCGAACCCGAGCCCTTCGATGTGCAGGACGCGCCCATCATTGTGGCCGGCATCGGCCGTTACGGGCAGATCGTCACCCGCGTGCTGCTGGCCGCCGGCCTCAAGCCCACGGTGCTGGACCACAACCCCGACCAGGTCGAATCGTTGCGCCGCTTTGGTTTCAAGAGCTTTTACGGCGATGCGACGCGACTCGACCTGTTGCACAACGCCGGGGCCGCCAGTGCCCGCGTGCTGGTGGTGGCGGTGGACGACCGCGACACCAGCCTGGCCATCGTCGATCTGGCGCGCGAGCACTTTCCGCAGCTGCAGCTGGTGGCGCGGGCCCATGATGTGGCGCACTGGAACGCCCTGCGTGACCGCGGCGTGACGCTGATCGACCGGGAGCTGTTCGAGTCCTCATTGGGCAGTGCGCGCAAGGTGCTGGAGGCGGTGGGCCACACGGCCTTCGAGGCGCGTGAGCTGGCCATGCGTTTTCGCCGCCACAACCTGGGCATGCTGGAGCTGCAGCACCCGCATTTTGGCGACGTGGAGCGCCTGATCTCGGTGACACGCCAGGGGCGCGAACAGCTGGAAGCCCAGCTGGCCCAGGAGCGCGAGGAGCGGGCGGCGCGGCGGCGCCAGCCGCAGCCCCCCGACTGGGGCCGCTGAGCCCTTCAAGCCCGCCGCACACGCGTTGACGCCGCACTGCCGAAATGCTGGCGGTGCCAGCGCGAAAACGCGCTCAGTTCCGAAAATCCCAACAGGGTGGCCACGTCGGACAAAGGTCGCGAGCCGTCCTGCAAATAACTGCTCAGCAGTTCCTTGCGCATGGCATCGACCAGTGCCTTGAAGCCCGTGCCTTCTGCACTCAGGTGTTTGGTCACGGTGCGGCGGTCCACCCCCAGGTGCTGGGCCACCACCTCGGCCCGGCAGTGCCCGCGCGGCAGCAGCAGCACCACCAGGCGGCGCACGCGGTCGCTCATGCTGGTGTGCTGGCCGTGGTCGGCTTCCAGCAGGCGCTGCGAGTAGCGCGCCATCACCGGGTCGGCACCGGGGTTGGGTGCCTCCAGGTCGCGGGCATTGCAGACGATGTCGTTGAACTCCCGTCCGAACACCACCGAGCCGCCGAACACCTTGTGGTGCCAACGGGTGTTCGCGGGCGCGGCGTGCCGGAAGCTCACCTGCCGGGGTTGCCAGCTGTCACCCAGAAAGATGCGCAGCAGCCGGAAGGTGGTGCCCATGGCCATTTCGACCGCCTGACGCGCGGGCGGACTGCCTTCCAGCACCGTTTCCTCGCGCAGGCACACCCAGTCGCCGATCTGTACCAACGACAGCGAGAAGGCCTCGTTGTGCAGGTGGATGTGGGCGACCAGCTCTTCCAGCGCATGGCGCAGCGTGGGCTGGTCGCGCAGCAGCAGGCCCAGCGGCCCCAGGTTGGACAGGCGGCGCGTGGCGGCCATGCGCAGGCCAAAAGCGGGTTCGCGCGCGCGCTGAGCCGCCAGCTCCAGCAGCGCGCAGGTCATGAGCGCCGAGATGGTCAGATCGGGTTCGCGCAGGCAGCGCTCGGGCAGCCCGACTTCGGCCACCAGCTGCCTCGGGTCCAGTCCACATTCGGTCGCCACCTGCTCGAAATGGGTCAGCGCGGCGGCGCGCAGCATGGCGCTCATAGGGTATTCACCTGCATGCCCAAAATGTCAATCGCAATTCCCGAATTGTCAAGTCAAGACGGCGCGAGTTGCCCAGAATGCGTCCCATCGGCACACAGCAGGTGTGGCCCCACAGATGGAGACAGGCATGAAGACACTCATTGTTCACGCGCATCCCGAGCCGCAGTCGTTCAGCACTGCGCTGATGACCACTGCCGTGGACGAACTGCGCAGCCAAGGGCATGAGGTGCAGGTGTCTGACCTGTACGCCATGGCGTTCAACCCAGTGGCATCCCGCGCGGATTTTCTGCAAGCCGCCAACCCCGACTACTGCGTCTACGCGCTGGAGCAACGCCACGGCGTGGACACCGGCACCCTCGCCGCGGACATCCGGGCCGAGCTCGACAAGCTGCTCTGGTGCGACCTGCTGATCCTCAACTTTCCCCTGTTCTGGTGCTCCACCCCCGCCATCATGAAGGGCTGGATCGACCGCGTGCTGGTCTCCGGCAAGGTCTACGGCGGCAAGCGTTTCTACAACCAGGGCGGCTTGAAGGGCAAACGTGCGCTCGTCAGCCTCACGCTGGGCGGGCAGGAACACATGTTTGCCCCCGATGGTGTGCACGGCCCCATGAAAGACATGCTCAAGCACCTGCTGCAGGGCACGCTGGCCTACACCGGCATGGACGTGTTGCCGCCCTTCGTTGGCTGGCACGTCCCCTACATCTCGCAGGACGCCCGGCGCGCTTACCTGGAGTCCTGGCGCACCCGGCTGCAGTCGCTGGACGAATGTGTCGCGCTGCCTGCGCCGGTGTTGGTCTGAGGGTTTTCACCAGCATTCCCAATATGTCAATTTGATTTCCCATTTGGTCAAGTCAAAACGACGACCAAGTCCCAGAATTTGCACCACCAGCACCGGATTTGCGGTGCACCACAAGAGGAGACCGACATGAAAGTTGTACCGTTGACCTGCGCCATTGGCGCCGAAATCCAGGGCGTCAACCTGGCCGAAGCCGGCCGCAATGCCGACATGGCCGGCGAAGTGAAGGCCGCCCTGCTCAAGCACAAGGTGCTGTTCGCCCGCGACCAGGACATGACCAACGCGGAGC
>CAYUAH010000175.1:0-7427 GCA_964442375.1 uncultured Hydrogenophaga sp. | reverse complement strand
GGCTACGTGCAGCTGTTCCAGGGCACGCCGCTGCTGATGCAGCTGTTCCTGGCCTACTTCGGCATCGGCCTGTTCGGCATCCAGGTCTCGCCCTGGGTGTCGGTGTCGGTGGCGCTCACGCTCTACACCAGCGCCTACCTCACCGAGATCTGGCGTGGCTGCGTGGCCGCCATCCCCAAGGGCCAGTGGGAGGCGGCGCAAAGCCTGGCGCTGAGCTTTGGCGAGCAACTGCGCCACGTGGTGTTGCCGCAGGCGCTGCGCATCGCCATCCCGCCCACCGTGGGTTTTCTGGTGCAGGTCATCAAGGGCACGGCGCTGGCCTCGGTGGTCGGTTTCGTGGAACTCACCCGCGCCGGCAACATGATCTCCAACGTCACCTACGCCCCCTTCACCGTGTTCGCCTGTGTGGCGCTGCTGTATTTCGCGCTGTGCTACCCCATCAGCCTCTGCGCCCAGTCCCTGGAAAGGAAAGTCAATGTCCATCGCCACTGAGCCTGCCGCTCCCATCGTTCAGATCACGGCCTTGCGCAAATCCTTCGGCAACAACGAGGTGCTCAAAGGCATCGACCTGAAGGTGGCGCGCGGCGAGGTCGTCGCCATCATCGGCAAGAGCGGTTCGGGCAAAAGCACGCTGCTGCGTTGCATCAACGGCCTGGAAACCTTTCAGGACGGCGCGCTGACCGTGGACGGCAAGCCCCTGCTGCACGAAAGCGCCATGGCCATGCGCGAGCTGCGCCAGCACGTGGGCATGATCTTCCAGAGCTTCAACCTGTTTCCGCACCTCAGCGTGGGCCGCAACATCATGCTGGCGCCCACGCTGGTCAAACACACCGACAAGGTCGATGCCGGCGAGGCCGCGCGCAAGCTGCTGCTGCGCGTGGGCCTGGCCGAGAAGTTCGACGCCATGCCCGACCAGTTGTCGGGTGGCCAGCAGCAGCGCGTGGCCATCGCCCGCGCCCTGGCCATGGATCCGGCGGTGCTGCTGTGCGACGAGATCACCAGCGCGCTCGACCCCGAGCTGGTGGGCGAGGTCTTGCGTGTGGTGGAGCAACTCGCCGACGAAGGCATGACCTTGCTCATGGTCACGCACGAGATGAACTTCGCGCGCAAGGTGGCCGACCGCGTGATCTTCATGCACCAGGGGCGGGTGCACGAAATGGGGCCACCCGAGCAGGTCTTCGGCAGCCCACAGACGCCGGAGCTGCGGCAGTTCCTGTCCTCGCTGGACAGCTGAACCGCCGCGCCCTGGCGCGCATTCACGCTTCAGCTCACGGTCAGCGGCTTGAACTGGTAGCCGTTGCCGGCGGCCTCCATCGTGCCCAATGCGGGCTCAGGGAAATGGAAGCCGCCCATGACGGTCTTGTCCTTGACCAGCAGGTCGAAGATGCGGCGGCGCGTCTGGCGTGCCATTTCCGGGTCCATGTCGAAGGTGACGGCCCAGTCGGGGCTGCGCGCGAACAGCGAGGGGATGTTGGTCACATCGGCCACGTAGACGAAGTGCTGGCCTTCGGAGCTGACGCGGATGAGGCACATGCCGGGGGTGTGGCCAAACGCGGCTTCGGCGCGGATCCCGGGTGCCAGCTCGGCACCGGGCTCAAAACGCACGATCTGGTCGGCGGCAAAGCTGCCGATCACGCGGCGCGCATTCTGAAAGGCGCCTTGAGCCGCAGGCGGCGCGGCCTTCATCTTGGCGTCGTCGAACCAGAAGGCATGTTCCGGGGCCGGCACGTGGATCTTGGCCTTGGGAAACATGGCCGAACCGTCCTTTTTGCGCAGGCCGTTGATGTGGTCGCCGTGGTAGTGGCTGATGATGACGTGGTCGATGTCCTCGGGCTTGTAGCCAACGGCAGCCAGGTTGGCCACCAGGCGGCCGGTGGTGGGCGGGCCGTTGTCGGCAAAGCCGGTGTCGATCAGGAACCTGGTGTTGCCGCTGACGATGAGGTGGGGGTTGTAGGGCACGTCCACGTAGTCGGTGGGCAGATTTTGCGAGGCCAGCATGGCCTTGACCTGCTCCAGCGGCGCGTTGCGCACGAATTCCTCACCCAGCGGGCGGCGCACCGCGCCGTCGTTCAAGGCAATCACTTCCATCGCGCCGACTTTCATGCGCATGAAACCAGTGGCAGGCAGCGTGGGCGGTCCGAAGTTGGGCGCGGCCTGCGACCAGACGGAGGAGAAGGTCAGCGTGGTCGCACCGGCGATGCCGGCACCGAGAAAAAGGCGTCGATCCATGGTCGAAAGTCTCCTGAAACAGGGGTGGGTTGGGCACATCCAGACGCAAGCGTAGCCGCGCTCGCCCACCAATTAAACCGCTCAGTTCAATAGTTGACCATGCAGTCAGGTTTTACCTGCGACGGCTCAGCCGGCCAGCAACACACCTTCGGCCAGGGCCAGCGCGGTGGGGGTGCCCGACAGCACCAGGGTGTCGCCCCCTTGCAGCAGCAGGGCATCGTCGATGGTGGCCGGCTTGCCGTTGGCGCGCCGCACGCTGATGACCTGCACGCCCATGGCGTGAAGGGCCAGGTCGCGCAGGGGTTTGTCACGCGTTTTGCCGGCAGGCGGCAGCGAGACGGTGGTCAGACGCTCCTGTTCGACGTCTTCATGGCTGTCGTCGTCGGCACCGTGGAAATAGCCGCGCAGCAGGCCATAACGGGCGTCGCGCTGGTCCTGCACCAGGCGGATCACGCGGCGCATGGGCACGCCCACCAGGGCCAGCGCGTGGCTGGCCAGCATCAGGCTGGCCTCGATGGCTTCGGGCACCACTTCGGTGGCGCCGGCTTCGCGCAGTTTTTCCAGGTCGCGGTCGTCCACCGTGCGCACCACCACCGGCACCTGCGGCGCGTGTTCGCGGGCGTTGCCCAGCACCTTCACCGCGCTGGGTGTGTCCAGGTAGGTCACCACCACCGCGCTGGCACGGTGCAGGCCGGCGGCCATCAGGGCCTGCAGGCGCGAGGCGTCGCCAAACACCACGCTTTGGCCGGCAGCGGCGGCCTGGCGCACGCGGTCGGGGTCGAGGTCCAGCGCCATGTAGGGAATGCCTTCCCGCTCGAGCATGCGCGCCAGGTTCTGGCCGCAGCGGCCGTAGCCACAAATGATGACGTGTTTGTCGGCGCTGATGGACTTGCGCGCGATGCTGGTCATCTGCACCGACTGCATCAGCCAGTCGCTGCCCACCAGCCGGGTCACGATGGTGTTGGCGTACAGGATGACAAACGGCGTGATCAGCATGGACAAGACCATGGACGCCAGGATGGGGTTGAACAGCTGCGGCGGCACCAGGTGGTGCTGCCCGGCCAGGGCCAGCAGCACGAGGCCGAATTCGCCCGCCTGCGCCAGGTACAGGCCCACCCGCAGCGCCACGCCGGCCTGGGCGCCGAACAACCGCGCCAGCCCGGTGATCATGACCAGCTTGAAGCCGATGGACAGCGACAGCAGCAGCAACACCAGCGGCCAGCGCTCCACCAGAATGCGCCAGTCCAGCATCATGCCGATGGTGATGAAGAACAAGCCCAGCAGCACGTCGTGGAAAGGCCGGATGTCGGTCTCCACCTGGTGCTTGTATTCGGTCTCCGAGATCAGCATGCCGGCGACGAAGGCGCCCAGCGCCAGCGACAGGCCAACGTGTTCGGTCATCCAGGCCAGGCCCAGGGTGATGAGCAGCAGGTTGAGCATGAACAGCTCATCGCTCTTGCGCCGCGCCACCAGGGTGAGCCACCAGCGCATGAGCTTCTGACCACCGGTGAGCAGCACGCCCAGCAGCACCGCCGCCTTGAGCACCGCCACCCCCAGCGAGGCAAACAGCTGCTCGGGCTCGGCCCCCAGCGCCGGGATCAGCACCAGCAATGGCACCACGGCCAAATCCTGAAACAGCAGGATGCCCACCACCCGCTTGCCGTGTTCGCTTTCCAGCTCCAGCCGCTCGGCCACCAGCTTGATGACGATGGCGGTGCTGCTCATGGCCATCACGCCGCCCAGGGCCAGCGCGGTGCGCCACTCCATCTGCCACCACCTGGGCAGCAGCCAGGCCAGGGCCAGCGAGCCCACCGATGTCAGCACCAGCGTCAGCGCCACCTGCGACAAACCGAGGCCAAACACATGCCGCTTCATGGTGCGCAGCTTGGGCAGGCTGAACTCCAGGCCGATGACAAACATCAGGAACACGACGCCGAACTCGGCCAGGTAGCGGATGCCGCTGGAGTTCTGCGCCAAGGCCAGCGCATTCGGCCCGATCACCACGCCCACCACCAGGTAGCCCAGTATGGGCGGCAGCCGGAACTGACGGCACAGCACCACCCCCACCACGGCGGCGAGCAGGTAGAGCAGGGTCAGGTCCAGAGACGTCATGCCAACGATGTTAACGGCAGCCCACCAGCGTTCTGCGGACCCTTGGCCGATAATCCCGGGCATGACCCACAGCCCCATCCGATTCGACAGCGAGCGCGCGCTCGCCATGGCCCGCGAGGCCCTGGACATCGAAGCCCAGGCCGTGCTTGCGCTCGGCCCACGCCTGGGTGATGCCTTCGCCGAGGCCGTGCGCACGGTGCTGGCCTGCAGCGGCCGGGTGGTCATCATGGGCATGGGCAAAAGTGGCCACGTGGGCCGCAAAATCGCCGCCACCCTGGCCTCCACCGGCACGCCGGCCATGTTTGTGCACCCGGCCGAGGCCAGCCACGGCGACCTGGGCATGGTCACCGCCGGCGACGTGGTGCTGGCCATCAGCAACAGCGGCGAAAGCGAAGAACTCATCGTGCTGCTGCCGCTGATCAAACGCATGGGCGTGCCCCTGCTCGCCATGACCGGCAAGGCCAGCTCCAGCCTGGGCCGGCACGCCGACAGCGTGCTCGACAGCAGCGTGGACCGCGAAGCCTGCCCGCACAACCTGGCGCCCACCGCCAGCACCACCGCGCAACTGGCGCTGGGCGATGCGCTGGCCATGGCGCTGCTGGACGCGCGCGGCTTCCGCCCCAACGACTTCGCCCGCTCGCACCCCGGTGGCGCCCTGGGCCGCAAGCTGCTGACCCACGTGCGCGACGTGATGCGCAGCGGCGACGCCGTGCCGCGTGTGGCGCTGGGCGCCACGCTGATGGACCTGATGCGCGAAATCAGCGCCAAGGGCCTGGGCGCCGGCGCCGTGGTGGATGGCGAGGGCCTGCCGGTCGGCATCTTCACCGACGGCGACCTGCGCCGCCTGATCGAAAAAGGCGTGGACTTGCGCAGCGCCATGGCGCGCGACGTGATGCACGCCCACCCGCGCACCGTGCGCGACGAAGCCCTGGCCGCCAGCGCCGCCGAGCTGATGGAGCAACACCGCATCAACAGCGTGCTGGTGGTGGATGGCGACGGCAGGCTCTGCGGCGCCTTGAACAGCCACGACCTGATGCGGGCAAAAGTCATATGACACCGGTGCTCAACTTCCGCCCCGAACTGCTGCTGCGCGCCCAGCCCGTCAAGCTGGTGTTCTTCGATGTGGACGGTGTGCTGACCGACGGCGGGCTGTATTTCACCGAACACGGCGAGACCATGAAACGCTTCCACACGCTGGACGGGCATGGCATCAAGCTGCTGCAGCGCGCCGGCATCACGCCGGCCGTGATCACTGGGCGCGACTCGCCGGCCTTGCGCCTGCGTCTCAAGGCGCTGGGGGTGACCCACGCGCGCTTCGGCACCGAAGACAAACGCCCCGCCGCCGAAGCCATGCTGGCCGATCTGGGCCTGGACTGGACCCAGGCCGCCGCCATGGGCGACGACTGGCCCGACCTGCCCGTGCTGCGCCGCTGCGCCCTGGCCTGCGTGCCACCCGGCGCACAGGCCGAGGTGCTCGCCGTGGCCCACCACATCACGCGGGCCGCGGGTGGCCAGGGCGCCGTGCGCGAATGCTGCGACCTGTTGCTGGTGGCCAGCGGCCACTACGCCCGGCTGTTGGAGGAAGCCGCCGAATGAGCGCGGCCGCCGCTGCGCCGTGGGGCCGTCGACTGCGCCGGGGCTGGGACCGCCTGAGCATCTACCTGCCGGTGCTGCTGATGGGCTTGCTCGCGCTGGGCTCGTACTGGCTGTTGCGCGCCACGCCCGAGCCCGAACTGCCGGTGGCCGAGCGTGCACCGCAGCACGAACCCGACTACTTCATGCGCGGTTTTGCGGTGCGCAGCTTTGCGCCCGACGGCACGCTGCGCTCGGAAGTGCGTGGCAGCGAAGCCCGCCACTACCCCGACAACAACAGCACCGAAATCGACCAGGCGCGCATCCGCAGCCAGTTGCCCGGCAACGCCCTGACCACCGCCCGCGCCGAGCGCGTGACCAGCAACGCCGACCAGACCGAGTTTGTGCTGCGCGGCAACGCGGTGGTGGTTCGTGAAGCCGCAGGCGCGAGCCGCCCGCACCTGGAGTTCCAGGGCGAGCACCTGCGGGTACTGACCGAAGAACGCCGGGTCTTGTCTGAAAAGCCGGTGCTGCTGCTGCGCGGGCGCGACCAGATCCGCGCCAACACACTGGACTTCCGCGACGGCACCGGCGTGGCCGTGTTGCAAGGGCGGGTGCAGGCCACGCTGCAAGCACGGCCCTGACCATGGCACAACCCGCCAACGCCCCCCTGCTCTACATCACCGGTGCCTCCAGCGGCATTGGCCAGGCCCTGGCCGCGCGCTATGCCCAGGCCGGCTACCGCCTGGCGCTGGTGGCGCGGCGCGCCGAGGCCATGCAAGCATGGGCCGACGCCCAAGGTCTGGGCCCCGAGCGCTGCCGCGTGTACGCGGCCGACGTGGCCGACATCGCCAGTGCCGTGGCCGCCGGCCAGCGCTGCCTGGCTGAAATGGGCCTGCCCGACGTGGTGGTGGCCAGCGCCGGCCAGAGCATAGGCATGGACACGGCCGAACGCGAAGACCTGGACGTCATGGCCCACACCTTTGCACTCAACAACGTGGGCACGGCCGCCGCCTTCCACCCGTTTCTGACAGGCATGAAAATGCGCGGCAGTGGCGCCCTGGTGGGTGTGGCCAGCGTGGCAGCCATACGCGGCCTGCCGGGCCACGGCGCTTACTGCGCCAGCAAGGCCGGTGTGGTGGCGTATTGCGAAAGTTTGCGCGGCGAACTGCGTGGCAGCGGCGTGGCGGTGGTCACCATCGTGCCGGGATATGTGGCCACACCGCTGACCGCCCACAACAGCTACGCCATGCCCTTTTTGATGACCCCCGAGGCCTTTGCCGAGCAAGCCTTCACGGCCATCGCCGCGCAGACCAGCTACCGCGTGATTCCCTGGCAGATGGGCGTGGCCGCCAAGCTGCTGCGGGTGCTGCCCAACCCGCTGTTCGACCGCCTGCTCAGCGGGCGCGGACGCAAGAAGCGCCGCAGCGAACTGCCGCCAGGCTGAGCCCCCACAACACGCAACAAAAAACCCCGCGAATTCCGAGAATTCCGGGGTTTTTTGTGGGGTGAAG
>CAYUAH010000174.1:0-7471 GCA_964442375.1 uncultured Hydrogenophaga sp. | reverse complement strand
TGGGCAAGACCTACACCTCACACGACTGGATGGGCCGCGCCCGCCAGCACCGCGCATTGCAGGCCGCCAGCGTGGCCGTGCGCGCCGGTGAGACCGTGGGCATCGTGGGCGAATCGGGTTCGGGCAAGTCCACCCTGGCGCGCTGCCTCATGCGCCTGATCGATCCCACAGAGGGGCAGGTGTTGTGGGGCGACGCCGAGGTGGCGCGTCTGCCCGAAGGGCGCCTGCGCCCGCTGCGCAACCGGGTGCAGGTGGTGTTTCAGGACCCCAACCGTTCGCTCAACCCGCGCTTGCGCATCGGCGAGGCGCTGATAGAAGGCGCGCTCAACTTCGGCACGCCACGCGCCGAGGCCGAGGCGATGGCCGCGCGGCTGATGGACCAGGTGCGTCTGCCGCGCGAAGGCCTGCAACGTTACCCCAGCCAGTTCTCGGGCGGCCAGCGCCAGCGCCTGGCCATCGCCCGCGCCCTGGCCTGCCAACCCCAGGTGCTGGTGGCCGACGAAGCCGTGAGCGCGCTCGACGTCAGCGTGCAGGCCCAGATCATGGCCCTGCTGCGCGAGATCCAGGCCGAACTGGGCCTGGGCCTGCTCTTCATCACCCACGACCTGCGCGTGGCCGCCCAGCTGTGCGACCGCGTCATCGTCATGCACCAGGGCCAGATCGTCGAACAAGGCCCCACTGCCGAGCTCTACGCCCACCCCCAACAAGACTACACACGGCGCCTGTTCGAGGCCGCGCCCGGCCACGACTTTGCACAACACGCCGTGGCCATAGGAGACACCCCTTGACCCGCATCCTCATCGCCGGCTACCAGCACGAAACCAACACCTTCGCCCCCAGCCTGGCCGATTGGGCCGCCTTCCAGACCGGCGAGTCCTTTCCCGCCTATGTGCGTGGCCAGGGCCTGATCGACCAGTTGGCCGACGCCAACATTCCCGTCGGGGGTTTCATCCAGGCCGCGCGCCGCAACGGCTGGACCTTGCTGCCCTCGGCCTGGGCCGGCGCCACGCCTTCCTCCTACGTCACCGAAGACGCCTTCGAGCGCATCGCCGCCGCCATCCTCGATGACGTGCGCGCCGCGTTGCCACAAGGCCTGGACGGCATCTACCTCGACCTGCATGGCGCGGCCGTGGCCGAACACGCGGATGACAGCGAAGGCGAACTGCTGGGCCGCCTGCGCGCGCTGGTGGGGCCGGATGTGCCCATCGTCGCCAGCCTGGATTTGCACGCCAACGTGACCGAGCGCATGCTGCGCGAGGCCGACGCGCTGGTGGCCTACCGCACCTACCCGCACGTGGACATGGCCGACACCGGCGCCCTGGCGGCCGAGCTGCTGGAGCGCCGCTTGGCGCTCGGTCGGCGTGAGGCCTTGTTCTGGCGCCGCCTGCCCTTTCTCATCCCGCTCAACGCCCAGAGCACCTGGATGGAGCCGGCGCAAACCCTCTATGCCTACCTGCGCGCGCTCGACGGTGACCACGGCGCCATGCTGAGTTTCTGCATGGGTTTCCCGGCGGCCGACTTCGCCGAATGTGGGGCCGTGGTGTGGGGTTATGGTGAGCAGGCGGCACTGGCCGGCGAGTTGCTCTACAAACGCGTGGCCGAGCCCACCCAGTGGCGGCCCGACTGGCTGGACGCCCGCGAGGCCGTGGAGGCGGCGTTGGACCTGGCCGCGACCGCCCCCAAACCCGTGGTGCTGGCCGACACCCAGGACAACCCCGGCGCCGGCGGCGACAGCAACACCACCGGCATGCTGCATGCCTTGCTGCAGCAGCATGCGGGCCAGCGCTTCCCCGGCCAGGTGGCCCTGGGCCTGCTGTTCGATCCCGAGGCCGCACGGGCAGCGGTGGCCGCCGGTGTGGGCGCACAGATCGAACTGGCGCTGGGCCGCGCCGTCCCCACCTACACCGGTCTGCCCAGCGATGCGCCGGTGCAAGGCCGCTTTGTGGTGCGTGCGGTCAGCGATGGCAGCTGTGTCATCAAGGGGCCGATGATGACCGGCCTGACGGTGGAGCTGGGCGCCAGCGCCTGCCTGGAGATCGATGGGGTGCTGGTGGCGGTGGTCAGCGGCAAGATGCAGCTGCTGGACCGCGAGCTGCTGCGCATGGTGGGCATCACGCCCGAGGCCATGAAGCTCATCGTGGTGAAAAGCTCCAACCACTTCCGGGCCGATTTCACGCCCATCGCCTCGCGCGTGATCGTGGCCAAGGCCGCCGGCCCCATGGCCGCCGACCCGGCCGACCTGCCCTGGAAAAAACTGCCTGCCACCACACGGAGAACGCCATGAGCACACCCACCGATCTGGCCGATTGCAGCGCCAGCGAGTTGCTGAGCCTGTACCGCAGCGGCCAGGCCTCGCCCGTGTTGGCCACACAGGCCGTGCTGGCCCGCATAGACCGTCACAACCCTGAGCTGCGTGCCTTCTGTATGGTGGACCACGAAGCCGCCCTGGCCAGCGCCCGCGCCAGCGAAGCGCGCTGGCAACAGGGCGCGCCCTGTGGCCCGCTGGATGGCGTGCCCACCTCCATCAAGGACCTCATCCTGACGAAAGGCTGGCCCACCTTGCGCGGCAGCCGCACCGTCAACCCGGACCAGCCCTGGGACGTGGACGCCCCTGCCACCGCCCGCCTGCGCGAGGCCGGTGCGGTGCTGCTGGGCAAAACCACCACGCCCGAGTTCGGCTGCAAGGGCGAGACCAACTCGCCGCTGACCGGCATCACCCGCAACCCCTGGAACCCGGCCAAGACGCCGGGCGGCTCGTCGGGTGGCACGGCCGCCGCCGTGGCCGCCGGCATGGGCCCGCTGAGTGTGGGCACCGACGGCGCCGGCAGCGTGCGCATCCCGGCCGCCTTCTGCGGCAACTTTGGCTTTAAGCCCAGCTTTGGCCGCGTGCCGGCCTACCCCTTGTCGCCCTTTGGCAGCGTGGCCCACCTGGGCCCCCACACCATGGACGTGCGCGACGCGGCGCTGATGATGAACGTCCTCAAGCAGCCCGACGCGCGCGACTGGACATCGTTGCCGCCCGACGGCACCGACTACCTGAGCGGGCTGGACGACGGCATCCGTGGCTGGCGCATCGCCTACTCGCCCACGCTGGGTTACGCCAGGAACGTGCACCCCGAGGTGGCGGCTTCGGTGGACCTGGCCGTGAAACAACTGGCCGAGCTGGGTGCGGTGGTGGAGCAGGTGGACCCCGGCTTCGACGACCCGCTGGAGATCACCACCGGCCTGTGGTTCCTGGGCGCCTGGACGGTGTGGAACACGCTGAACGCCGAGCAGCAGGCCCTGGCCGACCCCGACTTCCGCGCCGAGGCCGAGATCGGCGGGCGCTACAGCGCGCTGCAGGTGCAGCAGCTCAACCAGCGCCGGGGCCTGCTGGGCTCGCACATGCGCCAGTTCATGCAGCGCTTTGATCTGCTGGTCACGCCCACCGTGGCGGTGCCCGCCTTCGACGCCCAGCCTGCTGGCCACACACCCATGACGCCCGAAGCCATGCTGGGCTGGACGCCGTTCTCCTACCCGTTCAACCTCACGCAGCAACCGGCCAGCACCATCCCGTGTGGCCTCACGCGCGATGGGCTGCCCATCGGCCTGCAGTTCGTGGGGCCGATGTTCGGTGATGCCCGGGTGCTGCGCGCGGCGCGTGCCTACGAGGGCTTGCGGCCGATCGCGCGGCCTCGCCTGCAGGCTTGAGCCGGGCCGGGAAAACCCCCGGTCATCGCTTGGTCATAATGCGGCCCATGACGTTTCTGGCTTTGGACGTGGGCAACACCCGCCTGAAGTGGGCGATGTATGAACATCCCCATGTGGGCGCACGCGTGTTGGCGCACGGTGCGCAGTTCCTCGAAAACATCGAGACCCTGGCCGAAGGCGACTGGGCCGCACTGCCTGTGCCACACCGCATGCTGGGTTGTGTGGTGGCGGGCGACGCGGTCAAGCGCCGGGTCGAGGAGCAGATGGAGCTGTGGGACACCACGCCGCAGTGGGTGGTGTCGGGCAACGCCGAGGCCGGCCTCACCAACGGCTACGACCACCCCGCGCGCCTGGGCTCCGACCGCTGGATCGCCATGATCGGTGCCTTGCAGCATCTGCGCGCCAGCGGCCGGCACAAGCCCTGTGTGGTGGTGATGGTCGGCACGGCGGTCACGGTGGAAGCCATCGACGCCAGCGGCCGCTTCCTGGGTGGCATCATCCTGCCGGGCCACGGCATCATGCTGCGCGCGCTCGAATCGGGCACGGCGGGTCTGCACGTGCCCACCGGCGAGGTGCGCGACTTCCCCACCAACACCAGCGATGCGCTCACCAGCGGCGGCACCTTCGCCATCGCCGGCGCGGTGCAACGCATGGTGGAAAACCTCAAGCACCACACCGGCGAGGAGCCGGTGGTTTTCATGACCGGCGGCGCCGGCTGGAAGATGGCGCCCAGCATGTCGGTGCAGTGCGAACTCGTCGAAAGCCTGATCTTCGACGGCCTGCTCGAAATAGCGGCCCGCCGTTTTGGCGGATGACCTGATGACGCAATGACTTCGCTGCTGCGCAGCGTTGATGACGCGACTTCGCCGCATGACAAATCCAAGCCTGCGCCAGAGACGCTTTTGTCATCGGCGCGAAGCGCCATCATCCAAACGCCGCGCCAGCGGCGAAGTCATTCCGTCATTGAGCCGACAACCCCTCCACCGCCTGGAACATGGCCTGCCGGGCCTGGCTGATGATCTGGCCGCGCCAGGCGTCGGTGTCGGTGTAGAAGGCGTCCATCAGCTGCTGCTTGATGGCGGCGTGTTGTTCCGCTGGCGCTTGCGGGTGCTGGTGCAACCAGTGGTCGGCGCGCAGCGCCTGGCTCACTTCGTTGAAGGGCAGGGTGCCGTATTCCATGGCGATGCCGGTGTACTCGGCCTGCGGGCATTCCTCGTAGATCGAGATCCACATCAGCCCAGTCAGGAAGGCGGACGTGGACGAGCCGTCGTAGATCGAGGTGATTCGGGTCTCGCCTTTCGGATCCCACCAGGCCTTGGCGCGCTCGAACGCCGCCTTGTCGTCCTTGCAGGCAAAAATCCGCTCGCCCAATCCGCTGGGGCCCAGGCCGGTGTGCAGGTCTATCCAGGCGATGCGCTTGGCTTGGCGGCCGTGGGTGCGCAGCACCTCGCGCAACGTGGTGTTACTCCAGGTGGGTGCGGTGCCACCGAAGAACAGACCGTCGGCAAACTGGTGCTGGCCTTGCGACACGGCGGCCTGGAATTTCAATTGCCCGTTGCGCGCGATGTAGTCGGCGATGGCCGCGTTGTTGTCGGCGGTGGGTGGCCATTGGGCGGGCAACAGCAGGTCGTGGATCTCGGCGTAGGCCGCATTGACTGGCAACGGTTTCGAGAAATCCTGGAAGTTGCGGTTCAGGTCCACGTTCTCGTTGGTCACGCGGCGCACGTGCGAGAAGCCGTGCGGGTTGAGCGCGTGGATGTAGAGCACGGCCACACCGGCCGCGCGGGCCTTGGCGCGCCATTCGGCGTCGTGCGCAGCAAATACCTGCACACCCGAGCCGCAATAGCCCTCCACGCCATGGCAGGCGCTGCTGACGATGAGCAGGCTGTTGGCATCGGCCGGGCCGTCCAGTGCCACGTCCATGGCCAGGGCCTCGCCGTCGCGGCCCTTGAGTGGGTGGTCGTGCGAGCGGATGGCCATGCCGGCGGCGGCCGCACCTTCCAGAAACTTGACGCGCGCCTGCGCGTAGCGGGCCGAGAAGGCGTCGTTGACGGCGATCATGCGCGAGCCGCCTTGGACAGCCATTGTGTGGCCAGCTCCACCCAGTAGGTCGCACCCAGCGGGATCAGGTCGTCGTTGAAGTCGTAGCTCGGGTTGTGCAGGGTGCAGGGGCCGCCGCCGTGGCCCATCTCGCGGTGGGCGCCGTCGCCGTTGGCGATGAAGCAGTAGGCGCCGGGCTTGGCCTGCAGCATGTAGGCGAAGTCTTCGGCGCCCATGGTGGGCTCCTGCACCTGCACGTTGGCCTCGCCCACGATGCCGGCCATCACCTGGCGGGCGAAATCGGCCTCGGCGGCACTGTTCACGGTCGGCGGGTAGTTGCGCACGAATTCGAATTCGCACTCGGCGTCGAAGGCCGCGCAGGTGTGGCGCGCGATCTCCTCCATGCGCTTTTCGATCAGGTCCAGCACCTCCAGCGTGAAGGTGCGCACCGTGCCTTGCAGCTCGCAGCTGTCGGGCACGACGTTGGTGGCCTCGCCGGCATGGATCATGGTGACCGAGATCACGCCCGCGTCCACCGGCTTCTTGTTGCGGCTGATGATGGTCTGGAAAGCCAACACCATCTGGCAGGCCACCGGCACCGGGTCGATGCCGTTGTGCGGCAGGGCGGCGTGGCTGCCCTTGCCGCGAATCACGATCTTGAATTCGTTGCTCGACGCCATCACCGGGCCGGGGCTGACCGCCATGGTGCCGACGGCGGCGCCGGGCCAGTTGTGCATGCCGAACACGGCCTGCATGGGGAACTGCTCGAACAGGCCCTCCTTGATCATCTCGCGCGCGCCGCCACCGCCTTCTTCCGCAGGTTGGAAGATCAGGTAGACGGTGCCGTCGAAGTCGCGGTGTTTGGCGAAGTGCTGGGCTGCGGCCAGCAGCATGGCGGTGTGACCGTCGTGGCCGCAGGCGTGCATCTTGCCCGCGTGCTGGCTGGCGTGGGCGAAGGTGTTGAACTCCTGCATGGGCAGGGCGTCCATGTCGGCGCGCAGGCCCACGGCGCGGCCGCAGGCGCCACCGTCACGCCCTTTGACGATGCCCACCACACCCGTGGTGCCCAGCCCCCGGTGGATGGGGATGCCCCATTCGGTGAGTTTGGCGGCCACCAGGTCGGCGGTGCGCACTTCCTGGAAACACAGTTCGGGGTGGGCGTGGATCTCGCGTCGCACGGCGGCAATGCCGGCGGCCTGGGTGACGATGCTGTCTATGAGTTTCATGGGCTCAAGGTCGTTGAGGTGTAAAGAAACATCGTAGCAGTGTCGGGCCCTGGGCGCAGCCGTGGCGTTACCTATGTCCCCACGGCACAATGTGGCGCATGAGTACCTCACTGTCCCCTGCCGCCCCGGTGGTGGTGCGTGGCGCCTGCCCGCACGACTGTCCCGACACCTGCGCCTTGCTCACCACGGTGGAGAACGGTGTGGCGGTCAAGGTCGCGGGCAACCCGCAGCACGCCATGACCGATGGCGTGCTGTGCGCCAAGGTGTCCAAATACACCGAGCGCAGCTACCACCCCGAACGCCTGCTGCACCCGATGAAGCGTGTGGGACCCAAGGGCAGCGGACGCTTCGAGCGCGTGGGCTGGGATGAGGCGCTCAACGCCATCGCCACCCGGCTGCAGATCATCGCCAGCAAGCACCCCGAAGCCATCCTGCCCTTCAGATACGACGGCACCATGGGCCTGGTGCTGGGCGTCGGCATGGCGGGGCGTTTTTTTCATCGCCTGGGCGCTTCG
>CAYUAH010000173.1:0-7487 GCA_964442375.1 uncultured Hydrogenophaga sp. | reverse complement strand
TGCCGCCCACGGTGGCGCCGGGGCCGAAGTGGGGCGGCTCGAAGGGCAGGCACTGGCCGTGCTGGGCCAGCAGGGCTTCGATCTCGGCCAGCGGCGTGCCGGCCAGCGCGGTGATGACCAGCTCGGTGGGTTCGTAGGCCACTACGCCGCTGAGGTCGCGGGTGTCCAGCACGGTGGCCCCACTGGGCGCGGCCGGGCTACGGAAGGCTTTGGTGTTGCCACCACGCACGCTCAGGGGCGTGCGGCTGGCCAAGGCAGACAGCACCGACTCGACGAGCGGCGCCAGGGCAGGATGGGTGGCAGCTTGCATGGCCGCAATGGTAGCGACCACGCCCCATTTCGGGGCTTGATATTTTTTGTGTCCCCGCGCGCCGGATTTCAGCTGGCGTGGCCCAGGCAGGCGCCGGCGTTGGGCCGGCCCCGGCATTCGCGCTTGAGGCGTTTGGCGCGGGCAGCGTCGCTTTCCTGCGAGCCCGGCAGGAATTTCACGCTGCCGGCGCGCTGGCGCGGCTTGTCGTCGCTCTTGACTTGGCTGGCATGTGCGCCGCACAGGACCAGCGTCAGGCCGAGCCCTGCCAGCCGGATGGCGTTTTTCATGTTCTCTCCCTGATCGAGGCGCCATGGTAGATCGCCCGCCACCGCTTGGCTACACTGCCCCGATGCTTTGGGTCAAATCCTTTCACATCGTGTTCGTGGCCAGTTGGTTTGCTGGCCTGTTTTATCTGCCGCGCATCTTCGTCAACCTGGCCATGGTGCCGCCCGAGAGCGTGGCCGAGCGGGAACGCCTGCTCGTCATGGCGCGCAAGCTGCTGCGGTTTTCCACCCTGCTGGCGGTGCCGGCGCTGGGCTTGGGCCTGTGGTTGTGGCTGGGTTATGGCATCGGCCGGGGGCCGGGCAATGGTTGGATGCACGCCAAGCTGCTGGTCGTGCTGCTGGTGGTGGGTTACCACCACCTGTGCGCGCGCATGCTCAAGCGCCTGATGTCCGGCGAGGATCGCCACAGCCACGTCTGGTACCGCTGGTTCAACGAGGCGCCGGTGCTGATGCTGGTGGCCGCCGTGGTGCTGGTGGTGGTCAAACCCTTCTGAGCGACATGCCGAACGACCGCCACGACGGTCAGCACAGCTTCGCGCTGCTGCTGGCCCTGTGGTACGTGGCCTTGGTGGTGTACGCCAGCCTCTACCCCTTCCACAGTTGGCGCGACCAAGGCGTGTCGCCCTGGGGCTACCTGTGGGCGCCCTGGCCGCGCTACTGGACGCTCAAGGACGTGCTGGCCAACCTGGCGGGCTACATGCCGCTGGGATTTTTGATCACCTGGGCGGCGTGGCGGCGTGGCCTGCGCGGCTGGGCCTGGGCGGCAGGCGCGCTGTTGCCGGCCTTGCTGTCGCTGGGACTGGAGTCCGCGCAGAGCTACCTGCCGCAGCGGGTGCCGTCCAACGTGGACTGGCTGCTCAACGCCGCAGGCGCCCTTGGGGGCGCAGCGCTGGCACTGGCCTTGGGCCGTCTGGGCGCGATTGCCCGCTGGAGCGATTTTCGGCAACGCGTGTTTGTGCAGGACTCGCGCGGTGCCATGGTCTTGCTGGCTTTGTGGCCGCTCGCCTTGCTGTACCCCTCGTCCCTGCCCTTTGGCCTGGGCCAGGCCTGGCAACGCGCCGAAGTCTGGCTGGCCGAAGCACTGGCGGACACGCCGTTTGCCGCCTGGCTGCCCGCCGAACCGCCAACACTCAACGAGCTGAGCGCCTTGGGCGTGGCGGTGTGTGTGGCCTTCAGCCTGCTCGCGCCCTGCCTGCTGGGCTACGCCGTCCTGGCCACGCTGCGGCAGCGTTTCTGGTACTGGGCATTTTTCTGCCTGGGGGCGTTTGGCGTCGGCGGCGTGTCGGCCGGGCTCACCTACGGCCCGGCGCACGCCTGGGCCTGGCTGGCGCCGCCGGTGGTGGCGGGTGGCCTGGCCGCAGCCGTGTTGGCGCTGGTGTGTCTGGGCCTGCCCAGGCGCACCTGTGCGGTGCTGATGTTGCTGGCGCTGGCCTTTTCGCTGGGCTTGCTCAACCAGGCGCCGGACAGCCCCTACCTGGACCAGTCGCTGCGGCTCTGGGAACAAAGCCGTTACAGCCACTTCCACGGCCTGAGCCAGTGGCTGGGCTGGCTCTGGCCCTACTTGGCCCTGGCCTATGGCGTGGCCCTGTCCTCGCGCCGTGAGCGGTCTCACTAAAATGCCGTCATGTCTGAAGCCCCATCTGCTGCTGTTGGTTCTTATTACCAGCGCCACATCTTTTTCTGCCTGAACCAGCGTAGCAATGGCGAAGCCTGCTGCGCCGACCACAACGCTCAGAAAGCCTTTGACCGCTGCAAGGCGCAGGTCAAGGCGCTGGGTCTGGCCGGTCCCGGCAAGGTCCGGGTCAACAAGGCCGGCTGCCTGGACCGCTGCGCCGGTGGCCCCATCGCCGTGGTTTACCCCGAAGCCACCTGGTACACCTTCGTGGACGAGGCCGACATCGACGAGATCGTGAGTTCCCACCTGCGCGACGGCGTGGTCGTCGAGCGGCTGCGCACGCCCCACGACGTCGGCCGATGAACGCCCAGACCGAAAAGTTGGTGATTCCCGGCGCGGTCGGCGCCATCGAAGTGGCGCGCGATGTGGCGCCCGAGGCGCGTGGGGTGGCCGTCATCGCCCACCCGCACCCGCTGTTTGGCGGCACCATGGACAACAAGGTGGTGCAGACCTTGGCGCGGGCCTTTGTCCAATGTGGCTGGACCACACTGCGCTTCAATTTTCGCGGCGTGGGCCAGAGCGCCGGCGCCCACGATGAAGGTCGGGGCGAGGCGCAAGACCTGCTGCAGCTGGTGGCGCAACTGGCCCCACAAGGCCCGCTGTGCCTGGCTGGTTTCTCCTTCGGCGCTTTTGTCACTTCGCATGCCGTGGCGGCGCTGGCGCCGCAGCGCGACATCCACAAGATCGCGCTCATCGGCACGGCGGCCAGCCGTTTCAATGTGTTGCCCATCGCGGCGGAACTTCATGAGCGCACCCTGGTCGTTCATGGCGAGGCCGACGACACCGTGCCGCTGGCCTCGGTGATGGACTGGGCCCGGCCCCAGGTGCTGCCGGTGACGGTGGTGCCCGGTGGCGGCCACTTCTTCCATGGTCAGCTGCCCCTGCTGCGTTCGCTGGTGGTGCGCCACCTGCGGGCTTGAGCGGGACGCTCGCTGGCCTTTTCTGATTTCTGAGGATTCCCTGTGTTGCGTTTTTCTGATTCGTCGGTCGCTGCTTCGTGGCGCACCGTTCGCCTGGCCACGTTCTCGCTGGGCCTGGGCCTGGCCACACTGGGCGCCAGCGCCCAGGCCCTGACGCCGCCCGAAGTGGCCGCGCGCGCCTACCTGCTGCTGGATGTGACCAGCCAGCAAGTGCTGGCCGCCAAGGACGCCGATGTGCCCGTGGAGCCGGCGTCGCTCACCAAGCTCATGACCGCCTACCTGGTGTTCGACGCCCTCAAGGCCAAGAAGATCAGTCTGACCCAGACCTTTGGCGTCAGCGAACGTGCCTGGAAGATGCCCGGCTCGCGCATGTTCATCGACCCCAAGATGATGGTGCCGGTGGAAGACCTGCTCAAAGGCATGATCGTGCAGTCGGGCAACGACGCCACCGTGGCCCTGGCCGAAGGCGTGGCCGGTTCGGTCGAGCGTTTTGTGCAGCTCATGAACGAGCAGGCCAAGGCCCTGGGCATGACCAACACCAGCTACAAGAATCCGGAAGGCCTGACCGAAGCCGGACACACCACCACGGCGCGCGACCTGGCCACCCTGTCCACGCGGCTGATGCGCGACTTCCCGGACTACGTGCCGTATTACGCGATCCAGCGCTACCGCTACGCGGGCACGCCGGCCGCCAACGACACCAACCGCAACCTGCTGCTGTTTCGCGACCCCAGCGTGGACGGCCTGAAAACCGGCCACACCAATGCGGCCGGCTACTGCCTGGTGGCCACGGCCCGCCGCAGCTTCCCCGCGCTGGGTGAGGGCGCGGCCGGCCAGCGCCGCCTGATCAGCGTCGTGCTGGGTGCGGCCAGTGAAAACGCCCGTGCCGCCGAGAGCCAGAAGCTGCTGAACTGGGGCTTCTCGGCCTACGAGGCGGTGCGCCTGTTTGCGCCCGGCCAGGCGGCGGTGACGCCGGCGGTCTGGAAAGGCAAGGCGCCCACGGTGGGCTTGGGCGTGCCCGAAGGCATTGTGGTGAGTGTGCCGGCCGGCGAGGGCGCCAAGCTCAAGACCGAGGTGCTGCGCCCCGATCCACTGGTGGCGCCGTTGCAAAAAGGCCAGAAGCTGGGTTCGCTCAAGGTCAGCACCGGCGGCGGTGTGGCCGTGACCGAAGTGCCGTTGACCGTGCTGGAGACGGTCGAAGAGGCCGGCATCCTGGGTCGGGCCTGGGACGCCATCCGGCTCTGGATCAAATAACGCGGAAGGTAAAGACCGGCTGGCGCAGGCCGTTGTCGCCCATGGCTTGCGCTGTCGTCACCCCCGTGCTACATTAGCGGGCTTTTCGAAAATTTTCGAAGGGCTTTTCGTTTTCGCTTTTTTCAAACGTTTAGGGACGTTTCCAATGCCAACCATCAACCAACTCGTGCGCCACGGCCGGGAGGTCGAAAAGACCAAATCCAAGAGCCCGGCCATGGAAAACTCTCCTCAGCGTCGTGGCGTGTGCACCCGTGTGTACACCACGACCCCCAAGAAGCCCAACTCCGCTCTGCGTAAGGTTGCCAAGGTGCGCCTGACCAACGGTTTTGAGGTCATCTCCTACATCGGCGGTGAAGGCCACAACCTGCAGGAACACAGCGTCGTGCTGGTGCGCGGCGGTCGTGTGAAGGACTTGCCTGGTGTGCGTTACCACATCGTTCGTGGCTCGCTGGACCTGCAAGGCGTGAAAGACCGCAAGCAGTCGCGCTCCAAGTACGGTGCCAAGCGTCCCAAGGCGAAGTAATTCGACTTGTTGTTCGGTGTTCGGCCGGCCGGCAAGCCGTGTTGAACGTAGTGACCCCAAAGCGCCATGTCGGCGTCGGGTCGAGTAAGTGAAAACCTGGCTGGGTTTTCGCGGTGTCTGAAAAGACGCCAACTGAAGCAAATTTGAGGTGTAAAAATGCCACGTCGTCGCGAAGTCCCTAAACGTGAAATCCTGCCGGATCCCAAGTTCGGCAACGTCGAGCTCTCCAAGTTCATGAACGTGATCATGGAAGGCGGCAAGAAGGCCGTCGCCGAGCGCATCATCTACGGTGCCCTGGAGCAGATCGAGAAGAAAACCGGCAAAGACCCGCTGGAAGCCTTCACCACCGCCATCAACAACGTCAAGCCCATGGTGGAAGTCAAGTCCCGCCGTGTGGGTGGTGCCAACTACCAGGTGCCCGTTGAAGTGCGCCCCGTCCGTCGCCTGGCCCTGTCCATGCGCTGGATCAAGGAAGCCGCCCGCAAGCGCGGTGAAAAGTCCATGGCCCTGCGCCTGGCCAACGAGCTGATCGAGGCCAACGAAGGCCGTGGCGGCGCCATGAAGAAGCGTGACGAAGTGCACCGCATGGCCGAAGCCAACAAGGCGTTCAGCCACTTCCGCTTCTGATTCACGCGGGTTTCATCTTTACCCGCTAGCCTCTCAGAAGCGAGCCCGCAACCCCCGTAGGGGTAGCGGGCTTTAGTACATCATCATTGGAGAATTGTCATGGCACGCACTACGCCCCTGGAGCGGTACCGCAACATCGGTATTTCCGCCCACATCGACGCCGGTAAAACCACCACCACCGAGCGCATCCTGTTCTACACCGGTGTGAACCACAAGATCGGTGAAGTGCACGACGGCGCGGCCACCATGGACTGGATGGAGCAGGAACAAGAGCGCGGCATCACCATCACGTCTGCTGCCACCACCTGCTTCTGGAAGGGCATGGACCGCTCGTTCGAAGAGCACCGCTTCAACATCATCGACACCCCCGGCCACGTGGACTTCACCATCGAGGTGGAGCGTTCCATGCGCGTGCTGGACGGTGCCTGCATGGTGTACTGCGCCGTGGGTGGCGTGCAGCCCCAGTCGGAAACCGTCTGGCGCCAGGCCAACAAGTACAAGGTGCCGCGTCTGGCCTTCGTGAACAAGATGGACCGCACCGGTGCCAACTTCTTCAAGGTCTACGACCAGATGAAGCTGCGCCTGAAGGCCAACCCCGTGGCCATCGTGATCCCCATCGGCGCCGAAGACAACTTCGTCGGCGTGGTCGATCTGCGCAAGATGAAGGCCATCATCTGGGACGAAGCGTCCCAGGGCATGAAGTTCACCTTCGAAGACATCCCTGCCAACCTGCTGGAGCAGGCCAAGGAATGGCGCGAGAAGATGGTCGAAGCGGCTGCCGAGGCCTCCGAAGAGCTGATGAACAAGTACCTGGAAGAAGGTGACCTGACCGAAGCCGAAATCACGGCCGGTCTGCGTCAGCGCACCCTGGCTTGCGAAATCCAGCCCATGCTGTGCGGCACCGCCTTCAAGAACAAGGGCGTGCAGCGCATGCTGGACGCCGTCATCGAACTGCTGCCTTCGCCCGTGGACATCCCGCCCGTGGCCGGCACGACCGAAGCCGAAGAGCCGACCTCGCGCAAGGCCGACGACGAAGAGAAGCTGTCCGCCCTGGCGTTCAAGCTGATGACCGACCCCTTCGTGGGCCAGCTCACCTTCGTGCGTGTGTATTCGGGCGTGCTCAAGAAGGGCGACACCGTCTACAACGCCGTCAAGGGCAAGAAGGAACGCATCGGCCGTATCGTGCAGATGCACGCCAACAACCGCCAGGAAGTCGAAGAAATTCGCGCCGGCGACATCGCTGCCTGCGTGGGCCTGAAGGACGTCACCACGGGTGAAACCCTGTGCGACCCGGCGGCCATCATCACCCTGGAGCGCATGGTGTTCCCCGAGCCCGTGATCGCACAGGCCGTCGAGCCCAAGACCAAGGCCGACCAGGAAAAGATGGGCATCGCGCTGAGCCGTCTGGCCGCCGAAGATCCGTCCTTCCGCGTGCGCACCGACGAAGAATCGGGTCAGACCATCATCGCCGGCATGGGCGAGCTGCACCTGGAAATCATCGTCGACCGCATGAAGCGCGAATTCGGCGTGGAAGCCAACGTGGGCAAGCCTCAAGTGGCCTACCGCGAAACCATCCGTGGCACCGTCGAAGCCGCCGAAGGCAAGTTCGTGCGCCAGTCCGGTGGTAAGGGCCAGTACGGTCACGTCGTGCTCAAGATCGAGCCGCAGGAAGCTGGCAAGGGCTTCGAGTTCGTCGACGCCATCAAGGGCGGTGTGGTGCCGCGCGAATTCATCCCCGCAGTGGAAAAGGGCGTCATCGAAGCCCTGACCACCGGTGTGTTGGCTGGCTACCCCGTGGTGGACGTCAAGGTCACGCTGCACTTCGGTTCGTACCACGATGTGGACTCGAACGAACTGGCGTTCAAGATGGCCGCCATCTTCGGCTTCAAGGAAG
>CAYUAH010000172.1:0-7565 GCA_964442375.1 uncultured Hydrogenophaga sp. | reverse complement strand
CCTCGGGCGTGGCGTCGGGGTAGACCGGCGTGGCGTAGCCGCCCAGCATGCCCACGGCCAGCATGCCCAGGTAGAGGTGGGGCCGGTTGTCGCCCAGGATCAGCACTGCCTGGCCCTTGGCCAGGCCCAGCGCCTGCAGGCCGGCGGCGCAGCGCAGGGTTTTCTCAAAGGCCTGTTGCCAGCTCGTCTCCTGCCAGATCCCCCGGTCTTTTTCGCGGAAGGCCACACCTTGCGGCAACACGCGGGCGTTGGCCGCCAGCAGGCGCGGCAGCGTGGTGCGCGGGTTCAGGTCCCAGGTGCTGCTGGTGCGGTCACTGGACGGCATGGGCGCCTCCCAGGTAAGCCTTGATGACGCGTGGGTCGGCGATCACGTCCTTGGGAATGCCCGTGTCGATGACCTCGCCATAGCTCAGCACCATCATGCGGTCGCAGATGCCGGTGATGATGTCCATGTGGTGCTCGATCAGCATCACCGTCACGCCGCGCTCCTCGCGTGCGTCGAGGATGAAGCGGGCCATGTACTCCTTCTCTTCCTGGTTCATGCCCGCCATGGGCTCGTCGAGCACCAGAAAGCTGGGTTCGGCCACCAGGGCGCGCGCCAGCTCCACCCGTTTTTTCAGCCCCAGCGGGATGGCGTCCACCGGCTCGTCGCGCACGTTCTCCAGCTGCATGAAGTCGATCACTTCTTCCACCACCTCGCGGTGGGCGATTTCCTCGGGGCGGGCCAGCCAGGGGTAGAGCGCGGTGCGAAACACGCTGGGCTTCATGTGCACGTGGCGGCCCAGCAGGATGTTGTCCAACACCGTCATGCCGTTGAACAGCGCCAGGTTCTGGAAGGTGCGGGCCACGCCCCGGCGCGCCACCTTGTGGGGCGCCAGGCCGGTGATGTCCTCGCCGTTGAGCAGGATCTGCCCCTTTTGCGGCGGGAAGAAGCCGGTGATGGCGTTGGTCATGGTGGTCTTGCCGCTGCCGTTGGGTCCCACCAGGCCAAAAATCTCGCCGCGCTGGATGTGCATGTTGACGCCGGTCACGGCCACCAGGCCGCCGAAGCGCCGCTCCACCTCGCGGCATTCGAGCACCCGGGGGCGCTCGTCCGTGCTGTTGCTTGTCACCCGCATGTCTCCTGGTTCCGCCTCAGGAGACTTCCTGGGCGCAATATGACAACATGCGGCTTATTAAATGGCGTTCACCGGCACACCGCAAGGCGTTCTTTTGACATTTTTCTCATGGATTTCCCTAGAGAATTTTCGCCGACGCTTTGCTTTGTGAGGGGAGGGGTGCTTGCTGCGTTGCAGCAATTGATGTGCAAATAGGTTGCCTATTTGCCGGCGCTGGTTCTCAGCGCATCAGGGGCCGGTTGCGTTCGCTCAGGGCGAAGCTGTAGTCGTGGGCAGAAACCACCGTGTTGCCCTCAGGGCGGATCAGCTTGATGCTGACGTAGACCGTGTCGCCTGCCACCGTGTAAGTGCCTACCACCACGGCCTGGGCATCGTGTTCGAGCGAAAGTTCGGTCACCTCGCGCGAGAGCAGCAGGGCCCCGCTGGCCTGGGCCATGAAGATCTGGTTGCGCAGCTTGAGCTCTTTGACGCGCACGCCCCGGTTGGCCAGGCGAGCCGCCAGGTGTTCGGATGCGAGCCGCCCCCAGCGCGAGGAGCGCTCCAGGTCGTCCAGGTCCACCAGTGTGGCGATCAGCACGGGCTGGCGTGGGTCGAGCGACACGCCTTGCAGCAAGGCGTCGGCCGCCTGGTGGTTGAGCTGGATGAGGGCGTCGCCCACGGGGGGCGTGCTGCAAGCCGCTGCCAACAGCAGCGAACCCATCGCGCCGGACAGGCAGGTGCGGCGTTTCATGGTGGTGCCATCCGCCAGGTCTTGACCACCACGGGCGGTGCCGGTGTGGGTGCGACGAACAAGGGCAGCTCGGGGGCATCCAGCGCGTACAACTCGGCGGTGCTGGTCAGCAGGCGCCCGTGGGCGCGCACCTGTGTGCTCACCAGCAGCAGCGGCGGGCGCTGCGGGCGTTCGATCAGTTGCGTGCTCAAGTCGATTTGGCCCGCGCCGGACGCACCGTCCAGGCCCAGGCCCAAGCTGAGAAGACGTTGGCTGAACAGGGTCAACAACGCCTTGTCAAAAGCCGAGCCAGCCGGTGCGCTGAGATGGAAGGGGGTGGTGGCCAGCGTGGCGGGCTTGGCCGAGGCGCTGTCGCTTGCGGGAGCCGGCATCTCGCTCAGTCGGTTGACGATGCGCTCGGCCAGTTCGGTGGCCAGGACGTCCCAGGCGGGCAGTGGGCGCTGGGGCTGTACCTGGGCCGTTGGCGCGGGCATGGGCGTCAGGTCCACGCCCGCGCAGCCACCGGTGGCCGCGATCAGGCACAGGGTCAGCAGGCGGGACGGGGCAAAGGGTGGACGCATGGCAGCGATGGGCGCAAGTTGGGCCCAACTCTAGCGCCCGCGGTGCTGATCACAAAGTGGGAATAGCCAGGTGTTTGCCCGCCATTCCCTGGGGTCCGCGCAGGCCTTGACCGGGCTGTGCGTCCTGGCGCTGGATCAACTCTATTTTGTTGTTTTCTGAGCAGCCGTCGCGCTTTATCTCGCTGAAGATGGGCGGTGCCACGACGTGAATCAGGTCATATGACAGCGGAATTTCAGAGCATGGCACTGGCGGATGCGGTGCGAAACGGCTGGAAAGTTGCACGTTTAGCGCAACTGTCGTGGAAGTGGTGATGGACGTGAGATGAGGGATGACGGTGCCATCGGACCTTTGTTGCGGATGGCGCCGAGCCTGCGCAGGCCTTGACGTCACCGGGCAGCACGACAGCGCGGACGGTCAGACTGGCTGGGTCGGACGCCCGGTTGCATAGAGCGGTCTACGATGACGACATGACTGAGAAGGACCAGAACCACCCCGATCCCCTGAAGCAGATGCTGCTGCGCTCGGATGCCTTGCACGAAGGGCTGAGCGAACTGCTCGACGAGGCCGAGTTCGACGGATCAGCCCGTGGCGAGGTCGCTCTGGGCATGTGCCTTGTGGCCATGGAGCACGGGACCGCCTTGCGTGCCTTGATGGCGCTGGGATTACCGACCTCGGCGGTCAGCTTGATGCGGCTGCAGTTCGAAGCCTTGACCCGCTCGATGTGGCTCATCTATGCGGCCAGCGATGCCGCCATCGAGAAGCTGTCGGCCCCGCTCACGCTCGAAGCCGAACAGGCCGCCAAGAACCTGCCCAGCGCAAAGGAGATGATCGATCAGATCGGCAAGCGGGCAGGGCGTGCCGGCTGCGGCCCACGGGATGCTGGCACAGTTCAAGGACGTGTCCTGGACCGCCATGAATTCGTTCGTGCACGGTGGCATCCATCCGCTGCGGCGCAGCGCCGACGGCTTCCCTATGCACCTGGCCTTGCAAGCGCTGCGCAACTCGAACGGCCTGAGCACCATGACCGGCATGACCATGGCCATCCTCACCGGCGATGAGGCCATCGCCAAGCCGATGAGCAAGATCCAGCCGGCGTTTGCCGATTGCCTGCCGGATCTGCTGAAACCCTGAAAACCAGGGCGTCTCTGACGCCCTGGTGGCTGCTCAGACGACGATGTGCCCGGCCAGCCGCGCGTCCCGCACGTAGCCGCTCAGGCGCTTTTCGGCGCGAAAGTGCAAGTCGCGCTCGACCGGCAACCCGAGCCGACCACGCACCGCCATCAGCTCCTGAAGACTGACCCAGCCCAGCTTGGGCGCACCCAGACCCAGGTCGCACAGACCGAAAGCATGGTCATGGTCGTCCGGATCGATGTCGGTCAACAGCCAGGTGGCGTTGACGTCGGGTGTGAACAGCTTGACCACGGGTGCCGGGTCGAAGTCAGGGTTCTGCAACGATTCGCGGCCATTGGCCAGCAGCAGCACGCGCTGCTCGTCGGGAATGAGTGTGTTCATGGTGAACTCCAGGAGAAATGCCGGGCGGGATTGCCCGCAGCCTCCAGGTCACGGCGCAGCGCAGCGGTCAAGGTTCGAGGACAGCCGCCGAGGCCGCCAGCGCAGGTGCGCGCCGACCTTGACGGCGAGAACGGCGTGGCACGCTGGGTGCAACAGCAAGCCAGCCCCCACTGCCCAGATGCTTCGATTGGGCGGAGCGCGTTCAGGAAGCCTGCGATTCCTGGCGACGGAGCGACTCAGGCGGAGCACACCAGCCGGGAGCGCTGTCAACCATGTCACCGTCTGATTTTGTCGTGAGCGCTACGACTTTCATGGCAATGCGGGACTCCATCGGCGCTCGTGGAGCCACCACCAGAATGACGGAGCCTTCGCAGACCACCTCGTGGTCGTCGGATGCCCGAACGCAGAACTTCGCGCTTCGCTCCCCCAGCCGTTCGACCCATCCTTGCAGCTTCAGGGTTGACCCCGGCGGGATCGGCCCCTTGTGCTCCAGCTCGATCGTCCGGCCCACCACGACTTCCGAGACAGCATCCACGTGCCGCTGCATCTCGCGGATGCAAATGGACTCGACGACGGCGACCAGATACCCGGTCGCCAGGCATTCGATCAGCCGCTGTGCGTAGTCACTCCCATGCGGGAGCCGGGAGAACAGCGCCCGGGCCGTCTGCTCGGGCGGCACGCTGTAGGTTTCTTCAAAGGAGATTTCGCTTATGCCTTGGTGGTTCATGGGATGGGGAGATGGGTTGATGACGCGCATTCGCTCCGAAACCCCACGTCAAAGTGGGAGGACGGAAATAGCGTTCGATCCTCGTTCGGATACATCGCGTCTTCAACCCAGCCAGGCGTTCTCCAGCGTAGCTGGCTCAATGCGGAAGCCCGTGCGGGGTTTACGGAAGAAGCCCCACCGACTCCGGCTTCGAAGCCATGTAGTGCTCGTGCCACTGTGCGGTGGCACGCTGTTGCGCGGGAAACGAAAAACCGGGAGCCGTTGTGGCCCCCGGTTGCGCGGGCTCAGATCAGCCCGCGTTCAGCAAAGGACAGGATCGTCGGCCCGGCCACGATCAGGTGATCGATGACCCGCACGTCCACCAGCGACAGCGCGCTCTTGAGGGTCTGGGTCAGATGCTCATCAGCCCGCGAGGGCTCGGCCACACCCGACGGATGGTTGTGTACCAGGACGATGGCCGCTGTGTTGTGTTCCATGGCCTCCTTGACCACCTCGCGCGGATAGACCGATGTCTGGGTTACGGTGCCGCGGAACATCTCCACGTACTCGATGACCCGGTGTTGGGCGTCCAGGTGGATCACCGCGAACACCTCGTGCTCCAACGTGCCCAGCTTGATGCGCAGGAAGTCGCGCACGGCCTGCGGCGAAGACAGCATCTCGGTGCCGCGCAACTGGCCCGCCAGCACCCGCAGCGCGGCCTGCAACACCTCAGCCGGCTCGGCCGGACGGTAGCTGCCCGCGACGTCGCGAACGAGCAGGGAGGAATCGGTGAAAGAAGTGAACGGCAGGGAAGACAGCTGCGACATGATCGGCTCCGGTTCGAAATCGGGCGGGATTGCCCGGAACCGGCCACCCACGCCGCAGCGCAAACGGTCAGGGGTCGGAGGCGAAGCCAGAGACGGCCGCCAGGACGCCAGCGTGCAAGGCACGCGCAGCCCTTGACGGCGAGAACGGCGTGGTAGGTTGAAAGGGCACAGCAAGACCGCCACCCCCGCACACCACAACAGCCCCGGCAAGCGGAGCGCGCAGCGGCCACGCCGCGGAGACGTCAGGGATCGCAGCCGAATGGCCGCGACCCGGCACGGGGCGCGGGGCGCAGCTCGCAGAGCCCGACGGCGGGACGCCGGGACGTTGTATCAAGGTCGCACGACCCGGACATCGGTCGACGACCAGACTGTCACCGCCACTGGCATTGGTTTCGTTTGTCAACTTCACTCTGACTTGTGAGATAATGAACCTAGTCCGGGAATGTTTTTGTTTTTATTCATATAAATCAACAAATTAATTAATTGATGGGCGAAATGAAAGAAGAGCAGTCAGATTTAGCCCAGATGGTTCGCTTGGCTCTGGCCGAGCAGACAGAAGACGTGCGCCTGTTCGCGGCGCGACTGATCCGCAAGTACCGTGGGACGGCGCCCGACCTGGCCGAGCAACTCGAACTGTTCCTGAAGTCGAAGCCGGTACGCAGCGTCTCTCCCATGCGCAAGCTGTCGCCTCCGCCGTCGGCGACCCAAGCCCTGCCGGTCGATGACGAATCCCGCCTCTCGCTCCTGAAGGTGTTCAAAGACGAGCCGACGAAAGACGCGCCGCTGCTGTCCAGCGATGTCGAGGATGTCTTGGGGCAACTCATCGCCGAGCGCCGACAGAGTGAACGGCTGCGGGCCATGGGGCTGACGCCGACCCGCTCCGCCATCTTTGTGGGACCGCCCGGGGTTGGCAAGACGCTTACGGCACGCTGGCTCGCCGCGCAGTTGAAGGTGCCGCTGTACGTGCTCGACCTGACCGCCGTGATGAGTAGCCTGCTCGGCAAGAGCGGCGCCAACCTGCGGGCGGCCATCGACTTCGCCAAGCGCGATCCCTGCGTGCTGCTGCTGGACGAGATCGATGCCATCGCCAAGCGGCGCAGTGATGACAGCGACGTGGGCGAACTCAAGCGCCTGGTCACGGTGATCCTGCAGGAAGTCGACGAATGGCCCGCCAGCAGCGTGTTGCTGGCGGCCACCAACCACCCAGAACTGATCGATCCAGCGCTGTGGCGCCGCTTCGACCTGGTGGTCCAGTTCAAGACGCCCGATGGGCAGGCCGTCAAGGAAGCTATCAAGCGTTTTCTGGGGCCGGACTACGCCCTTTTTGCCCGTTGGATCGACATCCTGGTGTTTGCATTCGCCGGGCACTCGTTCAGCGACATCGAGCGCGATGTGCAGCGTTTCCGGCGCGCCGTGGCCCTGGGTACGACCACCGACGCCGATCTGGTTGAGGACTTCATGAAGGCTCGCGCTTTGGCTCTCGACAGGCAGGGGCGCATCGACCTGGCAGTGATGCTGGCCAAGCAGACCCGCCTGTCCCAACACGCCGTCTCCGACATCACGGGCGTGAGCCGGGACACGATCCGCAAATACACCAACGATACGCCTGCGGCACGAAAGACCGCGCTCAGGAGAAAGGCTGACGCATGAGCCAAACCAATTTTTTGATCGGTCGTGGCGAACTGTTGACCCATGACATTGTCGGTCCGAGGCGCATGCCCGGCAAGGCTGAGGTCTACACCTTCGCGCAGGCGCGGGAACAGTTGGTGCCCCAATTCCGCAGCGCTGCGAAGGCGCTCGACGAACTGTCTGCCGACGCCTGTCCGGGAGACTTCGCCGTGGCCCGGTTGATGATGAATCCCAGCTTCATTGCTCGCTCCTATTTCCCAACCGGCCTGTTGCGTAGCACGGGGCTGGAGTCCATCGGCAGCCGCACCGTCAAGGTCAAGCCGAAGGCTTGGACTCGCAAGGGGCAGCCACAAGAGACCACAACCACCGAACTGTTCGTCGCTGGCAAGCGCCAAGCCTTCCGTAAGCTCTCGCAGTGGACGGAAACCATGACCTGCCCCCTGTAGACGTACCAATTAAAAGTGGAAGTCCGGTTTCAAGAT
>CAYUAH010000171.1:0-7608 GCA_964442375.1 uncultured Hydrogenophaga sp. | reverse complement strand
TCACGCCGGTGTCCAGCGGCCGCTTGTTGCGCGTGATGATGGTCTGGAAGGCCTGCACCATCTGGCAGGCCACCGGCACCGGGTCGATGCCGTTGTGGGGCAGGGCGGCGTGGCTGCCTTTGCCGCGGATGGTGATCTTGAATTCGTTGCTGGACGCCATGACCGGGCCGGGGCTCACTGCAAACGTGCCCACGGCCGCGCCAGGCCAGTTGTGCATGCCAAAAACGGCTTGCATGGGGAACTGCTCGAACAGGCCTTCCTTGATCATCTCGCGCGCGCCGCCGCCGCCTTCTTCCGCTGGCTGGAAGATCAGGTAGACGGTGCCGTCGAAGTCGCGGTGTTTGGCAAAGTGTTGGGCGGCTGCCAGCAGCATGGCGGTGTGGCCGTCGTGGCCACAAGCGTGCATCTTGCCGGCATGCTTGCTGGCGTGTGCGAAGGTGTTGAACTCCTGCATGGGCAGAGCGTCCATGTCGGCGCGCAAGCCCACGGCGCGGCCACAGGCGCCTCCGTCACGTCCTTTGACGATGCCCACCACACCTGTGGTGCCCAGGCCCCGATGGATGGGGATGCCCCATTCGGTCAGCTTGGCGGCCACCAGGTCGGCGGTGCGCACTTCCTGAAAACACAGTTCGGGGTGGGCGTGGATTTCGCGTCGCACGGCGGCAATGCCGGCGGCCTGGGTCACGATGCTGTCGATGAGTTTCATGGGCTCAAGGTCGTTGAGGTGTAAAGAAACATCGTAGCAGTGTCGGGCCCTGGGCGCAGCCGTGGCGTTACCTATGTCCCCACGGCACAATGTGGCGCATGAGTACCTCACTGTCCCCTGCCGCCCCGGTGGTGGTGCGTGGCGCCTGCCCGCACGACTGTCCCGACACCTGCGCCTTGCTCACCACGGTGGAGAACGGTGTGGCGGTCAAGGTCGCGGGCAACCCGCAGCACGCCATGACCGACGGGGTGCTGTGCGCCAAGGTGTCCAAGTACACCGAACGCAGCTACCACCCCGAACGCCTGCTGCACCCGATGAAGCGTGTGGGGCCCAAGGGCAGCGGGCGGTTCGAGCGCGTGGGCTGGGACGAGGCGCTCAACGCCATTGCCACCCGGTTGCAGATCATCGCCAGCAAGAACCCCGAGGCCATCCTGCCCTACAGCTACGCCGGCACCATGGGCCTGGTGCAGGGCGACGGCATGGCGGCGCGTTTTTTTCATCGCCTGGGCGCTTCGCTGCTGGACCGCACCATCTGCGCCAGTGCCGGGGCCGAGGCGCTCACCCACACTTACGGCGGCAAGGTGGGCATGAAGGTGCAGTTTTTTGCTGAGAGCCGGCTGATCCTGATCTGGGGCAGCAACTCGATTGGCAGCAACCTGCATTTCTGGCGCCTGGCGCAGCACGCCAAACGCAAGGGCGCGCGACTGGTCTGTATCGACCCGCGCAAGACCGAAACCGCCGAGAAGTGCCACGAGCACATCGCCCTGCTGCCGGGCACCGATGCGGCCCTGGCGCTGGCGCTGATGCACGAGCTGATCACCCACGACTGGCTGGACCACGATTACATCGCCCGCCATACCGAGGGCTGGGACGCCTTGCGCACACGGGCGCTGGAATGGCCGCCCGAGCGCGCGGCCGCCGTGTGTGGCGTGCCGGTGGCGCAGATCCGCCAACTGGCGCGCGACTACGGCGAAACCGCGCGCCGTGGCGAGCCCGTGGCCATCCGCCTGAACTACGGCATGCAGCGCGTGCGTGGCGGCGGCAACGCGGTGCGTGCCGTGGCCTGCCTGCCCGCGTTGGTGGGCGCCTGGCGCCACCGCGCGGGCGGCCTGTTGCTCAGCAGTTCCAGCCAGTTTCCCATCCAGCGTGCGGCCTTGCAGCGGCCCGACCTGCTGGCCGGGCGGCGCCCGCGCACCGTCAACATGAGCACCATAGGCGACGACCTGCTGCGTCCCGCCTCGCGCGAGTTCGGCCCGCGCATCGAGGCGCTGATCGTCTACAACAGCAACCCGGTGGCGGTGGCGCCCGAGTCGGCCAAGGTGGTGCAGGGCTTTGCGCGCGATGACCTCTTCACCGTCGTGATCGAGCACTTCCAGACCGACACCGCCGACCACGCCGATTACCTGCTGCCCGCCACCACCCAGCTGGAGCACTGGGACATCCACAGCACCTACGGCCACACCGACGTGCTGCTCAACCGCCCGGCCATCGCGCCGCAAGGGCAGGCCCGGCCCAACAGCCAGATCTTCCGCGACCTCGCGCAGCGCCTGGGTTTTGGCGAGGCCTGCTTCCAGGACAGCGACGAGACCATGTGCCGCCAGGCCTTTGGCCGCGAGGTGGACTTCAACACCCTGCTGGCCCAGGGCTTCGTGTCGCTGCCGGTGCCCGACGCGCCCTTTGCCGAGGGTGGCTTTCCCACGCCCTCGGGCAAGTGCACTTTTTTCAGCGAGGCGCTGGCGCGTATGGGGCTGGACGGCTTGCCCGACCACCTGCCCAACTTCGAACCCGGTGGCACCCACGCCGACTACCCGCTGGCCATGATTTCGCCGCCGGCACGCAATTTCCTCAACTCCACCTTTGTCAACGTCAAAAGCCTGCGCGACATCGAAGGCGAGCCGGTGCTGGAAATCCACCCGCAGGACGCCGCCGCACGTGGCATCGCTGATGGCGCCCAGGTGCGGGTGTTCAACGAACGGGGCGACTACCACTGCGCGGCCCGCGTGAGCGAGCGCGCTCGCCCCGGTGTGGTCAATGGGTTGGGCATCTGGTGGCGCAAGTTTGGCCAGCGTGGCACCAACGTCAACCAGCTCACCAGCCAGCGCCTGACCGACATCGGTCGCGCGCCGACCTTTTACGACTGCCACGTGCAGGTTGAAGCTGCCTGACATGCGCCGTGTGTGGCTCGCGCTGTGTGCGCTGCTGCTGGGTGGCTGCAGCGCCACGCTGGACCCGGGCTACTACTGGCAGTCGGTCAGCGGCCACCTGCACATGGTGCGGGCGGCCAGGCCGGTGGACGAATGGCTGGCCGACGCCCAGACCAGCGAGGCTTTGCGCCACAGGTTGGCGCAGGCCCAACACCTGCGCCGCTTCGCTGTCACCGAGTTGGGCCTGCCCGACAACGCCAGCTACACCCGTTACGCCGACCTCAAGCGCCGTGCCGCCGTGTGGAACGTGGTGGCCGCACCCGACGACGCGCTCACACCCAAGCAGTGGTGTTTTCTGGCCTTGGGCTGCGTGGGTTACCGGGGTTACTTCGACGAAGCCGAGGCGCGTGCTTTTGCCCAGCGCGTGCGTGCGCAGGAGGCCACGCTTGAGGTGGGTGTGTACCCTGTGCCCGCCTATTCCACCCTGGGCTGGACCAACTGGATGGGTGGCGACCCGCTGCTGAGCACCTTCATCGGCTACCCCGAAGGCGAGCTGGCGCGGCTGATCTTCCACGAACTGGCCCACCAGGTGGTCTATGTGCGCGACGACACCATGTTCAACGAGTCCTTCGCCACGGCGGTGGAGCGCCTGGGCGGCGCCCGTTGGCAGGCCACGGCCAGTGAGGCCGCTCGCGCCGATTACGCGCGCTTCGACGAGCGCCGCCAGCGTTTTCGTGTCCTTGCTCGTCAGACGCGCGCGGCGTTGCAGGCGGCGTATGCCTTGCCAGAACGCACTCAGCGCCTGGCCGCCAAACAGGTGGCGATGGCCGAATTCCGTGCCGGCTACGAGGCACTCAAACGCGGGTGGCAAGGGTATGCCGGCTTCGATGCCTGGGCCAGCCAGGCCAACAACGCCTTGTTTGCCGCCCAGGCCGCTTACGATGACCTGGTGCCGGCCTTCGAGGCCTTGTTCGAGCGCGAGGGCCGCGACTTTCCGCGCTTTTATGATGCGGTGCGCGTGTTGGCGCGCCTGCCCAAGGACGAACGTCGGGCCGCCTTGCTGGCCCATTGACTGAAGAGGACCCCCATGCCCAACCTGCACATCCACCGCGACCACACCCTGGGTCTGGCCAAGGCCCGCAAAGTGGCCTGGGCCTGGGCCGAACAGGCCGAAAACGAATTCGGCATGGAATGCACCTACGAAGAGGGCGATGTCGAGGACGAGGTCTGTTTCAAACGCTCGGGCGTCACCGGCACGTTGCGTGTGAACAAGGCCGCGTTTGAACTCGATGCCCAGCTGGGTTTTCTGCTCGGAGCCTTCAAGGACAAGATCGAGGCCGAGATCGTGAAGAACCTCGACCAACTGCTGGCCGAGCCCACCAAGCCTGCGGCGAAGAAGAAAAAACCATGACGGACATGAAGCCTGGCCCGCTGCAAGGCCTCAAGGTGGTGGAACTCGGCCAGCTGATCGCGGGCCCCTTCGCCGCCAAGACCCTGGCCGACTTCGGTGCCGACGTGGTCAAGATCGAACCGCCGCCCAAAAACGGGCAGGGCGGAGGCGACCCTTTGCGCGGCTGGCGGCTGGTGAAGGACGGCACCTCGGTCTGGTGGCAGGTTCAGTCGCGCAACAAACGTTCGGTGGCGCTGGACTTGCGCCAGCCCGAAGCGCAGGACATCGTGCGCAAGCTCGCGCGGGAGGCCGATGTGCTGATCGAGAACTTCCGCCCCGGCGCCATGGAAGACTGGGGGCTGGGCCCCGAGCTGCTGTTGAAGCAGAACCCGGCACTGATCATGCTGCGCGTGAGCGGCTACGGTCAGACCGGCCCCTACCGTGACCGACCCGGTTTTGGTGTGGTGGCCGAGGCCATGGGCGGTCTGCGCCACCTCAGCGGCGAACCCGGGCGTGTGCCCGTGCGCGTGGGTGTGAGCATAGGCGACACCCTGGCTTCGCTGCATGGGGTCATCGGCATTCTGCTGGCCTTGCAGCACCGCCATGCCACCGTCTCGCACGCGTTTCCCAAAGGGCAGGGCCAGGTGGTGGACGTGGCTTTGTTCGAGGCCGTGTTCAATTGCATGGAAAGCCTGCTGCCCGAATACAGTGCCTTTGGCGCCGTGCGCGGCCCGGCGGGCAGTGCCCTGCCCGGCATTGCCCCCAGCAATGCCTACACCTGTGCCGATGGCAGCCACGTGTTGATTGCCGGCAACGGTGACAGCATCTTCCGTCGTTTGATGACGTGCATCGAGCGCGATGATCTGGGCGCCGCCCCCGATTTGCAGAACAACGCCGGGCGTGTTGCGCGGGTGGCCGAAATCGACGCGGCCATCGGCCACTGGGCGTCGCGCCTCACGGCCGAAGAGGTCTTGCGCGCGCTGGAGGCCGCCGAGGTGCCATCGGGAAAAATCTACACCATCGCGGACATCGCAGCCGATTCGCATTACGCCGCACGTGGCATGTTGCAGTCGGTGCGGATGGACGATGGCAGCGATGTGCTGGTGCCCGGCTTTGTGCCCCGCCTGAGCGCCTCACCCGGCAGCCACCGGCGCAATGCGCCCACCTTGGGGCAGGACACCGAGGCCGTGTTGCGCGAAGTCGGCCTCACCGACGCGCAGATCGCAGCGCTGCGCGAGCGCGGCGTGGTGGCCTGATGTGTTGAAGCTTCAGCTCAGCGACTTGATCAGGTCAACGTACTGCTGCATGGCGGCGTCGTTGCTGGTGCCTTTGAGCTTGTTCCAGGCGTCCCACTTGGCTCGCCCCACCATGTCGCCAAAGCCGGGCTTTTTCTCGGTGATGTCGCCAGCGGTGGCCTGTTTGTACAGGGCGTAGATCTGCAGCAGCGTGTTGTTGTCCGGGCGTTCGCTGAGGCTCTTGGAGTTGGCGACGGCGGCGTCGAACGTGGCTTTGAGGTCGGACATGGGAGGGCTCCGGGAATTCGGGTTTGTGGGGAGTGGCGGGCGGTATCTTACGGGGCACGCACCGCACACAATAGAGCTTTCACACCAGAACGCACCGATGGCCACCCGTCTTCAAAAAAGTGTTGCCCGCGCCGTCTCCGGCACGCTGGGCTTGCGTGGCGAGCGCATGAGCAAGGTGGACACCGCCTGGCTGCGCATGGACTCGCCCACCAACCTCATGATGATCGTCGGCGTGTGGGTGTTCAAGCCCGGGGTCGATTTCGATGCGCTGTGCCAGCGCCTGCAGACGCGCCTGTCCAAATACCCGCGTTTCGTGCAACGGGTGGTGGAGGACGCGGCCGGCGCCACCTGGGTGCGCGACCGCAGCTTCGACATCCACCAGCACGTGCGGCGCGGCCAGCTCAAACGGCGGCGCGGCCAGAGCGAACGTGAGGCGTTGCAGGCGCGGGTGGCCGAGCTCGCCACCCAGCCACTGGAGCGCGGCCGCGCGCTGTGGGACTTCGAGCTGATCGAGCGCTACGACGGCGGCTCGGCCATGATCGCGCGCATACACCACTGCATAGGCGATGGCATTGCGCTGATCTCGGTGATGATGAGCCTGTTCGATGGCGGCCTGCCGCCGCCCGAACGGCGCCAACGAGGCGCTGCGTCCGAGGTGGCCGACCCGCTGGGCGCCATCGAAACCTGGCTGGCCGGCAATGTGCTCAAGCCCCTGACCGGGGCCACCGTGAAGGCCCTGAACATGGCGGGCGATGGCGCGGCCAAGTCGCTGGACCTGCTGTCGCGCCCGCAGGAAGGCCTGCTCGAAACCCTGGGGCAGTCTGCCGATATCGCACGGCTGGGCGGGCAGGTGCTGAGCGATCTTGCCGAGCTGGTGCTCATGTCCGACGACTCGCCCACCGGCCTCAAGGGCGTGGCCGGTGCGGCCAAACGCGTGGCCTGGTGCGAGCCGGTGCCGCTCGACCACGTCAAGGCCATTGGCAAGGCCTTGGGCTGTTCGGTCAACGATGTGTTGCTGACCTGTGTGGCCGGGGCGCTGGGGGCTTACCTGCGCGATCAGGGCGAGGCCACCGCGGGCAAGGAAATCCGCGCCATGGTACCGGTCAACCTGCGGCCGCTGGACCAGGCCTGGCAACTGGGCAACCACTTCGGCTTGGTGCCGTTGGTGCTGCCCCTGGGGCTGAGCAATCCGGTGGAGCGGCTCTACGAGGTGCGTCGGCGCATGCACGGCCTCAAAGGCAGCACCCAGCCGCTGCTGGTGTATGGCGTGCTGTCGGTGGCCGGGGCGCTGGCCAAGCCGGTGCAGGATTTGTTGCTGGCCCTGTTTCACCGCAAGACCACGGCGGTGATGACCAACGTACCTGGCCCGGCGCAAAAGCTCAAGCTGTGCGGCGCCACACTGGAGCAGAACATGTTCTGGGTGCCGGCTTCGGGCGACATCGGCGTGGGCGTGTCCATCCTCAGCTATGGCGGTGGTGTGCAGTTCGGCCTCATCACCGACGCCGGCCTGTGCCCCGAGCCACAGCAGATCATCGACCGTTTCGAGCCCGAGTTTCAGAAGTTGCTCACGCTGTCGCTGATGCTGCCGTGGGGTCTGGACGACTGAGCCTCTGGCTCACTCGTCTTCCAGTTCCTCGCGCGCCATGTCCACATCCAGGCGCTCCATGGCGTCCAGCGGCTCGCAGGCGGCGGCCTGTTCGTAGAGCTGGGTGGCTTCTTTCATCTTCTTGTCGCCGTCCAGCATGACCATCCCGTTGGCGTATTCGACCTTGGCAATGGCCGAGCTCGGGTTGAGCTTGATGGCGGCCTGGAACAGCTTGAGCCCGGTGTCCTTCTTGGCGCCGT
>CAYUAH010000170.1:0-7641 GCA_964442375.1 uncultured Hydrogenophaga sp. | reverse complement strand
GGCACGTGCAGCTTCATCCACCAGCTCTGCAGCGCCGGCACCAGCGGCTGGATCTCGTGGGCTTCGCGCACCACCGTGTACCACAGCAAAAAGCCCACGGCCGCGCTCACCACCAGCATCACGAAGGCACCCATGCGGCGGGTGTCGTAGCGGTCTTCGTAGTACAGGTAAAAGGCGGCGGTCAGCCAGCAGAACAGCACGAAGACCTCGTAGAGGTTGCTGACCGGGATGTGGCCAACGTCGGGACCGATGAGGTAGCCCTCGTACCAGCGCACCATGGTGCCCACCAGCGCCAGGGTGACGGCGACCCAGGCCAGGCGCGAGCCGAGCAGCTCGAAGCTGTCGCCCACGCGGCGGCTGAACAGCCCGCCCCAGTAGAACAGGGTGCTCATGAAAAACAGCACGCTCATCCACAGAATGGCCGACTGGCTGGAGATGAAGTACTTGAGCAGGAAGGCTTGGTCAGCGCGAGCGAGCTGTGCACCGCCGTCGGTCTGGTACAGCGAAATGGCCAGCAGCGACAAGGCCGCCACCACCACCATCAGGGCGCGCAAGGGGCGCCAGAACCAGCCCATCCAGATGGCAAAGGGCGCCGCCCCCACCAGAATGGCTTTTTCGTAGCCATCCATGAAGTCGGCGTACCGCATGAAAGCGAACGCGGTGCCGGCCAGCACCAGCAGCGCAAACAGCCAGTCCAACGCGTTGCGACGCGACAGGAAGCTGCCGTTGAGCGTCATGGCCTGGGGGGACTTGGCGTGCAATGTCTGGGTGGCGGTGTTCATGGCGATACCTGTATCAGTCGGGACTTGAGCAACTCGAATTCGCGGTCGCCGTCCATGGTCTTGCGGTTGGTGGACAAGGCCATGGTGGCTTGGGCGCCTGTGCCTGCAGGCGCCAGCCACACCCACAGGCGGCGCTCGCGCACATAGAGCATGGCAAAAACACCCAGAATGAGCAACAGGCAGCCCAGGTAGACAATGGTCTTGCCCGGCGCACGCGCCACCTGGAACACGCTGGCCTGCACCTGCGTGAAATCGGCCAATTGCAGCACCATGGGCGCGGGGTAGAAGAAGGCGTCGCTGAGTGCCAACACCGACTGGGTCATGAAGCGCTGGGTGCTCTCGGCCTCACCCTGCAAGGGCTTGAGGCCGGCGGGTTCGCGGCTGAGCTGCAACAGCTCGAACAGGGTGCCATTGAGGATGCGCACCAGCACCTCGCTGGCGCGCTCGCGCTCGGCCTCGGGCACATTGGTTTCCATGAAGCGGGACACCGCCTGCAGCCCACCCAGGGGCGCCGCTTGGCCGGCAGGCTTCAGCGCGGCCAGCGCCGGATCGACACCCGCAAACAGTTCGAGCGCGCGCCCAGCCGAAGCGGCCAGGGCCTGGGTGAGCTGGGCGTTGCTGCTGTCGGCCGCCCGGGCCACGTAGCGGGCCACGGCACGGGCGCGTTGGGTCGGGTCGGTCAGGGCGGCGCGCAGGCGCACAAACCCGTCCAGGCTGTCCTGGTCGTCGGCCGGCACACGCAGGTAGCGGAAGGGCTCCGCAGGGGTTTGGCGCATGCCCAGCAGGAACATGCGCGCGCCGTCCACATCCACGGGCAGCATGTAGTTCTGGAACTCGGTGGCCTGCCCTGCCGCGTCGCGCAGCTTGTAGGTGATGCTGGGGCCGATGTTGCGCAGTTCTTTTTTGCTGTTGGTCTTGTTGGCCGCACCCAGGCGGCTTTCCACGGCATGGCGCAAATCCACCTTGCGCACGTCGGCCCCAGAGGCCGTGGCAGCCTCGTTCATGTTCTCGACGTTGATGACCCGCAGGCCCGTGAACTCCAGGGTCAGGCGCTGGTCGCCATTGGTCAGCTCAGTCGAACCGCCAATGGTGCCTTCGACCTCGAACGGCGCCGTCACGGCCCCCATGGGCGCGGCGCGCAGCTTCACGCGCGAACCGCCGTCGTCGAAACTGGACTGGTAGATCTGCACGCCCTTGTGGCTGACCGGGTGGTTGACCTCGACCCGGGCTTCCTTTTTCTCGCCGCTCTCCTTGTCGTGGATGACGATGTCGCTGGCGAACAGCTTGGGCATGCCGGTGGAGTAGTACTCGACGATGAACTTCTTGAGTTCAACCGAAAACGGCAGGTCTTGCAGGAGCACACCGGTGGGCTGGGCGAGGATGGCGGTGCTGGACTGCGTGCCTTCGGTGACCAACAGGTTGCCGCGGAAGGTGGGGTTGGCGGGCGACAGCCGGTGTTCGGCCGGCACGTCGGCGATCAAACCGCCGCCCTCGAACACGGTCTTGCCGTTGAACCACATCTGCGCCCGCACGATGAGGTCGCCGTCCAGCAGGCCGCCAATGCACACCAGCACAATGGCGCTGTGGGCCGCCAAATATCCGATCTTGTTGGCCTCACCCGCTTTGGCCGCCACCATCCAGCCGGTGCCAGTGGTCGTCTCGCGCGGCTGCAGCTTCACCTTCCAGCCGCCCGAGGCCAAGGTTTGGCCGATGCGCTGGGCGGCGGCCTCAGGCGCTTCGGTCAGGGTGTTTTCAGCGCGGTGGCCAAACGCCTTGAGACTTTGCTCGCGCAGATTCTCTTTGTAGGTGCGCAGGTCGGCAAAAATCTTGGGCGTGTTGCGGATGATGCACAGGCTGGTGCTGAGCACCAGAAAGGCCAGGATCAGCAGAAACCACCAGGCGCTGTAGACCGCATACAGGCTCATCGCGCCAAACACCTCGGCCCAGAACGGGCCGAACTGGTTGACGTAGTTGTTGATGGGCTCGTGCTGCTTGACCACCGTGCCGATCACCGAGGCGATGCATATCACCGTCAGCAGCGAAATGGCGAAACGCATGGAGGACAGCAACTCCACCGCGTTGCGCGTGAAACGCGAGCCGGTATCGATCTGCAGGCCTTGGGTGGAAACGGTCATGACGGGCTAGAAAAAAGGGCGGGCCTTGTTCAAGACCCGCCCTGTGTGATGCGTTTTTGGCTTGGCGGTTCAGTGCGTGATGACGATTCTGCGCATTCTGCCGCCAAATATTAACGTTGGCTTATATCCCCACCTGTCGGCGGGGCCATGCCGCTCAGCGCACGCCGGCGATGTAATCGGACACCGCCTTGATCTCGCGCTCGGTCAGGTAGGCCGCCACCTGGGTCATTTGCACGTTGTTCTTGCGTGCGCCATCGCGGAAGGCGCGCAGCTGAGCGGCGGTGTAGTCCGCGTGCTGGCCCGACACGCGCGGGTACTGGGCCGGCATGCCCGCGCCGGCCGGGCCGTGGCAGGAGGCGCAGGCAGCGATCTTGCGATCGGCAATGCCGCCGCGGTAGATGCGCTCGCCCAGCTTGACCAAGTCCTTTTCCTTGGCGAAGCCGGTTTTGGCTTTCTGGCTGGCGAGCCAGTAGGCCACGTTGCGCATGTCCTCATCGGACATGGCAGAGGCAAAACCCTTCATGACCGCGTTGTCGCGCTTGCCCGACTTGAACTCCTGCAACTGCTTGACCAGGTACTCCGGGTGCTGCTGCGCCAGCTTGGGATTGGCAGGGATGGAGGAGTTGCCATCGGCCGCGTGGCAGGCCACACACACCTGACCGTAGAGCGCTGCGCCCTTGTTCAGGTCGGGCTTGGCGGCCTGTGCGTGGACAGACAAGGACATGAGGGCCAGTGCAGCGGCGCTGAGGGCGGTGGCGAGCAATTTCATTTCGTGGGCTTGTTGTACACGCGGTTTACGAAACGCCCACCCAAACCGACCTTCCGGCCTTGGAGCGCAGGCGCAAAACACCGGCATTTTACAATGGCCCGAAAGGCGCCCCATATGAACGACACCACCTCCCCCGCAACCCCGGTTGCAAGCCCCGACGTGGACGCCAAAATCGCCCACGGCTGGTTGCACACGGCCCGCTTCCTGACCACCGCGCCACAACTGCAATTCCTTCCCGCGCTGGACGTGCCCGAAATCGCCTTCGTGGGCCGATCGAACGCCGGCAAGTCCACCAGCATCAACACGCTCACCCAACAAAAGCGCCTGGCGTTTGCCTCCAAAACGCCCGGGCGCACCCAAAGCATCAACCTGTTCGCCCTGGGCAAACAAGGCGCCACCGACACCGTGCTGGCCGACCTGCCCGGCTACGGCTACGCGGCCGTGCCGAAAGAGGCCAAGTTGCGCTGGCAGCGGGTCATGTCCAACTACCTGATGACGCGCGCCAACCTGCGCGGCGTGGTGCTGTTGTGCGATCCGCGCCTGGGGTTGACGGAACTCGACGAAATCCTGCTTGACATCATCCGCCCGCGCGTCGAAGAAGGCCTGCAGTTCCTGGTGCTGCTGACCAAAGCCGACAAGCTCACCCGCGCCGAGGCCAACAAGGCGTTGTCGATTGCGCGACTGCAGGCCGGCGGCGGCGAGGCCAAACTGTTCTCCGCCCTCAAGAAGCAGGGGCTGGACGAGGTGGCGCAACTGCTGTGGCGCTGGGTGCGCACCGCGCCCACCATCACGCTGGCTCAGGCCGAAGAAGCCCCACCGCCCGACACCGCCGACCCCGACACACCGCCCGCATGATCGAACACACCGCGCTCGCCCTGCCCCACGGCATCACCTTGACATGCCGCAGCAGCGGTGAACGTGGCCGGCCGGTGCTGCTGTTCCTGCACGGTTTCCCGGAAGCGGCTTTTGTGTGGGACGGGCTGCTGACCCACTTTTCGCAGCCCGAGCACGGCGGCTACCGCTGCGTGGCCCCCAACCTGCGCGGCTACGCAGGGTCCAGCGCCCCACCCGACGTGCGCGACTACCGCGCCAAACACCTGGTGCAAGACGTGCTCGCCCTCATTGCGGTGGAAGCTGACCGCGCACCGCTGGCGGCCCTGGTGGCGCACGACTGGGGCGGTGCGCTGGCCTGGAACCTGGCAGCACTTCACCCGCAACAATTGGACCGCCTGGCCATCATCAATTCGCCGCACCCAGGCACCTTTTTGCGTGAACTCCAGCGTTCGCCCGTGCAACAGGCCGCCAGCGCCTACATGAACTTCTTGTGCCGGCCCGACGCTGCGACGCTGCTGGCGGAAGACGATTTCCGGCGGCTCTGGCCTTTTTTCACCAATATGGGCGCAACCGAAGGGCCATACGCCTGGCTGACCGATGCGGTGAAGAACCAGTACCGCGCGGTGTGGCGCCAAGGCCTGGACGGTGCACTGAACTACTACCGCGCCTCGCCCTTGCGCCCCGCCACCGCAAGCGACCCTGGCGCCACGGCGGTGACGTTGCCGCGCGCGATGCTGGACGTGCATGTTCCCACGCACGTGCTCTGGGCCATGGACGACACCGCCCTGCCCCCGGGCCTGCTGGAGGGCCTGGGCGATTTTGTGCCCGACCTGCACCTCACCCAGCTACCCGGGGCCACGCATTGGGTGGTGCACGAGCAGCCCGAGCAGGTGATAGGCTGGCTGACCGGCGCCCTGGGCGGGCACTGACTCAGTCGCGCCCGCCGTACACCGAAGGCTCGCCTGGCGGGCGCGTCTTGAAGCGTTTGTGCACCCACCAGTATTGGTCGGGCGCCTGGTCAATCCAGGTCTGCAGGCGGGCGTTCATGAGCGCGGTGTCGGCCTCGACGTCGTCGGAGGGAAAGCCTGCCCACACCGGCATGGCTTCAATTTCGTAGCCAGACGGTGTGATGCGTGTGACCAACGGCACCACCTGGGCACGACCCAGGCGCGCAAACCGCGCAAGCGAAGGCACCGTGGCCGTGGGCACACCGTAGAAGGGCACGAAGATGGACTCCTCCGGCCCGAAATTCATGTCGGGCAGGAGGTACAACAAGCCGCCCTTGCGCAGGCTGCTGACGATGGGTTTGACGCCATCGTCGCGGTTGAGCAGGCTGACGTCGCCAAACCGCGCCCGGCCCACCTTCATCCACTCGTCCACCGCCCGGTTAACCTGGGTGGTGTAGATGGTGGTGAAGCGCCGGTCGGCCGCCATCGCCAGGGCCATCGCGCCCGCGTCCAGCCCGTAGAAATGCGGAGCGAACACGATGGTGGGCGCCTCACCATGGAACACGCTCCAGTCGCCCAGGCGCTTGAAGCGCGACTCCAGCACCGCGCGCGGCGCGTGCCACAGCCAGCTGCGGTCCAACCAGGCCTGCATGAAGCAGACGAAGTTCTGCCGCACCAGGGCCGCGCGCTCGGCCTCGGTGCGCTCGGGGAAACACAGGCGCAGATTGGTCAGCGCGATGTGGCGCCGGCGCTTGGCCAGCGCGTGCAGGGCCAAGCCCAGCCAGCGCCCCAGCGCACGCACCCAGGCCAGCGGCAAAAAGGCCAACAGACGCATGACAAGAATGGCTGCGCGCGACAGCATGCTTACAGCTCCGCTCGCGGTTGTTTGTAACGCGCATAGCCCCACAGGTACTGCAAGGGGTCCTGGCGGATCAAGCCTTCCATGGCCTGGTTGATCTGCAGCACAGCGGCCTCCAGCTCACTGGACAAGGGCGCTGGCATGGCGTGAAAACGCAGCTTGAACCCCTGCCCCCACGGCAGTCGCTCGCCCCACACCAGCACCGGCACGGCACCGGTCTGCTGCACCAGGCGGGCGGCCAGGGTCATGGTGTAGGCCGGGCGGCCAAAAAACGGCGCCCACAGACCCATGCCTTCAGGCGGCACCTGGTCAGGCAGCAGGCCCACGGCATGGCCCTTGCGCAAGGCCTTGATCATCTGGCGCACACCGGCCAGGGTGGTGGGGGCGGTTTCCAGACCGGGGCGCTCGCGCGCCCCATCCATGACGCGGGCCAACCACGGCTGGCGGGCCGGGCGAAACAACACGGTGAGGGGTCCATGCTGGCTGGCGTAGCGTGCGGCCAGCGCCTGGGCAATCACCTCAAAACAGCCCATGTGGGGGGTGAGGAAGACCACGCCCCTGCCCTGGGCGTAGGCGGCCTCCACTGCGGCTTGACCCTCCCAGTAAAAAGGCACGGGCGCTCCCAGCCACAAGCGCGGCAGTTCGGCACTCATGCGCCCGGCATGGGCCACGGCGCCGCGCACCTGGGCAAAGGTGTAGCCAGCCTGCGCTGCGTTGGCGAGCAGGCGGCGGCGGTAGCTGGGCGACAGCAGGAACGACGCCCAGCCCAGCAGCACGCCGAGCGCGTGCAGCACCCCCAAGGGGAAGCGGGACAGGAGTCGGAACAGGGCAGGCATCAAGGGCACAGGGATACAATCAGGGCGTCGCTGAGTTAACAGAGCAACTTGCAGGGCGACACACCATCACCCTCGGTCAACGTGAAGTGATTGTGCCTTGTCATACATTGACAAATCTGCTAAAGCGTTCGCCGGGGCTCACAGGCCTGAGGCAACGCCTCTACCACCTGTTTTTCTGGAGTCTAAATGGCGAACGATTTCCTTTTCACGTCCGAGTCTGTTTCCGAAGGCCACCCCGACAAGGTCGCCGACCAGATCTCCGACGCCATCCTCGATGCGATCTTCAAGCAGGACCCGCGCAGCCGCGTGGCAGCCGAAACCCTGACCAACACCGGCCTGGTGGTGCTGGCGGGCGAGATCACCACCAACGCGCACGTGGATTACATCCAGGTCGCGCGCGACACCATCCAGCGCATCGGCTACGACAACACCGAATACGGCATCGACTACAAGGGCTGCGCCGTGCTGGTGGCCAACGA
>CAYUAH010000169.1:0-7917 GCA_964442375.1 uncultured Hydrogenophaga sp. | reverse complement strand
ACCTGCTGGTGGGCGACAGCTCGGCCCTGCCGGCCATCGCGCGGCGGCTGCAGGAGCTGCCGGCCAGCGCCCGCGTGTGGGTGGTGGCCGATGTGCCCGCCACCGACCGGCGCGCCCTGCCCAGCGCAGCGCAACGTTCGCTGCACTGGGTGGACGGCGCAGAAGCCTGCGAAGCCGCCGTGCGCGCGCTGCCCCTGCCCGCCGGTGACGGCTACGCCTGGTGTGCCGGCGAAGCCCGCACGGCGGCGCGCTTGCGGCAGATTCTGGTGGACGAGAAGGGCCACAGCCGCCATGCCATCCGGGCATCGGCCTATTGGAAACAAGGCACCCAGGCCCACCACGAGGACCTGAACTGAGGGCCGCCTGCCGTCAACAGCAGCGGTAGGCCAGCCCCAGGTTCGCACCCCAGGTGCTGGCGCGCGACACCAGCGGGCTGCGCCGGGCATCGCCCACCAGTGTGGACAGGCCGACCCCGCCGAACACCACCCAGCGCGCGCTGATGGGGTGGCTCACATCCAGGCCCAGGCGCCACTGATGCAGCCCACCCTGCGGTTGGTAGGGCGTGCGGCCCACGGCCAGTGCGGCCGCGGGCGTGATGCCATAAAAGGTCTGCAGGTGTTCATCGTTGCCGACCACAGCCGCCAGCGAGGCCTCCCACAGGGTGCCCGATTCGGTCGGGTAGCGGTATTTGATGGAAGGTGTGAGCGTGCCGGCCTGGTCGCGGTTGCGCAGGTCGTGCGACGCCGCCAGCGCCACCGACCAGCGGTTGCTCACGGTGTAGCGCGCCGTCACCCGACCTCGCAAGGTGCGCTGCACGTCGGGCAGACCCGCCAGGTAGGCGTCGTCCCCCGAACGTCGGCCGCCATCGATCTGCAAGGACGCGCTGAGCCGAAAACGGTCCTGGTCCACCAACACCGTGCTGACGCCGGGGTCTATGCCGTCGCGCCCCAGCCGCCACAGGGCGCTGGCGCGGGTGGTGGTGATGCGCCAGTTGCGCCACTGCACCGACCACAGCGGCCGCAGGCTGGCACCGCGCCCCGGCTCGCCCACATGGTTGCCCGAGGTGCTGAGCATGCTGCCCAGCAGGTAGTCGCCCGCCCCCGGGTCGCCCGGCTCGGGCGGACCGTCCACCGCCTCCACCCGCACCGCGCCTGCCTGCCCCGCCCACAGCAGCAGGCAGGGCAGCAGAACCGGGGGGGCGAGACGCAAGCTCATCTCATGCAGACTTGGCCACCAGCTCGAAATGCTCCACCGTCGGCGGACCGGCAAAGAAGGGACCCACGATGGCGCGCCATTGGGTGAAAGCGTCCGACTGGCGGAAATCCACCGTGTGGTTCTCCAGCGTGGTCCAGTAGATCATCAGCACGTAGCGCTCGGGCGACTCGATGCTGTGGTTGACCTTGAAGCCCTGGAAACCCTTGGCCTGGGCAATCACGGCGGCCACCCCACGCTGAATGGCTTCTTCAAAAGCGGCCTGCTGGCCGGGCTGGATGCGGATGTCGGCGAGTTCGAGGATCATGGTGCGTCCGTGATGACTGGGGTTTGGCGCTATGGTAACGGGCACGGCCCGTGCAAGGCAGCCGTCACGCCATGCCCGCACAATACGACCATGCCCCACGCTCCCACCCTCACGCCGCCTTTTGTGGCCCCGGTTTCTTTCACCGACCCGGCCGCCGCACTGGCCCAGGTGCAGCACCTGTACGACCAGGCCATCGCCCACCTGCGCAGCGCGCTGGCCGCCTTTGTGGCCGGCCCCTGGCCCGAAGGCCAACGCGCCCGCGCGTGCTACCCCTTTGTGCGCCTAAAAACCAACACCGCGCTGCGCCAGGACGGGGCCGACAAACACCTGTCCTACGGCTTCGTGAGCGGCGCGGGCGATTTCGAAACCACGCTGACCCGGCCCGACCTGTTCGCGCACTACTACCTCGAACAGTTCCGCCTGCTGTTGCAAAATCACGGTGGCGAGTTGCAGGTGGGCGTGGGCAGCCAGCCCATCCCGGTGCACTTCTCGTTTGCCGAGCACGACCACGTGGAAGGCGAGATGTCGGCCGAGCGCCGGGCGCTGATGCGCGAGGTCTTCGACCTGCCCGACCTCACGGTGATGGACGACGGCATCGCAAACGGTACCTACACGCCCCAGCCCGGCCAGCCCGAGCCGCTGTCGCTGTTCACCGCCCCGCGTGTGGACTACTCGCTGCAGCGCCTGCGCCACTACAGCGGCACCGCGCCCGAGCACTTCCAGAACTTCGTGTTGTTCACCAACTACCAGTTCTACATCGACGAGTTCATCAAACTGGGCCACGCCGAAATGGCCCAGCCGGACAGCGACTACATCGCCTTTGTCGAACCGGGCAACGTGGTCACGCGCCGCGTCGGGCTGCCCGCTGAACCAGGCGATGCGTTGGGCAAAGCCCCGCCGCGCCTGCCCCAGATGCCGGGCTACCACCTGGTGCGCGCTGACCACTCGGGCATCACCATGGTCAACATCGGCGTGGGCCCCAGCAACGCCAAGACCATCACCGACCACATCGCCGTGCTGCGCCCGCACGCCTGGCTGATGCTGGGCCACTGCGCCGGCCTGCGCAACAGCCAGCAACTGGGCGACTACGTGCTGGCCCACGCCTACGTGCGCGAGGACCACGTGCTCGACGAGGAACTGCCGCTGTGGGTGCCCATTCCCGCGCTGGCCGAGATCCAGCTCGCGCTCGAAGGCGCGGTGGCCGACGTCACCGGCCTCAAGAGCGCCGAGCTCAAGCGCATCATGCGCACCGGCACCGTGGCCAGCACCGACAACCGCAACTGGGAACTGCTGCCCGACAACACGCCGCAACGCCGCTTCTCGCAATCGCGCGCGGTGGCGCTGGACATGGAAAGCGCCACCATCGCCGCCAACGGCTTCCGCTTCCGCGTGCCTTACGGCACCCTGCTGTGCGTGAGCGACAAGCCCTTGCACGGAGAGATCAAGCTGCCCGGCATGGCCAACCACTTCTACCGCGAGCGCGTGGACCAGCACCTGCGCATCGGCATACGCGCGGTGGAGCGCCTGCGCGCCGGCGGTGTGGACGCCCTGCACAGCCGCAAGCTGCGCAGCTTTGCGGAGGTGGCCTTCCAGTAACCGTGCCCATGGCCCAGATCAACGTCTTCACCGTCCTCGTTCTCACCGCGCTCAACCTGTTCACGGTGTCGCTCGCACTGCCCCTGCTGATGGGGCGGCAGGTGAGCCGTGCCGGGCGTCTGGCGCAGTGGAGCCTGCTGAGCCAGATGGCGGGCTGGGTGTGCATCATCGCTTCGGGCTTCTGGGTCGGCCACTGGCTGGACTGGGCACTGTCCACCGCCACGATGGTGTTCGCCTCATTGACGCCGTGGCTGCTGTTCGGTGCGCTGGAACAGTGGCTGGGTCCGCGCCCGGGCAAACGCTTGTTGCTGGTGCTGGTGCTGCTGATGCCGCTGGGTTACACCCTGCTGTTCCCACACTACAGCCCCCGCGTCGGCTGGGCCAATTTCCTGCTGGCTGCGCAGCTGCTGGTGGTGGCCCGGGCCGCGCTGTGGCCCGCGCGCCCGGCGCGCAGCCATTGGCGCTGGCTGCTGGCCGGCTGCCACTGCGTTGGGGCCGGATTCACTTTCGCGCGCGGCGTGATGGGCGCTTTTTTCCCGGATCTCTACCCCAGCTTCCAAACCCCGCACCCCATCAACATCGGCGCACAGGTGAGCGCCAACGTGGTGTTGGTGCTGACCACCGTGTCGGTGCTGGTGGCCTGGCGCGACGAGGCCGAGGCGCGCTTGCGCACCCTGGCCCACACCGACGGCCTGACCGGCGTGCTCAACCACCGCGCCTGGCACGCACAGGCCGCTGCGGCCTTCGCCCACGCGCGCCGCCACGACCAGCCACTGACCGTGGTGTTTCTCGATCTCGACCACTTCAAGAAAATCAACGACCGCCACGGCCACGATGTCGGCGACCGGGCGCTGCGGCTGTTCGCCCAGGCTTTGCGCGAAGAGGTGCGCGAAAGCGACCTGGCCGGCCGCCTGGGCGGCGAGGAATTCGCCGTGCTGCTGCGCGACACGCCCTTGAACGCCGTCCACACCCTGGACCAACGCCTGCGCAACCGCATGCTGCCCGAGGCCCTGCCCTCACTGGGCTTTGGCCTGCCCTTCTCAGCCGGCGCCACCGGCCTGCAGCCTGGCGACGCCCAGCTGGACAGCCTGCTGAACCGGGCCGATCAGGCGATGTACACGGCCAAGGCGAACGGCCGGGCGCAGCTGGTGCTGGCCTGACCGACGTGCATCAAGCCACGCGCGACTTGACCTTGCTGGCAGACAGCTTGGCGTTGGCGCGCGCGGTGTCGGTGTCGGCGGCACGCGCCAGGGCCACACCCATGCGGCGCTTGACAAAGCTCTCGGGCTTGCCGAACAGGCGCAGGTCGGTGCCGGGCACGCGCAGCGCTTCGTCCACACCATCGAAGGCGATGCCGGTGGCGTCCACGCCGCCGTAGATCACGGCGCTGGCGCCGGGGTTGCGCAAGGAGGTGTCCACAGGCAGGCCCAGGATGGCGCGGGCGTGCAGCTCGAACTCGCTCTGGTGCTGGGTGCACAGGGTGACGAGACCGGTGTCGTGCGGGCGCGGGCTGACCTCGCTGAACCACACCTGATCGCCCTTGACGAACAGCTCGACGCCGAACAGCCCCTGGCCTCCGAGGTTGTCGGTCACGGCCTGGGCGATCTGGCGCGACTTGGATATTGCCGCCGGCGACATGGCCATGGGCTGCCAGCTCTCGACGTAGTCACCACTCACTTGCACGTGGCCTATGGGTTCGCAAAACTGGGTTTCGATCTGGCCGTCGGCGCCCACCGCGCGCACGGTGAGCTGCGTGATCTCGTAGTCGAAATCTATGAAGCCTTCCACGATCACGCGGCCATGGCTTACGCGGCCCCCGGCCATGGCGTAGTCCCAGGCCTTTTGCACGTCGGCCGGACCGTCGATCTTGCTCTGGCCTTTGCCGCTGGAACTCATCACGGGCTTGACGATGCACGGGTAACCGATGCCGGCATCGATGGCGGCCTGCAGCTCGGCCAGCGAATCGCAGAACTTGTAGGGGCTGGTGGGCAAGCCCAGGGTCTCGGCGGCCAACACACGTATGCCCTCGCGGTCCATGGTCAGGCGGGCGGCGCGGGCGGTGGGAATCACACGCACCGTGCCGGCGGCCTCCAGTTCTTCGAGCATGGGCGTGGCAATGGCCTCAATCTCGGGCACCACCAGGTGCGGGCGCTCGGCCTCGACCAAGGCCTTGAGCTGGGCCGGGTCGCTCATGGTGATGGTGCGCGCATGGTGGGCCACCTGCTGGCCGGGCGCGTTGGCGTAGCGGTCCACCGCGATGGTTTCCACGCCCAGGCGCTGCAGCGCGATCAGGACCTCTTTGCCCAGCTCGCCCGAACCGAGCAGCATGACCTTGGTGGCCGAAGGAGACAGGGGGGTGCCGAGAGTGGTCATGGGAATGCTCTGAAAAAGATCAAGAAAGGGAGTGCGCCATGGCTTCGCCCAGGCGCACGGGGCGGGCCGCCGCCCAATCGGGGGCAAAGGTCACGGTGCCACGCGGGAACAACAGCACCACGGTGGAGCCGAGCAGGAAGCGGCCCATTTCGTCGCCGCGCTTGAGGTCCACGGGCGCGTCGTCGTAACGCCATTCGCGCACAGTGCCAGGCCGCGGCGGGTTCACCACACCGTGCCACACCGTGGCCATGCTGCCCACGATGGTGGCGCCCACCAGCACCAGCACCATGGGGCCGTGCGGGGTGTCGAACTCGCACACCACACGCTCGTTGCGGGCGAACAGGCCGGGCACGCCGCGCGCCGTGGCCGGGTTGACCGAGAACAGCTCGCCCGGTACGTGGACCATGCGGCGCAGCCGGCCATCGCAAGGCATGTGGATGCGGTGGTAGTCGCGCGGGCTGAGGTAGATGGTGGCGAAATGCCCGCCCTCGTAGCGCGCGGCCATCTCAGCGTCGCCGCCCACCAGGGCACGTGTCGTGTAGTGGTGGCCCTTGGCCTGGAAGATGCGATCGCCCGCTATGGCACCCAACTGGCTGATGGCGCCGTCCACCGGGCACACCCAGGGCGCATCGGCCAGCGGTCGGGCGCCGTCTTTCAACGCACGGGTGAAGAATTCGTTGAAGCTGGGGTAGGCCGTGACGTCGGGCTGCGCGGCTTCAAGCATGTTGACCTGGTACTTGCGCACAAAGCGCCGGATGATGGCGTGGGTGATGCCACCCCAGCGCCCGCCGGCCACCCAGCCGGCAAACCGCGTGAGCGCGCCCTTGGGCAACAGGTATTGGGGCCACACGGCCAGGCGGTCGGACAAAGGGAACTCCTCGTTGGGGCAACCGGCGATTTTAGTGAGTGCCACAATCACGCCATGACCGCCCCGCTTTTGCATATTCAGCACTTGACCAAGCGCTACGGCGACAACACCGTGGTCAAGGACCTGTCTTTCGACATCGCCCCCGGCGAATGCCTGGGCGTGATCGGCCCCAACGGCGCCGGCAAGACCACCACCATACGCATGGCCCTGGGCCAGACCGTGCCCGACGAAGGTTCGGTGCAGGTGATGGGCCTGGACATGCCGCAGGACGCGCGTGCCATCAAGGCGCGCCTGGGCGTGGTCAGCCAGTTCGACACCCTGGACCCGGACTTCAGTTGCGCCGAAAACATCCTGGTCTACGGCCGCTACTTTGGCCTGCCGGCGGCCACCATTCACGAGCGCATCCCCAAGCTGCTCGAATTCGCCGCTCTCACCCACAAGGCCAACGCCAAACCGGGTGAGCTGTCGGGCGGCATGAAGCGGCGCCTGTCGCTGGCGCGCGCCCTGGTCAACGACCCCGAGCTGCTGCTGCTCGACGAGCCCACCACTGGCCTGGACCCACAGGCCCGCCACCTGATGTGGGAGCGCCTGCAAATGCTGCTGCAACAGGGCAAAAGCATCTTGCTGACCACCCACTTCATGGACGAGGCCGAGCGCCTGTGCAGCCGCCTGCTGGTGATAGACCACGGCCGCAAGATCGCCGAGGGCCGCCCGCGCGAGCTGATTGCCCAGCACCTGGAGTCCGACGTGGTGGAGGTCTACGGCGTGGGTGCGCTGGCCTTGCACGACGCACCCGAACACGCGGCGCTGCGCGCACTGGCCGCGCGGGTGGAAGTGAGCGGCGAGACCGTGTTTTTCTACACGGCAGACGCCAAGCAGCTGCTGGGCGCCCTCAACGAACTGCCCGGCCTGCGCACCCTGCACCGCCCGGCCAACCTCGAAGATTTGTTCTTGAAACTCACCGGCCGCCAAATCAGGGAAGAAGGCTGACCATGACCCACAACACCCCTTCTTTCTGGCGCCCCCCTGCCCTCTCCCTGCGCTGGTGGCCCGTGTTCCTGCGCAACCTGCTGGTCTGGCGCAAACTGGCCATTCCCAGCCTGGTGGGCAACATCGCCGAGCCGCTGATGTGGCTGGTGGCTTTTGGCTACGGCATGGGCGCGCTCGTGGGCCAGGTCAACCACGGTGGGCAGCAGGTGCCCTACATCCTGTTCCTGGCCAGCGGCAGCATCTGCATGAGTGCCATGAACGCAGCCACCTTCGAGGCGCTCTACTCCGCCTTCTCGCGCATGCACGTGCAGAAAACCTGGGACGGCATCATGAACGCGCCGGTGGACCTGGACGACGTGCTGCTGGCCGAGATGCTGTGGGCGGCGTACAAGGCGCTGTTCACCGTCACGGCCATCCTGGGCGTGATGCTGGCCCTGGGCATCAGCCACAGCCCCAAACTGCTGGTGGCCTGGCCCATCCTGCTGCTCACCGGCATCACCTTCAGCTGCATCGCGCTGATCTTCAACGCGCTGGCCAAGGGCTACGACTTCTTCACCTACTACTTCACGCT
>CAYUAH010000168.1:0-7921 GCA_964442375.1 uncultured Hydrogenophaga sp. | reverse complement strand
CCCGTGTGAAAGTAGGTCATCGTCAGGCTCTTATAAAGACCAAACGCCCCGCTCATTCCTTTGAGCGGGGCGTTTTGGTTTGTTGGCCCGGCATTCGTAGAATGTGACCATGCATCCCAAGCCATATACCCGCGCGCAACAACTCCCTGGCATTCTGTCAAGCCGCATCGCCATTCTGGATGGCGCGATGGGGACCATGATTCAGCGGCTGAAACTGACCGAGGCCCACTACCGGGGCCAAGGCTATGTGGGTGAGGGGGCGGTGGGCGACAGGTTTCTGACCCATGCGCTGGATGTCAAAGGCAACAACGAGCTGCTGAGCCTCACGCGGCCGGACGTCATCAGCGACATCCACGAGGCGTATCTCGCCGCAGGGGCGGATCTCATCGAGACCAACACCTTTGGTGCAACGCAGATCGCGCAGGAAGACTACAAGATGGCCGGCCTGGCGCGGGAGATGAACCTCGCCTCGGCCCGGCTGGCGCGTGCCGCGTGCGACAAGTTTTCTACGGCAGACAAGCCACGTTTTGTGGCCGGCGCGGTGGGGCCAACCCCCAAAACGGCGAGCATCAGCCCCGATGTGAACGATCCAGGGGCGCGCAACGTCACATTCGAGGCTTTGCGGGCGTCCTACCTGGAGCAGATCGAGGCCTTGGTTGAAGGTGGCGCCGACGTGCTGCTGGTGGAAACGATTTTCGACACCCTCAACGCCAAAGCGGCCTTGTTCGCCGCCGCAGAATTTTTTGAAACCTCGGGTGAACGCTTGCCGGTGATCATCAGTGGCACGGTCACCGACGCCTCGGGTCGCATCCTCAGTGGCCAGACGGTGTCCGCCTTCTGGGCCAGTGTGCGGCACATCGAACCCTTGGCGGTGGGGCTGAACTGTGCGCTGGGTGCTGCGCTCATGCGGCCTTACCTGCAGGAACTCGCCAAGGTCGCGGGCGACACCTTCATCAGTTGCTACCCCAACGCGGGTCTGCCCAACCCCATGTCGGACACCGGATTCGACGAGACGCCCGACGTGACGTCGCGGCTGGTCAAGGCATTCGCGGAAGAAGGTTTGGTCAACATCCTGGGCGGATGCTGTGGCACGACGCCAGAGCATATTGCGGCTATTGCGGATGCTGTGCGGCCCAATGCCCCCAGAGGTTTGAATCGCAAGCTGTTTTACAGCGAGGCCGCTTGAACATGGCGCGTGGCATATCCAATTGGATGGGCCCTGTCCCCGGCTTGCTGCTGACGCTGACGGCTTTGCTGGCAGCGTGTGCCCATGCACCGGAAAACACCCCGCCCCTGGACGCAGCACCCGCCAAGCCGCTGCTGGTGACGCCCGCAACAGCAGCGCCCTGGACGCCGTTGCTCTGGCCGGGCAAACAAAACGTTCCCTTCGTTGAGACGCAACACAATGGCCGCCCCGCGCTGCGCGTCAGCGCCAACCGTTCGATGAGCATCCTCCGGCAGCGCCTGGCCGACGCACCGATTTCGGTTGGCCAGATCGCGTTTTCCTGGGCGGTCGATGGCGTGTACCGGCATGCGGACATTGGCGTTTCAGGCCAGGACGATGCGCCTGTGCGCGTGGTGTTGGCTTTTGATGGTGACCGCTCGCGCTTGTCGCCCCGTGCGCGCATGCAGTCCGAGCTGAGCCGCGCCGTGCTCGGTGAAGACATGCCTTACGCCACACTCACCTACATCTGGTGCAACACACGGCCCGTGGGCACGGTCTTGGTGAGCCCGCGCACCGACAGAGTTCGCAAGATCGTCGTCGAATCGGGCGCAAACCATGTGGGGCAATGGCGTGAATACCAGCGCGACATTGCAAAAGACTACCGCCTGGCATTTGGCGAAGAGCCCGGTCCATTGATTGGTGTGGCCTTGATGACCGATGCCGACAACACCGGCGAGCAGATCAACGCCTGGTACGGTGCGCTGCATCTGTCACCACGTTGACAGCTGCACCCCTGCGGGTGCATAGGCAAACCCCCACATGCGGGAAAGTCCGTGTGACAGCCCGGCCTGAATGTTGCATAGTACGCGCTTTACATTTCTTCATTTAGGTGTCAAGCAATGAAATTCAAGCTGATTGCCCTGTGCGCCATGCTGGGTCTGGGTGCGATGGCGCAAGCCAAGCCCTTCAAATGGACGAGTTCCAGCGATATCGCCACCTGGGACATTCATTCGCAGAACAACGCGTTGCAAAACGGCATTCACGCTGCTGTGTACGAGACACTGGTCTACTACAACAGCCGCACCTTCAAGCCTGAGCCCGTCCTGGCCACCTCCTGGAACCAGGTCACGCCCACCCAGTTGCGCATCAACCTGCGTACCGGTGTGAAGTTCCACGATGGCTCCACCTTCACTGCCGACGATGCGGTCTACTCCATTCAGCGGGCCATGGCCAAGACATCGAACTTCGCCGTCTACGCGCAGGGCATAGACAAAGTGGTGAAGGTCAACGCCAACACCATCGACATCATCACCAAGGGCCCCAACCCGGTGCTGATCAACCAGATGACCGAGCTGCGCATGATGAGCAAAGCCTGGGCGGAAAAGAACAATTCGGTCGAGCCCAAGGACATCAAAACCAAGGACGAGAACTTCGCTCACCGCAACGCCATGGGCACCGGCCCCTACACGTTGAAGGAGTGGAAGCAGGACCAGCGTCTGGTGTTGGCCAAGAACCCCAACTGGTGGGGCTCCATGGACAGCAACGTCACCGAAATCATCTACTCACCCATCAAGGCCGACGCCACCCGCATGGCCGCTTTGCTGACCGGGGAAGTCGATCTGGTGCTCGACCCCAGCCCGCAGGACCTGCCGCGCGTGCGCCAGAACAACACGCTGAAGGTGATGGACGGGGTCGAAAACCGCACCATCTTCTTTGGCATGGACCAGCACCGTGACGAACTCGTGGGCAGCAACATCAAGGGCAAAAATCCGCTGAAGGACTTGCGTGTGCGCCAGGCCCTGAATATGGCCATCGACGCCGACGCCATCACCCGCGTGACCATGCGCGGTCTGGGCCAGCCCACCAATGCGCTGGTGGCGCCGCAGGTGGCCGGCTGGACCGAAGCCATCCACAAGCGCCCTGCGGTGGACGTGGCGGGCGCCCAGAAGCTGCTGGCCGATGCGGGCTACAAGGATGGCTTTGAAGTCGACTTTGCCTGCCCGAACAACCGCTACATCAACGACGAAGAAATCTGCCAGGCGGTCACCGCCATGTGGTCGCGTATTGGCGTCAAGGCCAAGCTGCGCACCCTGCCTCTGGTGACCTACTTTCCCATGATCCAACGCTATGAAGCCAGCATCTACATGCTGGGCTGGGGCGTGCCGACATTTGACGCCTTGTACTCGCTGCAGTCCCTGGTGCGCACCGTCGGCACGGGTGGCGACGGCAATTACAACGTGGGCCGCTACAGCAACCCCAAACTCGATGCCGTGATCGACCGCAGCAAGACCGAGACCGACCCCTTCATCCGCCCGCGCCTGCTGACCGAAGCGCTGCAGATGGCCGCAGACGATGTGTCGCACATCGTGCTGCACAACCAGATCATCCCCTGGGCCATGAAGAAGAACATCGACGTCGTGCACCGCCCGGACAACCGCCTCGACTGGCGTCTGGTCAAGGTAAACTGATTTTTGGCTGTTGAATAAAGGGTCGCGGCGTCCCTGTCGCGACCCTTGATTTTTTATCGAACATGTTTGCATTCATCGTCCGTCGCCTTGCGCAAGCCGTCCTCGTGATGGTCACCGTGGCCTTCATCGCCTTCATGCTGTTCCAGTACGTGGGCGACCCGGTGGTCTTCCTGCTGGGGCAGGACGCCACACCCGAACAGGTGCGCGAACTGCGCGCCGCCCTTGGTCTTGATCAGCCCTTCTTCGTGCAGTTCTGGCACTTCCTGGCCAACGCCGCCCAAGGGGAGTTTGGCCTGAGTTTGCGCCAGGGCGCCAAGGTGTCGCGCCTCATTGGCGAGCGTTTTCCTGCCACGCTGGAGTTGGCCCTGGTGGCCGGTGTGCTGGCCTTGGCCGTGGGCATCCCCATGGGGGTGTACGCCGCGCTGCGCCGGGGCAGTTTCATGAGCCAGGTGTTCATGACCGTGTCGCTGCTGGGCGTGTCCCTGCCCACCTTCCTCATCGGCATCCTGCTGATCCTGGTGTTTGCCGTGCAATTGGGCTGGTTTCCCAGCTTCGGCCGTGGCGACGTGGTGCAGATGGGCTGGTGGAGCAGCGGCCTGCTGACCGCCAAAGGCTGGCACCACATCGCCATGCCCGCCGTCACGCTGGCCATCTTCCAACTCACGCTCATCATGCGCCTGGTGCGCGCCGAGATGCTGGAAGTGCTGCGCACCGACTACATCAAGTTCGCGCGCGCCCGAGGCCTGACCAACCGCGCGGTGCACTTTGGCCATGCGCTGAAAAACACGCTGGTGCCTGTGATGACCATCACCGGCTTGCAGCTCGGTGGCCTGATCGCGTTCGCCATCATCACCGAGACGGTGTTCCAGTGGCCAGGCATGGGCCTGCTGTTCATCCAGGCCGTGACCTTTGCCGACATCCCGGTGATGGCGGCCTACCTGTGCCTGATCGCGCTCATTTTTGTGGTCATCAACCTCATTGTTGACCTGCTCTACTTCGCCGTCGATCCGCGCTTGCGCGTTGAAAAGGCGGGGGGACACTGAGATGCATCCCGGCCGATTCAAGGTCCACGGGCGGGCGTTCGCGCACATCGCCGACTTTGTGCCCGAGCTCACCGCGTTGCGGCGCGACCTGCATGCCCACCCCGAACTGGGTTTCGAGGAGCACTACACCGCCAAGCGCGTGATCGAAGCGCTCAAGGTGTGTGGTGTGGACGAGGTGCATGCCGGCATAGGCAAGACCGGCGTGGTGGCGGTGGTGCGCGGCAAGCGCAACGGCAGTGGCCGCATGATGGGTCTGCGTGCGGACATGGACGCCCTGCCCATGACCGAGCACAACGACTTTGCCTGGCGCTCCACCAAACCGGGCTTGATGCACGGCTGCGGCCACGACGGCCACACCGCCATGCTGGTGGGCGCGGCGCGCTACCTGGCTGAAACACGTAACTTCGACGGCACGGCCGTGCTCATCTTTCAACCCGGCGAAGAAGGCTATGCCGGCGCCAAGGCCATGATCGAGGACGGCCTGTTCGACCGCTTCCCGGTGCAGTCGGTGTACGCCATGCACAACTGGCCACAGATGCGCCCCGGCACCGTGGGCATCAACCGCGGCGCCATGATGGCCGCAGCCGACCGCGTGACCATCAAGATCACCGGCAAGGGCGGGCACGGCGCCCACGCCTACCTCGCGGTGGACCCGGTGCTGGTGGCGGCCCACATCATCACGGCGGTGCAGAGCATCGTCTCGCGCAACGTGCGACCCATCGATGGCGCCGTCATCAGCCTGTGTGCCATGCAGGCGGGCGATCCGGGCGCCTTCAGCGTGCTGCCCGGCGAGGCCACGCTGGTGGGCACGGTGCGCACCTTCAGCCCGGCGGTGCAGGCCCAGGTCGAGCGCCGCTTGAACGAGCTGTGCAGCGCGGTGGCCCTGGGCTTTGGCGCCACGGCCACGGTGCACTACGAGCGCATCTACCCCGCCACCATCAACACGCCCGACGAAGCCCAGTTTGCCGCCGACGTGGCGCAGTCCCTGCTCGGGCGCGACCACGTGGACCGCGAGATGGACCCCAGCATGGGGGCGGAAGATTTTTCCTTCATGCTGCAGGTCAAGCCCGGTGCGTATCTGCGCCTGGGCCAGGGCGGCGAAGGCAGCTGCTTCCTGCACAACAGCCGCTATGACTTCAACGACGAGGTGCTGCCCCTGGGGGCGGCCCTGCATGCCGGCCTCGTCGAATACGGTTTGCCCCTGGGCGACGAATGATTCGAATCGCCTTTTTTTCAACCTGGAGAAGAGCTCACATGATGTTCAAGAAACCTCTGACCTCGGCATTGGCTGTGGCCGCGCTGGTGGTGTTGGCCGGTGCCGCGCAGGCGCAGACGGTGCGCATAGGCAACCAGGGCGATGCCTTGTCCATGGACCCGCACTCGCTCAACGAATCGCTGCAGCTCAGTGTGACCGGCAACGTCTACGAGCCCCTGGTGACGCGCGACAAGAAGCTGGCCCTGGAGCCCGCACTGGCCACCGCCTGGAAGCAGACCTCGCCCACCGTCTGGCGTTTCGAGCTGCGCAAGGGTGTCAAATTCCACGACGGCACACCTTTCACGGCAGACGACGTGCTGTTCAGCTTCGCGCGTGCCGCCGGTGAAGGCTCGGACATGCGCAGCTACACCAACGACCTCAAGGCCGTGCGCAAGGTGGACGACCACACGGTGGAGATGGAAACCAACGCGCCCTTCCCCATCCTGCCCGATGTGATCTCGCTGGTCTACATCATGAGCAAGAAGTGGTCGGACGAAAACCAGGCGACGCGCCCGGTGGACCGCCGCAAGGGCATTGAAAACGCGGCCTCCTTCCGTGCCAACGGCACCGGCCCCTACCGTCTGCGCGAGCGCCAGCCCAACGTCAAGACCAGCTTCATCCGCAACGGCAATTACTGGGGCAAGATCGAAGGCAACGTCATCAACGTCGAATACACGCCCATCGGCAACGACGCCACGCGTGTGGCCGCGCTGCTGTCGGGCCAGGTCGACGTGATCGAGCCGGCACCGCTGCAAGACGTGGCCCGCATCAACGGCAGCGGCAAGGCCAAGGTGTTGCAAGGCCCCGAAATCCGCACCATCTTCCTTGGCATGGACCAAAAGCGCGACGAGCTGCTGTACTCCAACGTCAAGGGCAAGAACCCGTTCAAGGACGTGCGCGTGCGCAAGGCCTTCTACCAGGCCATCGACATCGATGGCATCCAGCGCACGGTGATGCGTGGCGCCTCGCTGCCCACCGCGCTGATGGTGGGCGAGGGCGTGAACGGCTTTCACCCCGACATGAACAAGCGCCTGCCCTACGACGCCGAGGCGGCCAAGAAGCTGCTGGCCGAGGCCGGTTACCCCAACGGCTTTGAAGTGGGCATGAACTGCCCCAACGACCGCTACGTGAACGACGCCGGCATTTGCCAGGCGGTGGCTGCGGGCCTGGCGCGCATTGGCGTGAAGGTGAACCTGCAGGCCGAAACCAAGGGCACCTACTTCCCCAAGATCCTGCGCCGCGACACCAGCTTCTACCTGCTGGGCTGGAGCCCCGGCACCATCGACGCGCACAACGTGCTGAACTCGCTGATCCGCTGCGTGGACGACAAGGGCGCGGGCCAGTTCAACCTGGGTGCCTACTGCAATCCCAAGGTGGATGAGCTCACGCTCAAGATCCAGTCGGAAACCGACAAGCCCAAGCGCGACGCCATGATCCGCGAGGCCTTCAAGATCCACCAGGACGACGTGGGCCACCTGCCGCTGCACCAGCAGGCGCTGGCCTGGGGCGTGGCCAGCAACGTGACGCTGCACCAGGCGGCCGACAACTTCATGTACTTCCGCTACATGAACGTCAAGTAAGCGGCGGCCCCCGCCGCTTTAACCACAGCGCGCTGGTCCCACAAAGGCTGGCGCGCGGTTTCAAGTCTTCATCAGGGACACCCTCTCCGTGAAATCCATGTTTCTCCGCTGGCTCGACAGCGACGTCGGCCACAGCTTCCGCAATTCGCCCACCGCCATCGTGGCGGCGCTCATTGCGGCGGTCTGTCTGTTCTGTGCGGTGTTCGCGCCCTGGGTGGCGCCGCACAACCCGTTTGACCTCACCACGCTCGAACTGAGCAACGCCCGCCTGCCGCCCGCATGGAGCGAAGGGGGCAGTTCGAATTTTGTGCTCGGCACCGACGACCAGGGCCGCGACATCCTCTCCGCCCTCATGTACGGCGCGCGCATCTCGCTGGCCGTGGGCATCGCCTCGGTGCTGCTGTCGGTGT
>CAYUAH010000167.1:0-7922 GCA_964442375.1 uncultured Hydrogenophaga sp. | reverse complement strand
ACATGTGGACGCGGTAGGCGTCGAATGCGGTGGGAAACCGGTTCTCGAACCAGTTGGTCAGCTTGGCGCCAGCAGACGCGTCGGGTGAGATGTCCTTGAATTCAGCCATTTTGTGCCTCTGGGGTATTCAGGTCAGGCCTTCTTGTCTTCACCGACCAGCAGCGTGGTGTCCGACAGGTAGTAGTGCGGCGGGATCTCGAGGTTGTCGGGAGCGGGCTTGTTCTTGAACACGCGGCCTGCAACGTCGAACGTGGACCCGTGGCAGGCGCACAGGAAGCCGCCCTTCCAGTCGTCCGGCAGCGAAGGCTGCGGGCCGGCGGTCAGCTTGTCGCCAGGCGAGCAGCCCAGGTGGGTGCAAATGCCCACCGCCACCAGGTACTCGGGCTTGATGGAGCGGTGGCCATTCTTGGCGTATTCGGGCGTGGGATAGGCAGTGCGGTCGGAGTTGGGGTCGGCCAGCTGCGGCTCCACGGCCTTGAGCGAGGCCAGCTGCTCGGGCGTGCGACGCAGAATCCACACCGGTTTGCCACGCCATTCCACCACCAGCTTTTCGCCGGGCTGGATGCCGGAGACATCCACCTCGACGGCCGCACCGGCGGCCTTGGCGCGCTCGGAGGGTTGGAAGGTGCTGACAAAGGGCACGGCCACGGCAGCGGCACCCGCGCCACCCACGGCGCATGAGGTGATCAGCCAGTTTCGACGGCCGTTGTCTACGGTTGCTTCGCTCATGGGGATCTTTCAGTAACGTTCAAAGCGGTGTCGCAGCCGCATAGGACACGAACGGGGCAGCGCCCGCCCGGCAGCGGCAAGCCTGGGACAACGGAGGATTGTAGCGGAGGCTCAACACCGACTTTGGCCGCAACGCGCCCGAGCGCGCTGGCTTACGCCACAATGACAGACTTGTTCAACCTGGAGGGTGATTCATGAGCGTGATGCAGGAATTCAAGGCCTTTGCGGTCAAGGGCAACGTGATCGATCTGGCCGTGGGTGTGATCATCGGCGGCGCCTTCGGCAAGATCGTCGACTCGCTGGTGGCCGACATCATCATGCCCCTGGTGGGCGCGGTGTTCGGCAAGCTGGATTTTTCCAACATGTTCGTCGCCCTGGGTACGGTGCCAGCAGGCACGGCCCCCACGCTGGCGGCCGTCAAGGCGGCCGGTGTGCCGGTGTTCGCGTATGGCAACTTCATCACCATTGCCATCAACTTCCTGATCCTGGCCTTCATCATCTTCATGATGGTCAAACAGATCAACCGCCTGAAAGCCGAAGAAGCGGCCGCACCGACCGCGCCGGCGCCAACGCCTGAAGATGTGGTGCTGTTGCGCGAGATCCGCGACGCGCTGAAAAAGTGAGGCAGCCCAGGGTCACCGACCGCTCATTTGAACGGCCAGCTCCACCGCTGCGATCAGGCTGGCCGGGTCGGCGCGGCCGGTGCCCGCCAGGTCAAAGGCCGTGCCGTGGTCGGGGCTGGTGCGCAGCAGCGGCAAGCCCAGCGTCACGTTCACGCCATGGGCAAGTCCCATGTACTTGACCGGGATCAGCCCCTGGTCGTGGTACATGGCCAGCACCACGTCGAACGCGCCCTCGCGGGCGCGCATGAACACCGTGTCGGGTGGGTACGGGCCGCTGGCGTTCATGCCTTCGGCTTGCGCCTGAGCGATGGCAGGCGCAATCACCTCGATTTCCTCACGCCCGAACAAGCCGCCCTCACCCGCGTGCGGGTTGAGCCCGGCCACGGCAATGCGCGGCGGCGGCAGCCCAAGCCGCGCCCAGTGCGCGGCGGTGATTCGCAACGTCTGCAGCACGTTGTCCGGGGTGACCGCCGCGATGGCATCGCGCAACGACACGTGGATGCTGACCAGCACGGTCTTGAGCTCGGGGTTGGCCAACATCATGCGCACCGGCAGTTGCGCCACGGGAAGGCCCAGGTGCTCGGCCGCCAAGGCCTGCAGCATCTCGGTGTGCCCCGGATAGGACACACCCGCCGCCGCCAAGGCCTCTTTGTGGATGGGCGCGGTCACCACCCCCTCCGCACGCCCTGCCAGCGCCTCGCGCGTGGCCCAGGCGATGCAGTCGGCCGCCGCCCGGCCCGCTTCGGCACTGACACGCCCCCAGGGCACGGGCGCGGCCAACGACGTGGCCTGCACCACCGGAATCGCCAGCGGCGCGCTGCCGATGCAGGCGCAAGCGCGCGCCAGGGTGGCGGCGTCGCCCACCACCACACAACGCTCGGCCAGCTCGGGGCGGTCGCGGAACAGCATGGCGATCAGCTCCGGGCCCACGCCAGCGGCGTCGCCCATGGTCAGCAACAAGGGTTTGGGCGTGCTCATGCGGGGTTGGGGATGTCGATGAAGGTGTGGGCCAGACCCAGCCGCTGCGCCAAGTGCGCGGCCACGGCCGGCGCGCCAAATCGCTCGCTCGCATGGTGCCCGCACGCGATGTAGGCAACCCCACATTCGCGGGCGTAGTGGGCCTGCGGCTCCGAGATTTCGCCGGTCACGAAGACGTCGGCACCAGCCGCAATCGCGGCCTCGAAATAGGACTGGGCGCCACCGGTACACCAGGCGATGCGCTGCGGCGCGCGGCCCGGCGCGTCGATGCAGGTGACCGCGCGCCCCAGCTGCGTCTCAATGTGACGCGCCAGGTCAAGGGCACTGCCGTGTGCCACCGTGCTGCGCCCCAGCCAGCCCAGCGACTGTTCGCCAAAACGGCCCTGCGGCGCGGCGTCTGCCACCCAGCCCAGGCGGACGCCCAGTTGCGCGTTGTTGCCCCATTGCGGGTGGGCGTCCAAGGGCAGGTGGTAGGCGATCAGGCTGATGTCGTGGGCCAGCAGGCGGGCCACGCGCTGTTTCATCCAGCCGGTCAGGCAGCCGTCGTGGCCGCGCCAGAACAGACCGTGATGAACCAGGATGGCGTCGGCCCCAGCGGCAATGGCGGCGTCGATCAGCGCCAGGCTGGCGGTGACGCCGCTGACGATGTGCCGAACCTGCTCGCGACCTTCGACCTGCAGCCCATTGGGGCCGTAGTCCCGGAACAGCGCGGGCTGCAGCAATTCGTCCAGCGCGCCCACGAGCTGTGAGCGCGAACAAGCCATCTGAGTGGAAACGGGTGACATCGCGCCATTTTGACAGCGCGGCCCCCCAACGCGAGCTCAGCCCCTCAGGGCCGGCTGCGGGCCTCTCGCTCGGCGCGTGCCGCATCCTCGTCCATCTTGCGCTTGAAAAAGCGCGAGAACCAGAAACCCATGAAGATGGTGAAAGCGATCACACCCACGCTGAACAGGCCGTAATCGGTGGAAAAAAGGTCAACAATGGCTTTCACAACACCCTCCTCGCAGGAATACAACAACTTGCAATGTGCCCCATTCGACCCCATGTGGCACACCGCGTCTTTGAGGAAAGTCAAGTCGGCGCTTGACCGACAATACGACCGGCACATTGCCCTGCCCACCACGCCTGCCCCATGAAACGACTCTGGCTCCTGTTCGCCCAAACCGCCACCGTGTTGCTGGCCGCCTACTTTGTGGTCGCCACGCTCAAGCCCCAGTGGCTGGACCGCCGCCCCACCGTGGCCGGCATCGTGCCCGTGATCGAAGCCCCCAGCGGGGGCGGTGGCGGCGGCACGCGCGAGGGCGGCTTTCGGGCCGCCGCGCAGGCGGCTGCACCTGCGGTGGTCAGCATCAACACCAGCAAGGCCCGCAGCCGCCACCCCAACAGCAACGACCCCTGGTTCCGCTTTTTCTTTGGCGACCAGGACGAGTCGCAGGCGCAGGCCGGCCTGGGTTCGGGCGTGATCGTGAGCCCGGCCGGCTACATCCTCACCAACAACCACGTGATCGAAGAGGCCGACGACATCGAGGTGGTGCTCAACGACGGGCGCCGCACCTTGGCGCAAGTGATTGGCACCGACCCCGAATCCGACCTCGCCGTGCTCAAGGTCGATTTGCCCAAGCTGCCGGTGATCACATTGGGTGACTCCAACGCGCTTCACGTGGGCGACGCGGTGTTGGCCATAGGCAACCCCTTCGGTGTGGGCCAGACCGTGACCAGCGGCATCGTCAGCGCCCTGGGCCGCACGCAACTGGGCATCAACACCTTCGAGAACTTCATCCAGACCGACGCCGCCATCAACCCCGGCAACTCGGGCGGGGCGCTGGTGGACGGCGCCGGCCACCTGATGGGCATCAACACGGCCATCTATTCGCGCTCGGGCGGCTCCATGGGCATCGGTTTTGCCATCCCCAGCGCCACCGCGCGCAGCGTGCTCGACGCCATCGTGCGCGACGGTCAGGTGATACGCGGCTGGATAGGTGTGGAGCCGCAGAATCTCAGCCCTGAGCTGGCGCAGAGTTTCGGCATCAAGAGCGACGAAGGCGTGATCATCACGGGCGTGCTGCAAAACGGCCCGGCCGCCCAGGCCGGCATACGCCCGGGCGACGTGATCACCGCCGTCAACGGCAACAAGGTGAACACCGTGCCGGAACTGCTGGGCGCCGTGGCGGCGCTCAAACCGGGCCAGCCGGCGCCGCTCGATGTGACCCGCCGCGACGTCCGCCAGCAGGTGCAGATCACACCGGCACAGCGGGCGCCCGCACGCCGCGCAGGGCGCTGAAAGGCCGGGCGAAAGACCTCAGCTCGGGTCGGTGCGTCCGGTGCTTTCTTCGGGTGCCGCGCTGACCTTGGTGAACCAGCGCGCGCCAAAAATGCCCAGCTCATAGAGGATGCACATGGGCACGGCCAAGGCCAGTTGGGAAATCACGTCGGGCGGCGTCACCACAGCGGCGATGACAAAAGCCAGCACGATGAAATAGCCACGGAACTCCTTGAGCTTCTCGATACTGACCATGTTCAGGCGCACCAGCAGGATGACCACGATGGGCACCTGGAAGGCCAGGCCAAAGGCCAGGTAGAGCGACAGGATGGCCTCGACGTAGGACGCGATGTCGGGCGTGGCGGCCACGCTGGCGGGCGTGAACTGCTGGATGAAGCCGAACATCTTGTCGAGCACAAAAAACTGCACGAAACCGATGCCGATGTAGGCCAGCAGACTGCCCAACACGATCAGGGGCATGGCGAACTTCTTCTCGTGGCTGTAGAGGCCCGGTGCCACGAAAGCCCACATCTGGTACATCAGCCAGGGCAGCGACATCAGCACCGCCGCCATGCCCAGCACCTTGATGGGCACAAAAAACGGAGAGAACACACCCACCGCAATCAGCTTGGCATCGGGCGGCATGTGGGCGCGGATGGGCACGGCAATCAAATCGATCAAGCCGCTGGGGCCTGGCCAGAGGGCCAGCAAAGCCATGCAGGCGGCAAGGCCATAGACGCAATAGAGCAGGCGATCGCGCAGCTCCATGAGGTGCTGCACGAACGGCTGTTCGGTGCCGGCCAGCTCGTCGGCCGGATCGGGTTTGTTGGACATGCGGATTTATTGAACGGGACGGCTGCGGGGGCGAAAACGCGCCACCCGGGCGGCACCAGATTGCGCCCGGGTGCGGGTGCCCGTGCGGGCCTTGAACCACTGCGGCACGGCCTTTTGCTTGAGCCTGAAATTCTTCTTCGGATGGCGGTACTCGGGCGGCGGGGGTGCCCAGCTGTTCAGGGCATCGGCCCCGGAGTTGCTGTCCTCCAGCCCAGCGGTCGCTTCCGTCCACGACTTCTCGAAATCGCTGGCACTGGTCTGCACACTGCTCTCAACGTCGCGCGCGGCCGACTCGACCGTGTCCTTCATTTTCTTGAGCTCTTCGAGGTCCATCGAACGGTTGACCTCGGCCTTGACGTCAGCCACGTAGCGCTGCGCCTTGCCCAGCAACGCACCCACGGTGCGCGCCACGCGCGGCAGCTTCTCGGGCCCGATCACGATCAGAGCCACCGCCCCGATGAGGGCGATCTTGGAAATACCCAGGTCAATCATGCGGAAGGGGCACCGGTGACAGCGTCAGACAAAGCGGGCGGCCAACGGCCACCCGTGCGGGCTCAGCTTTTCTGCTTCGCTTCGACGTCGATGGTCGTCTTGGTGGTGTCCTGGGCCACCTGGCCGGCCGCAGGCGCATTGGCGTCAGCTGCCGGTTGGCCGCCTTCCTTCATGCCGTCCTTGAAGCCCTTGACGGCGCCGCCCAGGTCGGAGCCGATGTTTTTGAGCTTTTTGGTGCCGAACACCATGACCACGATCAACAGAACGATCAGCCAGTGCCAAATGGAAAGGGAACCCATGAAATTTCTCCTGTGGGGAAGTGCCCCGAACTGTCTCGGATTCTAAAGCTTGGGCTGGTCTGTTCAATGACAAGGGGCAAAATGCAGGCACAACCCCCAGGGGTAGCCCAAAAGCCTCAGCCACGCAGCCAGGGACGCGGGCCACCCATCACGTGGATGTGCAGGTGGTGGATTTCCTGTCCGCCCTCGGCGCCGGTGTTGGTCACGATGCGGAACCCGCCTTCGGGGTACGGGCGGCAGCCCTGCTCCAGCGCCAGACGCGGGGCCAGCGCCATCATGTGACCCAGCAGGCCAGCATCCTCGGGCGTGACCTGTGCCATGGACGCAATGTGGCGCTTGGGCACCATCAGAAAATGCACCGGTGCCCACGGATGGATGTCGTGGAAGACGAACACGTGTTCGTCCTCGTGGACTTTTTTGCTCGGGATCTGACCGGCAATGATTTTGCAGAACAGGCAGTTGTCGACGCTCATGTAGGGGTCTCCATGGGCTGGCCGGCATTCATGCGGGCCATGCCTTTGACGATGCGGTAGAGGAACCAGACCGAGATCACGGCCCAGGCGATCCAGCCCGGAAGGAAAAACAGCAGCCACAGCGGCAGCGTGACGAGGTACAGCACACCGGCCCACAACACGCTACGCAGACGCCAGCTGAAGTGGCTGGCATGCCAGGTGCCTTCGGCCTCGCCGCGCTTGACCAGGTCCAGCACCAGCGCCACGATCAGCAGGGTCGGGCCCCATTGGCCACCCGGCACCACCGCACTCACCGCCACGATGAGATGCAACACGTAGCTGATGGTGCCCACGGTGTTGAGGCTGCGCAGGCGTTCGGTCTGGTCTTCCATGGCGGGACTCCCTTCAAACAATCAGTCGCCGGACTCGCGGGCCTGGGCCTTGCGCAAGGCTTTTTCTTCCAGGCCACTCAGCCCTTCGCGGCGCACCAGTTCGGCCACCACGTCGGCCGGGCTCAGCCCGTAATGGGCCAGTGCAATCATCGAGTGGAACCAGAGGTCGGCCACCTCGCCCACCAGCTTGGCGGGGTCGCCGCCATGGTCGCAGTCCTTGGCGGCCATCACGGTCTCGGTGGCTTCTTCACCGATCTTTTTGAGGAAAGCGTCGGGACCCTTGTGCAGCAGGCGCGCCACATAGCTTTTGTCGGGGTCGCCTCCGTGGGCGGGCTTGCGGCTTTCGATCACCGAAGCCAGGCGGTCGAGCGAGTCGGTGGAGGTCATGGTCACTTGTAGATGGATTCGGGGTCTTTGAGCACCGGATCGACCGGCGTCCAGGCGCCGTCCTTGAAGACGCTGTAGAAGCAGCTGTGGCGGCCGGTGTGGCAGGCGACGCCGGGCTCGTGGCCGGTCTGGGTGACGCTCAGCAGCACCACGTCGTTGTCGCAGTCGATGCGGATTTCGTGCACGGTCTGCACGTGGCCCGATTCCTCGCCCTTGAACCACAGCTTGCCGCGCGAGCGGCTGAAGTAGACCGCACGGCCCAGCTCGGCCGTCTTGGCCAGCGCCTCGCGGTTCATCCAGGCGAACATCAGCACGTCCTTGCTGCCCTGCTCCTGCGCGATCACGGGCACCAGGCCCTGCGCGTCCCATTTGACGGCGTCCAACCAAGTGCTCATGGTCACAGCCTCACGGGGATGCCACGCTCGGCCATGAAGCGCTTGGCCTGGCCCACGGTGTACTCGCCGTAATGGAAGATG
>CAYUAH010000166.1:0-7923 GCA_964442375.1 uncultured Hydrogenophaga sp. | reverse complement strand
GACCTGCGCGCCTGTGGCGCCAGCTTGCTGGCCGGCACCGACGACCCCCACGCCGAGCTGCTGGCCCTGGTGTGGGGGCCGCGCTTCGACCGAGAACACGCGCTGGGCCTGTGGGCCCGCCTGTCGCAGCGCCAGCCCCAGGCCGCGCTGCCGGTGCTGCCGCAGTTGCTCTCGGCGGCCGACCGCTTCGACACGCTGGGTGCACCCGCGCAGCAGCGACTGCGCCGCCTCATCCTGCGCCATCGGCAGACCGTGCTGATGTGAGAATGGCACATGCCCCGCATCCTGCTCATCGACGACGACGACCAGCTCGGCCCGCCGCTGGCGGCCTATTTCCAACGCTTTGAGCTGGCGCTCACTCAGGCGCTGCGGCCCAGCGAGGGCCTGGCGCTGCTGGCCCAGGGCGGTTTCGACGCCGCCATCCTGGACGTGATGCTGCCCGAGATGGACGGCTTTGAGCTGTGCCGCACGCTGCGCAAGACCAGCGACATCCCGGTGGTCATGCTCACCGCACGCGGTGACGTGATGGACCGCGTGGTGGGCCTGGAGCTGGGTGCCGACGACTACCTGCCCAAGCCCTTCGAGCCGCGCGAGCTGGTGGCGCGGGTGCAGACCGTGTTGCGCCGCCGCCGCGCCGCTGCGCCGGCCGAGGTGGACCCGGACGAATGGCGTTTCGAAGGCGGCCTGGCCATCGCACCCACGCGCCGGCGGGTCTTGCGTGATGGGGCCGAGGTCGAACTGACTGGCACCGAGTTCGAGCTGCTGCAGTTGCTGGCGCGCGAGCCGGGCCGGGTGTTCAACCGCGACGACATCCTCAACCAGCTGCGTGGCCACGAGGCCGAGCTCTACACCCGCGCGGTCGACATCGTGGTCAGCCGCCTGCGCAAAAAGCTCGAACCGCTGGACGCCATCAAGACCCTGCGCAACGCCGGCTACGCGCTGGCACTGCGCCGCATGACATGAGGGCGCGTCGCCCGCCCTGGCACCGGCGCGCCCGCCAGGCGGTGGGCCACTCCATCAAGCTGCGGCTGGTGCTGATCTTCCTGCTGCTGGCCCTGGCCGTGGCCGCCGCGTTTTTGTTCGGCGCGCAGAAGGCCTTCTCGGTGGGCTGGCGCGAGGCCGCGCGGCCGCTGCTCATGGACTACGTGGACCACCTGGCGGCAGACATCACGGTGGACGGCGCGCCCGACGTGGCGCGCGCCCAGGCCATCGCCCAACGGCTGCCCGTGACCATCGATATCCAGGGCCCCCGCGTTCACTGGCGCTCGCACCCCGGCCATGAACCTGCGCGCTGGAAACGCGAGTCGAGCGTGGGCGAGGACGCCAACTGGCCGCGCCTGCTGCGCCGAACCACCGCCGACGGCCACGAGATCGAGTTCGGCCTCAACGACGACGCCTTCCAGCGCCGCCCCCGCCTGATCGGCCTGACCTTGGCCACGCTGCTGCTGCTCACGCTGGCCGCCTTCCTCATCGTGCGCCGCATGCTGCGCCCGCTGGATGACATACGCGCTGGCGCGCGCCGCTTCGGCACCGGTGATTTCGCGCAGCCCATTCCCGTGCGCCATGCCCACCGGCCCGACGAACTGGGCCAGCTGGCCGCCACCATCAACACCATGGGCCAGGACATCCAGCAGATGCTGGACGCCAAACGCGCCCTGCTGCTGGCCATCAGCCACGAGCTGCGCAGCCCGCTGACGCGCGCGCGGCTCAACACCGAATTGCTGCCCGAAAGCGAGGAGGTGTTGCCCCAGCGCCAGGCGCTGCTGCGCGACCTGCAGGAGATGTCGGCCCAGATCACCGACCTGCTGGAGAGCGAGCGCCTGTCCAGCCCCCACACGGCCCTGTTGCGCGAGCCGGTGGACCTGCCCGCCTTGGCACGCGAGGTGCTGGCCGAGCTGGCCGCACGCCATGCGCGGGCGAGCGAGTTTGTCCTTCGGGTGCCACCAGGCTTGCCCACCCTGTCTCTGGACCGCGCGCGCATGCGCCTGCTGTTGCGCAACCTGCTGGACAACGCACTGCGCCACGGTGCGGCGGCCGCGCAAGCGCCCGAGTTGACGGTGTCGGCGGCGGCGGGCGAGGTGGTGGTGGCGGTGCGCGACCACGGGCCCGGCGTGCCCGACGAGCACCTGCACCGCCTGAGCGAAGCCTTCTACCGCCCCGACAGCGCTCGCACCCGCAGCGCCGGTGGCGTGGGTTTGGGGCTGTACCTGTGCAAGCTGGTGGCGCAGGCGCACGGGGGCCACTTGGCCGTGGCCAACGCGGCACCTGGCGTGGTGGTCAGCGTCACGTTGCCGGGGCCAACCAGCGGCTGAGCTGCGCGCCCACCTCCGCGCTGCTCAGCAGGCTCAGGTGCCCGGTGCGGTAAAGCACCTGTTGGTGGTCGGGCGCAAAGGCCAGCTGGTGAGCCGGGTTGTCGTGCTGGCCGAGTGCACTGCCCAGGGGCACCAGGCCATCGCCCAGCAGGCGTTCGGCCAAGCGGCTGCGCTGGCTGGCCAGGGTGGCGGCCACGGCGTAACAGGCCACGCCTTCGGGCAAAGGCAGGGGCACACGGTTGTCACCGCTGTGCGCAAAGCGGTCGGTTGGCACGGTGGTGTCGTCACGCACCTGGCCGTGCCGCAGGTCGGTGATGCCGGCGCTGCGCAGCCGCGCCAGCGTGGCCAGCGGCGCGGTGTGAGGCAGGGCACCCAGGACGGTGTGCACCCATTGCCCGGCGCGCTCCAGCGGGGCGCCGTGGTGGGGCGTGCCCAGCGTCACCAGGTGGCGCAACTGTCCAGGCCAGGCCAGGCCCGCCTGCTGGGCGGCCCACACCGCGCTGCGGGCCACCAGCCCGCCCATGCTGTGGCCCATCAGCGTGATCTGGGTCACGGGCACGGGCCAGGCGCGCACCAGGGCCTCAAGCTGGGTCGCGAGCTCGCGACCGTTGTCGCTGATGTGGCGGCCGGTGTTGTAGCGCACGAACAGCGGTGTCGCGCTCATGGCCTGTGCCAGTGTGTCGCCGTGGTTCGTCACCGCTGTGCCGTTGGTGGCGGTCCATTGTTGGTCGTTCATGCACAGGCCATGCAGCACGATCAGCAGCCGGGGTCGCGCGCCCGGCACCTGCAAGGAAACAGTGGTGTCCAGCACTGTGCCGCCGTGCACCAGTTGCATCGGCAGGGCCAGCGGGTTGCCCTGCGCGGCAAGGCGGTCGCCCATCACGCCGTTGAGCGCGGCGAGCATCGCCAGGCGTTGGTCCGAGTCGGGGGCATCGGCTGCGGGCGGCAGCCAGCGCTCGGCACCCGCCAGCAGCGCCTCCATGCCGGCCCCCACCCCGGCCGCCACACCATCGATGCTGCGGTACACCAGCCCCGTGATGCCCCGCGTGCGCCCCGGCGCATCCGCACCGGGCAGGCCGATGCGGTCGAGCACCGAGCGGTGCATGCCTTCCACCACCTGCGCCACCTGGCGGGTGGCCTGGGTCAACAGCTGGGCGGTGGCGCGCAGGTCGGAGCGGCGCAGGTGCTTGCGGGGCAGCGGTGTGGTCATGGGCCATTGTGCGGCCCCGTGCGCACGGTTGTTGGAGGTGACGCCTCTAGGCACCGCCCCGGAACAACGAAAACCCCCAGGGCGTGAACTTGAAGGGCAGGTGGTAGTGCTGCCTCACGTCGGCGATGTGGAAGTGGTAGGGCACACGTTCCAGAAAGCCGGGCGCCAGCGCTTCGCCGCCAGTGGCGCGGTAAAAGGTGCCGACCTCGAACACCACCTCGTAGCCGCCGGCGGTGATGGCCTCGCTCATGAGCGCCGGGTGCTGGAACAGGCCGTTGTCGCCCACCACACCCTCGCACAGCCAGGGGCCGGCGGGCAGGCCGCCGTCCAGCCGGCGCAAGGCCACGCGCAGGCCCACGGCCACGCGGCCCCGGGCCACGTCCACACAATGGATGGAGATGCCGCCACTCATGGCATCAGTTCAGCTTGGCGCCAGAGGCCTTGACGGCCGGGGCCCAGTCGCTGACCTGTTTGGTGACGAAGTCGCTGAAGGCGGCCTGGCTCATCTTCTCGGGTGTCACGCCCATGTCGTCCAGGCGCTTGAGCACGTCCGGTCGGGTCAGCACCTCGCTGAGGGCCTGGTGCACCTTGTCCACCACCTCGCGGGGCACGCCCGCGGGTGCCGAGATGCCCAGGAAGTTTTCGGCCACGAGCTTGGCGAAGCCGGCCTCGCCCACGGTGGGCACGCTGGGGGCCATCTGGGCGCGGTTGCGCGAGGTGACGGCAATGCCGACCAGCTTGCCTTCCTTCATGAAGGGCACGTTCTGGGTCAGCGTGTCCACCGCAAATTGCAGCGTGCCGCCCAGCAGGTCGGTGTGCATGGGGCCCGAACCCTTGTAGGGCACGTGTTCCATCTTCAGGCCGTGCTGGGCCTTGAACATCTCGCCCACGATGTGGCCGATGGAGCCGACGCCGCCAGAGCCGTAGTTGACCGGTGTTTTCTGCGCCTTGATCCAGTTCACCAGTTCGGTCATGGTCTTGGCCGGCACCGAGGGGTGGACCACGAACACGTTGGGCACCGAACCGATGTAGCCGATGTGGGTGAAGCCCTTGACGGGGTCGTAGGGTGCCTTGTCCAGCATGAAGGGCGAAATGCTGATGGGCGCGGTGTTGGACAGCAGCAGGGTGTAGCCGTCCGCTGGCGCGCGCGCCACCTCGGCCGCACCAATGGTGCTGCCAGCGCCGGGCTTGTTGTCCACGATCACGGGTTGGCCCAGTTTTTCCTGCAGACCCGGCTGCAGCAGACGGGCCACGATGTCGGACGAGCCGCCCGGTGCAAAGGTGACGATGACCTTGATCGGTTTGCTCGGCCAGGCCTGTGCCCAGGCGGGTGCGGAGAGCAGGGGGCTGGCCAGCAGTGCGGCGGCGAGCCAGAGGCGGCGGGTGGTGGTCATGGGTGGAGCTCCTGGGTGAGATGGCGGGGGACGGGATTCACTGGGACAGGGCGCGTTGCAGGCGCCCGCGCATCACTTCGCAGACCTGGTCCAGCGCGGTGCGCCACTCCTGTTCGGGGGCGTGGTCCAGGCGGGCGGTGGCGCTGTCGAGCACCGATTCCAAAGTGGGGTGCAGACGCAGGGCCACGATCAGCGGGATGCCAAAGCGTTCGCGGTAGCGCCGGTTGAGGTCTTGCAACCGCGCCCACTGTGTGGGGGCCAGCGACAGCAGGCCCAGGCGGCCCTGCTCGCTGGTGGAGTCGTCGGTCATCTCGCCCGCCACGGCCTCGCGCCCGGCCAGCTCCGGGTGGCCACACAGCAGGGTGTGTTGCGCGGCGCGGTCGGCCGCGCAGATGGCGTCGCGCATGGCCACGAACACCGCATCGGCGTCGGCAAAGGGGCGCTGCCGCCAGGCGGCACGCGCCACCCAGGGGGCGTGTTCCACGGTGCCGCCCAGGCGGGCGACAAAAGTGGCCTCGTCCAGCAGGTGGAGTTTTTGCGCGGTGTTGGTGGCATCCATGGGACGCAGTGTGTGTCCCATGTGCATTGCTGTCCATCGCATAATTTGCGATGTTGCGTTCTGATTTTTAGAGGTATCTCCGGATGTTGCACCTGCTCAGCCCCAAGGCCTTGCGTTACGTGACGGCGGTGGCCGCGACCGGGTCCATACAAGCGGCCGCGCGCGAAGTGGCCATTTCCGCCTCCGCCATCGACCGCCAGATCCTGATGCTGGAGGAAGAGCTGGGTGTGCCGCTGTTCGAGCGTCAGCCCCGGGGCATGCGCCTGACCGCTGCGGGCGAGCTGCTCCTGGCCTTGTCGCAGCGCTGGAAGCAGGACCTCAACCGCACACTGTCCGACATCAAGCAACTGCAGGGCGTGAGCCACGGCCAGCTGCGCCTGGCCGCCATGGACAGCCACGCCAACGGCCTGCTGCCCGACTTCATTCAGACCGTGGCCGCGCGCCACCCCGGTGTGGTGTTGGAGGTGGACGTGGTGAGCACCGACGAGGCCACGCGTCTGTTGCTGACCGGCGAGGTGGACCTGGCGGTGGCCTTCAACCTGCGCGCCCAGCGCGAGCTGCACCTGTTGTGGAGCGCCGAGCTGCCCCTGGGCTGTGCGATGGCGCCGGGCCACGCGCTGGCCAGCGCACCGAGCCTGACCCTGAAGGACGTGGCGGCCTGGCCTCTTGCCGTGCAAAGCCGCGCCCTGGCCATACGGCGTTACCTGGAGCGGCGTCACGCGTGGCTGCTGCAGGAGGCGCGCCCGCCGCTGGTGACCAACTCGCTGCAGTTGGTCAAGAGCCTGGTGCGCCAGGGCAGCCATGTGGCGCTGACCTCGGAACTGGACGTGGGCCCCGAAGTCCTGGCTGGCAGCGTGGTGTTCGTGCCCTTGCAGGACCGCAATGCCGCGCCCCAGACCGTGGGCGTGGCCATCAGCGGCAGCCGACCGCTGCCCCGCATGGCGCGCATCGTGGCCGAGGAACTGGCCGCTTTTGTGCAGGACCACCTTGCCCGCGTGCGCGAGGCAGGCCAGGGGGCACAGCCCGTGCGCTCAGTCCGTCGCCGCGTCCAGCGCGGCGCGTGAGCGCTGGCGCTCGCTGTGCAGCATGCCCAGGCCGGCCGCCACCAGCAGCGCGATGCCCACCCAGGCCAGCGCGTTGGGCACGTCGCCCCACAGCAGGTAGCCCAGCAGCAGGGCCACCAGCAGGCCGCTGTAGCGAAAGGGGCCGATGACGCTCATGTCGCCCGCGCGCATGCTCAGCGTGAGCAGGTGGTAGGCCGCCGCCAGGCACACGGCAGCGCCCGCCAACTGGCCCAGGGGCGCCGGGCCCATGGGGCGCCATTCACCACCCAGGCACCACAGGCCCGACAGCACCGTGACCGTGCAGGCCGTGGCCAGCGTGATGATGAGCGAGGGCACCTGCGCCGGCACCCGGCGGGTGAGCAGATCGCGCGCGGCGTGCAGCAGGGTGGCGAACACACACAGCAGCGCGTAGCCATTGAAGCCGTCGCTGCTGGGTTGCACCACCAGCAACACACCCACGAAACCCAGCACGATCAGTGCCCAGCGCCGGGCGTCCACCCGCTCGCCCAGCATAAAGACCGCGAACAGGGTGAGGAACAGCGGCGCCGAGAGGTTGATGGCGGTGGCGTTCCCAATGGGCAGGTGGAACAGCGCGGTGAGGTAGGTGAAGGTGGCGCCCGCATCGAACAAGGCGCGCAGCGCCACCGTGGGCTGCAGCATCTGCCGCCATTGCGTGGCCAGGCCGCTGCCCAGCACGACCGCTCCCAGCAGCACGGTCGTCAGCAGCCCGCGCACGAAGATCAGCTGCCCGGTGGGCAAGGACGCGCTGACGAGCTTGACCAGCGCGTCGTTGGCGATGAAAAAAGCCATGGCCGCCGACATCATCAGAATGCCGCGCCGGTTGTCCGCGTTCATGTCGTTCCAAAAAAAATCACCCCGGCATCACCGGGGCGAAATGACAGTTGTGCGCCAAGTCCCTCAAACCGGGGGTGCCACGGATCCGGCTCCGCCGGTCCGTAGGCACCGCCCCCTGGGGGGTGACGCGCCCTTAGGCGCGGCGCAGGGGGTCACAGGCTATCTATGAAGCTGCGCAGCTTGTCCGAGCGGCTGGGGTGCTTGAGCTTGCGCACCGCCTTGCTTTCGATCTGGCGGATGCGCTCGCGCGTGACGTCGAACTGCTTGCCCACCTCTTCCAGCGTGTGGTCGGTGGACATCTCGATGCCAAAGCGCATGCGCAGGACCTTGGCTTCGCGTGGGGTGAGGCTGTCGAGGATTTCCTTGACCACGTCACGCAGGCCGGCCTGCATGGCGGCATCGATGGGCGCGGTGTTGGCGCTGTCCTCGATGAAATCGCCCAGGTGGCTGTCGTCGTCGTCGCCGATCGGCGTTTCCATGGAGATCGGCTCCTTGGCGATCTTCATGATCTTGCGGATCTTGTCCTCGG
>CAYUAH010000165.1:0-7928 GCA_964442375.1 uncultured Hydrogenophaga sp. | reverse complement strand
TGGAGATCGTGCAGGAGCGCCTGGAGCGCGAATTCGACCAGGACCTGATCACCACAGCGCCCAGCGTGGTCTACGAAGTGGTCAAGGGCGACGGCGAGGTGATCATGGTGGAGAACCCCTCCAAGATGCCCGACATCGGCCGCATTGAGGAAATCCGCGAGCCCATCGTGACCGTGCACCTCTACATGCCGCAGGAGTATGTGGGTGCGGTCATGACGCTGGCCAACCAGAAGCGCGGCGCCCAGATCAACATGGCCTACCACGGCAAGCAAGTCATGCTGACCTACGACATGCCGCTGGGCGAGATCGTGCTGGACTTCTTCGACAAGCTCAAGTCGGTCAGCCGCGGCTACGCTTCCATGGACTACGAGTTCAAGGAGTACCGTGCCTCCGATGTGGTCAAGGTCGACATCCTGCTCAATGGCGAGAAGGTCGACGCGCTGTCCATCATCGTTCACCGCAGCCAGTCGCAATACCGTGGCCGGGCGGTGGCAGCCAAGATGCGCGAGATCATCAGCCGCCAGCAGTTCGATGTCGCCATTCAGGCGGCCATTGGTGGCAACATCATCGCGCGCGAAACCATCAAGGCGCTGCGCAAGAACGTGCTGGCCAAGTGTTATGGTGGCGACATCACGCGCAAGCGCAAGCTGCTGGAAAAGCAGAAGGCGGGCAAGAAGCGCATGAAGCAGATCGGATCGGTCGAGGTGCCACAAGAGGCGTTCCTGGCCATTTTGCAAGTGGAGGATTGATGCAGCAGTCGACGATGGGTGGCGTGACCGCCGTGGTGCTGGGCCTGTTTGTGGGCTATGCGGGCGCTTGGTACCTGGGTTTGGTGGAGGGCAATTTCGCGCTGCTGCTGTTTTTGGCCACGGTGGTGACCGGGGTGTACTGGGTGGCCGAAAAGCTGCGCTTCAAACCGCAACGCGAGCGGGCTGCACAGCAACTGGCGGAACAACATGCCCAGCGCATGGCCGAGCTCAAGCGCCAGGGCATCACCAAGTTCGACACCGACGCCACCGAACCGGCACGCCAGAAGCTGTTGGCCCAACCCTGGTGGCTGGACTGGACCGCCGGGCTGTTCCCGGTGATTCTGGTGGTGTTCGTGTTGCGCTCCTTCCTGTTCGAGCCCTTCAAGATCCCCTCGGGCTCCATGATTCCGACGCTGCTGGTGGGTGACCTGATCCTGGTCAACAAATACCACTACGGTGTGCGCCTGCCGGTGATCAACAAGAAGATCATCGCCAACCACGAACCACAGCGCGGCGACGTGATGGTGTTCCGCTACCCGCCGCAGCCCAGCCTGGACTACATCAAGCGTGTGGTGGGCGTGCCCGGTGATGAAGTGGCCTACCTGAACAAGCGCCTGACCGTCAACGGGCAGCCCGTGCCTACGGCGGCCCAGCCCGACTTCTTCGACGCCGACAGCATGCGCTACAGCAAGCAGTTCAAGGAAGAGCTGGGCGGCAAAACCTACGGCACGCTCAACGACGATGGCCGTCCTGCCTTCGTTCCCGGTGCCACCGAGTTCCCGTTCAGCGACCAGTGCCGCTACAGCGCCGAAGGTGTGGTGTGCAAGGTGCCTGCGGGCCAGTACTTCATGATGGGCGACAACCGCGACAACTCGCTGGATTCGCGTTACTGGGGTTTTGTGCCCGAGGCCAACATCGTCGGCAAGGCGTTTTTTGTCTGGATGAACTTCGGCAATTTCAAGCGCATCGGGTCCTTCCAGTGAGTAAGATGCACGGCATCCGAATGTCAACAACCCTCTGGAGCTGGGCATGAAATCGACACAGCGTGGACTGTCCCTGATCGGGCTGCTGGTGGTGGGCGGCGTGCTGGCCTTTCTGGGCGTGATCGCCGCCCAGGCCGTGCCGGTGATGCTGGAGTACCAGGCCATCATCAGGGCGTCCAAGAAGGCGGCGCAGGAAACCACGGTAGCCACCGTGCGCGCCGCGTTCGACCGCGCTCAGGCCATCGACGACTTCACTTCCGTGGCCGGCAAGGACCTGGAGATCACCAAGGAAGCCGACAAGGTGGTGGTGTCCTTTTCTTACCAGCGCGAAATTCCCCTGGGTGGACCGGTCTTTCTGACCTTCAAGCTCAAGGGCAACTCCAAGTGAGCCTGTGACCCACGATTTGCAGGCGCTGCAGCAGCGCCTGGCGCACTCCTTTCGCCAGCCGCGCCTGCTGGAGCAGGCGCTGACCCACCGCAGCTTCGGGGCTGACCACTACGAGCGGCTCGAATTCCTGGGTGACTCGGTGCTCAACCTGGCCATTTCCGGCTTGCTGTTCGAGCAGCTGAGCCAACAGGCCGAGGGCGATCTCTCGCGCATTCGCGCCAACCTGGTCAAGCAGGACACCTTGCACGGCCTGGCCGTGGCCCTTGGCCTGCCTCAGCTGTTGCGGCTGGGCGATGGCGAGAAGCGCTCAGGCGGAAGCAAGCGGCCATCCATCCTGGCCGATACGCTGGAAGCCATCATCGGTGCGGTCTATCTGGACGCCGGTTTCGATGCCGCGCAGGCGCTTGTGCGCCGGCTCTACCAGAAGGTGGAGGTCAACCCCGGCATGGTCGCCAGCGCCAAGGACGCCAAGACCGAGTTGCAGGAGTGGCTGCAGGGTCGCAAAATGAAGCTGCCGCAGTACCGTGTGGTGGCCACGCTGGGCGAAGCCCACAAGCAAACCTTTGACGTCGAATGCGAGGTGGCCGAACTGGGTCGAAGCGAACGTGGCATAGGCAATTCACGGCGTGCCGCCGAACAATCCGCAGCTGCTGCCATGCTGCAACACCTCAGAACCTTGCCCCGATGAGTCCCAAATCTCCGAAACCTGCCGACGTACCCGCCGACCCTGAACTTGAGGCGATGCTGGCACGCGCGCTGGGACAACCCGGCGCAGCCAGCAGCCCGGTCGATGAGGCTGTGGCCGCCGAACCCGAGGTGGTGCCGCCCGAATCACAGCATTGCGGCTTCATCGCCATCGTCGGCAAGCCCAACGTGGGCAAGTCCACACTGATGAACGCGCTGGTGGGGCAAAAGGTCAGCATCACCTCGCGCAAGGCTCAGACCACGCGCCATCGCATCACCGGCATGCGCACCGTGGGCGCCACGCAGTACGTGTTTGTGGACACGCCAGGCTTTCAGACCCGCCACGGCAACGCCCTCAACAAATCGCTCAACAAGACGGTGGTGGGCGCTGTCAACGACGTGGACCTGATCGTGTTTGTGGTCGAGGCCGGGCACTTCAACCTGGCCGACGCCAAGGTGCTCTCGCTGTTGCCGACCAACGTGCCGGCCATCCTGGTGGCCAACAAGTTCGACCTGGTGCACCGCCGGGGCGAGCTGGCGCCCTGGCTGCGCAGCATGCAGGAGCGCCATGCATTTGCCGAGTACGTGCCCATGTCGGCCAAGAACCCGCGCGACGTCTCGCGCTTCTTCGGCATTTGCGAAAAATACCTGCCGCAACAGCCCTGGATGTTCGATGCCGAGGCCCTGACCGACCGCAGCGAACGCTTCATGGCCGCCGAGATGGTGCGAGAAAAACTGTTCCGCCTGACCGGCGACGAGCTGCCCTACACCTCCACTGTCGTGATCGACAAGTTCGAGGAGGACGGCAACCTCAAGCGCGTGGCCGCCACCATCGTGGTCGAGCGAGATGGGCACAAGGGCATGGTCATTGGCGACCGCGGCGAGAAGCTCAAGCGCATCGGCACCGAGGCCCGTATCGAGCTGGAAAAGCTCTGGGGCTGCAAGGTCTTCCTGGAGCTGTGGGTCAAGGTGCGCTCGGGCTGGGCGGACGACGAAGCCCGCGTCCGTTCCTTTGGCTACGAGTGAGCCCCCGCGTCACTGACGAACCCAGCTTCATCCTCCACAGTTACCCGTGGAGCGAGTCCAGCCTCATTCTTGAAACCTGGAGCCGGCACCACGGCCGCGTGGCGCTGGTTGCCAAAGGCGCGAAAAAGCCCACCTCTCAGTTCCGACCCGTGCTGCTGCCGTTGCAGCCGCTGCGTCTGAGCTGGGGCGGTGACGCGGAGGTGCGCACCCTGAAGGCGGCGCATTGGCCGGGTGGGCACGTGATGCCCACCGGCGAGGCGCTGCTGTCGGGCTACTACCTCAACGAGTTGCTCATGCGCCTGCTGGTGCGCGATGATCCGCACCCCACCCTGTTCGACCACTACGCGAATGCCGTGCACCACCTGGCCGAATCATCCGGCTCGCAACAGGCGGTGTTGCGCACATTCGAGCTGCTGTTGCTGCGTGAGCTGGGCTGGCTGCCGGGCCTGCAAACGCTGGCCAACAGCGCACAACCGGTGGCCGCCGACACGCCCTGTGTGCTGATGCCCGAAGGTGGCTTGCGTGAAGCGCTGGACGGTGAGGCCCAGGCGTTGCGCGGCGCTGTCTGGCAAGGTTTGCAGCAAGCCATGGACGGAGCCGCCCCGTTCGAAGACACCCTGCAGGCCTGCCAGCCGGGCCTCAATGCGCTGCGCCCGCAGCTTCGCACCTTGCTGCACTACCATAGCGGCGTGCGCGTGTTCAAGACGCGCCAGATGGTGCTGGACGTGCAAGCGCTCCGTCTGCCCGCCGCCGATCACCCACAGGCCCGATCCGAATGAGTCACCCCACCACCGCGCTGTCCGTCAACGTCAACAAGGTCGCCCTGGTGCGCAACACGCGCCACCTGGGCATTCCCAGCGTCACGCGTGCCGCCACGCTGTGTCTGCAGGCGGGCGCACACGGCATCACCGTGCACCCGCGCCCGGACCAGCGCCACGTGCGCACCCACGACGTGTTCGAGCTGGCCGAGCTGATGTTGGCCTGGCCCGACCGCGAATACAACATCGAAGGCAACCCCTTCCACAACCTGCTGGACGTGGCGCGCGACGTGAAGGCGCGTGGCCTGCCGCTGCACCAGCTCACCTTTGTGCCCGACAGCGAGGGCCAGTTCACCAGCGACCACGGTTGGTCCTTTCCGGCCGATGCCGAACGCCTCAAACCCGTCATTGCCCAGGCCCGCGCCCTGGGCGCGCGCGTGAGCCTGTTCATGGACCCCGAACCCACCCAGATGGCCGCCGCCAAGGCGGTGGGTGCCGACCGCGTGGAACTCTACACCGAGCCGTTTGCCGCCGCCTGGCACACCCCTGAACGCGCCGCTCAGCTGGAGCGTTACCGCGCCGCTGCCCAGGCCGCGCTGGACGCTGGCCTGGGCATCAACGCCGGGCACGACCTCAACCGCGACAACCTGGGCGAGTTTGTGCGCGTGGTGCCCGGTGTGGCAGAGGTCTCCATCGGCCACGCGCTGATCGCCGATGCGCTGGAGATGGGCTACGCGGACACCGTGAGTGCCTATTTGGCCTGCTTGAAATGATCTTTGGCATCGGCACCGACGTGTGCGATGTGCGCCGCATCCGCGCCAGCCTGGAGCGCCACGGCGAACGCTTCGCACGCAAGGTGCTCAGCGACGGCGAGTACGCCACCTGGCAAGCCCGCAGTGCGCGCTGGCCCGAGCGCGGCCTGCGCTATCTGGCGACCCGCTTTTCGGCCAAGGAGGCCTTCAGCAAGGCCATCGGCCTGGGCATGAGGATGCCCATGACCTGGCGCAGCTGTGAGGTTGCCAAATTGCCCAGTGGCCAGCCCGTCATTGTGTTGCACGGTGAGCTGAAAACCTGGTTCGAGGCCCGTGGCCTCAGTGCTCACGTCAGCGTCACCGACGAAACCGATTACGCCGCGAGTTTTGTCGTGGTCGAAAAACCCCATCCATGACACCACACGCCCCCCTCATCATTGACGTCGCCGGTCAGGTGCTGACCGACACCGACCGCCAGCGCCTGGCCCATCCGCTGGTGGGCGGCATCATCCTGTTCGGTCGCAACTGGCGCAGCCGTGCCCAGCTCACGGCCTTGTGTGGCGAGATCAAGGCCGTGCGGTCCGATCTGCTGATTGCGGTGGACCACGAAGGCGGGCGGGTACAGCGTTTTCGCACCGATGGTTTCACCCATTTGCCGCCCATGCGCGTTTTCGGCGAGTTGTGGCTGCGCCAGGACAACACCACGCCCGGCGCCAACGCCCTGGCCGCCTGCAACGCGGCGGCGGCGGCGGGTTATGTGCTGGGTTCCGAGTTGCGCGCCTGTGGCGTGGATTTCAGTTTCACGCCGGTGCTGGACCTGGACCATGGTGGCAGCACGGTGATTGGCGACCGGGCCTTTGGGCGTGACGCGCGCATGGTGAGTGCGCTGGCCCAGAACCTCATGCACGGCCTGTTGCAAAGCGGCATGGGCAACTGCGGCAAACACTTCCCTGGCCATGGTTTTGTCAAGGCCGATTCGCACACCGATGTGCCGGTGGACAAGCGCAGCCTCAAGACCATCCTGACCGATGACGCCGCGCCTTATGGCTGGCTGTCGGCCACGCTGGACGCGGTGATGCCGGCCCACGTGATCTACCCCAAGGTGGACAGCCGCCCGGCGGGTTTTTCGGCGCGTTGGCTCAACGCCATCTTGCGCCACCGGTTGGGTTTCCAGGGCGCGGTGTTCAGCGACGACCTGAGCATGGCCGGCGCGCGCGTGATCGACGGACGCCCGGTCAGCTTCGCGCAGGCGGTGCTGGCGGCGCTGGGCGCTGGCTGCGACCTGGCGTTGTTGTGCAACCAGTCGCTGGTCAACGGCGGCGAGGCGATTGATGAGGTGATCGATGGCCTGGCGCAAGCGCAATTGACAGGCCGCTGGACGCCCAACGAAGCCAGCGAACAGCGCCGTCTGGGGCTGCTGCCTGCGGCCATGGCACCGCAGTGGGATGAGCTCATGGTGTCGGCGCGCTACATGCACGCACTCTCCCTGCTGCCCTGATCAGGCGCGGGGCAGCTTGTCCACCAGGTCGCCCACCAGCTCCAGCCGCAACAGCGGGTTGTCCAGAGCCAGCAGGCGCTGTTTCACGGCGTTGGATTCGGGCAAAAAATCGCACCAGCGGTTGGCCACCCAGCCCGCTTCATGCCAGTGCGCGCCTTCGAGCGCATGGCGGAAGGCATCGGGATGTTGCGCGTGGAGCTGCCGGCCCAGATCCAGCAGCAGCTCGCGCAGGCTGTCCAGATCCTCGGGGATGGCCATGTCGGTGTCGGTGGGCAGCAGCTCGGCCTCGCCCATCCACAGACCGTGTTTGAGCTTCTCGCTGCTGCGCAGCTTGAAGCGGTCGCCGCCCCGGCAGCCGATCACCAGCAGACCGGGTTGGGGCCGCTCCAGTGTTTCGATGTGGGCCAGGGTGCCCACGGTGCCAAAGGCTTCACGGGCGAAAGCCTGGCCAGGCTCGCTGTCGGAGGGGCGTTGTACCTCGCTGCCCTCGGTCAGCGTGACCACACCAAACGGCTCGCCGCGTTCATGGCAGCGCTGCACCATGTCGAGGTAGCGCACCTCGAAGATTTGCAGCGGCAGCCAACCACCAGGGAACAGGACGGTTCCCAGTGGGAACAGCGGCAAGTTCACGCCACGGCGTCCGCACTCTGGCGTTGCAGCATGGCCAGGATGCTGGCGATGTTGGCGCGCAGCTCGCGGCGGTCGCAGATGAAATCGACGGCGCCTTTGGTCTGCAGGAACTCGGCCCGCTGGAAGCCCTCGGGCAGCTTCACGCGCACGGTGTTCTCGATCACACGCGGACCGGCAAAACCGATCAGCGCCTTGGGCTCGGCAATCACCACATCGCCCACAAACGCAAAACCGGCCGACACGCCGCCCATGGTGGGGTCGGTCAGCACGCTGATGTAGGGCAGGTTTTTCTTGGCCAGGCGGGTCAGCGCCGCGTTGGTCTTGGCCATCTGCATCAGCGAGAGCAGGCCTTCCTGCATGCGCGCGCCGCCGGTGGCGGTGAAGCAGATGAAGGGCACTTTCTGCTCGATGGCGGTTTCCACGCCCCGCACAAAACGCTCGCCCACCACCGAGCCCATGG
>CAYUAH010000164.1:0-8047 GCA_964442375.1 uncultured Hydrogenophaga sp. | reverse complement strand
CGGCAAAGTCGCGCAGCTTCTGCACGTCGCCGGCACTCAGCGGCTCCAGGTGGCGCAGCACCAGAGCGGTGGTGTGGTCACCGCAGGCGAGTTCGATCTGGGGACAGGTGTCACGCGCATCCATGGCAGCGATGAGTTCACGCAGTCGGGGCAGCATGGCGCTCACGTGGGGCGGCAGCACGTGGCACTCGCTCATGTCGGCCACGTAGCGGCTCTTGCGCTCGTGGAAGCCCACCAGCACCGTGCCCTTCTTGACGACATGGCGCACCGACAGGCGCGCCCGCCAGCGGTAACCCCAGGCCGGCCCTTCGATGGGACGCAACACCATCTCGGCCTTGACCTTGCCCAGGTGCCAGAGGTTGTCTTCCAGCACCCGCTGTTTGATGGCCACTTGCGCGCCCACGTGCAGGTGTTGCATCTTGCAGCCGCCACAGGCACCGGCGTGCAGGCCGAAGTGGGGGCAACCGGGTGTGACACGCTGCGAGGAGGTGGTGTGCAGCGCCGTCAGCGTGGCCTGCTCCCAGTTGTTCTTCTTGCGGTGGGTGCTGGCGCTGACCAGCTCGCCCGGCAATGCGCCTTCGATGAAGATGACCTTGCCATCCTCGCGCCGGGCCACGCCCTGGGCTTCGATGTCCAGCGCGTCAATGCGCAGCCAGCCAGCGGGCAAGGCGCCAGCCCCCACGTCGGGGCCGGGCTCGGTGATGTTGTCGGTGTGAGGGGGGGACAGTTCGCTCATCCCCCGATTGTCTCAGGCCACCGGGCGACGCTCAGAGCTTGAACACGTCGCGCAGGAAACCGGCCACCGGGTGGCGCGCCTGCGGCAGGTTCAGCAGGGTGTGCGGCGCACCCGGAATCAGCACCACGCTGGCCTGCTTGTTGGCTTTGAGCGATGCCCCACAGTGCCCCTGGGGCGCCGGATTGCCCAGCCAAGGGTTGCTGCCCGAAAAAAACACATCGGTGCTGCTCATGACGTTGAGCACCGGCCGATCGGACGGCAGCGCGGTGCCGTGGGCCTGCACGAAGTAGTTGTCTTCGCAGCTCCAGGAAAACAGGATGCGGGCCGCGTACTCGGCACCCGGGTAACGCGCCACCGCCGTGGCGCCTTCGCTGGTGCCCGCCAGCACCAGGCGGGTTTTGTCCACCCAAGGCAGAGCGGCAACCGCCTGGGTGGCCAGCACCACCTCAGACAAACGCAAGGCGTGCACGCGCTCGTACGTGGCCTTGTCCACGGGCGACTTGTAGGTCAGGCGGTCCGGCAGCGCGAAGGAGTTGGGGGCCAGGCTGGCAACGCCCATGACGGCCAGCCACTGCTGCCACTCGCCGATGGCCGCCAGGCCCAGGCCCGACGAACCGTGCATGAAGACCACCAGGGGCAAGGGGCCTCGGATCTCGCGCGGCGCGTCGCGCAACACACCTGCGAAGACCTGCTGTCCGGTGGCAGACGCCGGCAGCACCAGGGCCGCGGTGTCCATCACCTCGCGCGCCGAGGCGGCCGTGTGGACCAGGGCGCTGCCTTTGATTTCTCCCACAGGTGTGATGCCCTGCGCCCAGACGGGTGCGCTGGCCAAGCTGGTCAAAAGGGTCCACATCACCAACGAACGCAGGGGCTTCATGGGGTCTTCCTGAAAAAAAAGTGACCACCACACTGTACGAAGGCCGCTTGCGAGCGTCCAATGCATCAGAAGCCGGCATTCATAATTGATTCGCATGAATCTGACCCAGCGCCAGCTCCAGTTGTTCGTGACCACCGCCACGCTCGGCCACATCACGCGCGCCAGCGAGGCCTTGCACATCAGCCAGCCCGGCCTGAGCCGCGCCTTGCGCGAGCTGGAGCTGCAGCTGGGCGTGCCCCTGTTTCACCGCAGCACGCGCCACCTGGCCCTCACGGCCGAGGGGCAGGCCTGGCTGCCGCGTGCCCAGGCCCTGCTGCGCGACATGGCGTCGGCGCTGGCCTCGCTCAAAGCGCCCGCCATGCCGCTTCAAACCACGGTCAGTGTGGCGGTGGGAACGGCCTTTGGCTGCACCGTGATGCCCCGGGTGCTGGAAGCGCTGGCCCACAGCCAGCCGGGCATCCGTTTGCGCCTGATCGACGACAACAGCGCAGGCATCACCGCGCGCACGGCGCGAGCGGAAGTGGATCTGGGCATAGGCTCCACGGTGGGCGACACCAGCCGGCTGCGGTGCACCCAGCTGCTGAGCGCCCCGATTGGCCTGCTGGCGGTGCCAGGCCGATTCGCGCTGCAGAAACACGCCAGGCCGCAGGACCTGAGCATGCTGCCTCTGCTCAAGGAGCCCGCCGATACCAGCATTGCCCAGGTCCTCGCAGCACGGGGGTCCGACGTGGTGGCCTGGATGAGCCAAGGCACCGAGGTCAGCAGCCTGGCCATGCAGCTTGCGCTGGCCCAGGCGGGCGTGGGGGTGGCGGTGGTGTCGGCGCTGGGCGCGTCACACCCCAGTGCCGAAGGCCTGTCGTTTGTGCCCTTGAAACCGGCGGTGGAGCGCTCGGTGTACCTGATGCAAAACCGCACGTCGGCACCCGACGCCGCCACACAGGCGGTGGTGGCAGCCGTGCACCAAGCCTTGGCGCAGGTGGCCCTGCATCCCCGCGTCAAGCGCGCTCGGCCACCATGAACCGGCCGCCCAGCGGGTCAGCGCGCGGGCAGGTGCTTCAACGGATCGACCGGTTTGCCCTGGCGGCGCACCTCGAAGTGCAGCTTCACGCGGTCGGCGTCGCTGCTGCCCATTTCGGCAATTTTCTGGCCTTGTTTGACGGCCTGGTCCTCGCGCACCAGCAGGTTCTGGTTGTGGGCGTAGGCGGTCAGGTAGGTGTTGTTGTGCTTGAGGATGATGAGGTTGCCATAGCCACGCAGGCCGGCACCGGCGTAGACCACGCGGCCATCGGCGGCAGCCAGCACGGGCTCACCCATCTTGCCGGTGATGTCCAGACCCTTGTTCTTGACTTCGTCGAAGGTCTCGATCACGGCGCCGGGCACCGGCCAGACAAAGGCGATGTCGTCGGCCGACGGGGCAGTGGCAGACGTTGCCGCAGGCGCGGGTGCGGGTGCGGCGGCCACCGGGGCGGGCGCGCTCAGCGGCCGGGCGGCCACAGTGCCTGAAGCCACCGGGGCGGCAGCGGGCTGGCTGGGGTCCACGCCGGGTGGCACCACGCGCAGCACCTGGCCGACTTCGATCAGGTTGGGGTTGACCAGTTGGTTCCAGCTCTGGAGGTCGCGCCAGTTCTGACCGGTTTCCAGGCCGATGCGGATCAGCGTGTCGCCCGGGCGCACGGTGAAATAGCCGGGCTTGCCGGCGTTTTCTGCACCGGGCATTGGCGCCACCACCACGGGCGCTGCGGGCGCGGCCGTGCTGCCGTCGCCAGCCGCAGGCGCGCGACTGGTGCTGCGGTCCACCACCGGCGCTTTCTGGCCCAGTCGCTGCGTGGTGCAGCCCGCCAGCACCAGCGCCGCCACCAGCAGCACAAGCCGCGTTGTTCCTGTTGTCATGCAAATTCCCTCGCCTGTGCCGCGCATTGCCAACAGGGCGGCGCGGCGGTCGTCAAACAACCCCGGATTTTAGTGGCACGAAGTGCACGGGTTCGAGCACGGTTTGTTGCAAGCCGTTAAGTGTCTTTTCGATCACCAGCAGGTGCTGGCGCCCGGGCTGCAGGGCCGCCGGCGCAACCAGCCGCCCGCCCACCGCCAACTGCTCCGTCCAGGCGACGGGAATGGCCTCGCCACCGGCCGCCGCCACGATGCCGGCATAGGGCGCACCGGGCGCGTAGCCCAGCATGCCGTCCCCCAGCAACAGGTGCAGGTTGGGCAGGCGCAGCGGGCGCAGGTTCTCGCGCGCCTTCTCGTGCAGGCCACGCAGGCGCTCGATGCTGTAGACCTCCTTGGCCAGCAGGCTCATCACCGCTGCCTGGTAGCCACAGCCGGTGCCCACCTCCAGCACACGGCCCAGCGGCAGGTTGCGGCCGTGGCACAGCAGCTCCAGCATGCGGGCCACCACATTGGGCTTGGAAATGGTCTGCCCCAGGCCGATGGGCAGGCTGGTGTCTTCGTAGGCCTGGTTGACCAACGCGGAATCGACAAAACGGTGGCGTTCCACCGTGCCCATGGCGGCGAGTACCTCGGCGTGAGTGATGCCCTGCGCGGCCAGTTTGCGCACCATGGCCTGGCGCACCGCATGCGAATCCAGGCCCACGCCACTGGCGGCGGGCAACGCCTGTTTGACCGCCACTTTGGGGCGTGCCGCCGCCGGCGCGGGCGCACCCGCAGGCAGGCGCGCCGGAAATCCAGGGCGAGGCTTGGGGCTGTTCATGTCACCGGGGGCGCGACAAGGCCGCCGCCGTTTGCGCCCAGTAAGGCAGGCGTTGGTGGTCGGTCAGGTCCACATGCAGCGGCGTGATGGTGGCGTAACCCTGGGCGGTGGCGTGGAAGTCCGTGCCTTCGGTGTCGTCCTTGGCGGCACCGGCGCCGCCTATCCAGTACATGGTTTCGCCCCTCGGGCTGATCTGGGTGATGACGGGTTCGGCCGCGTGGCGCCGGCCCAGGCGCGCGACCTTGAAGCCCTTCATCTGATCGGCGGGCACGCAGGGCATGTTGACGTTGAGCAGCCAGGGGTCGTGGTGCACGGTGCCGCTGGGCGGCAGCGAGGCGATCAGGTGCTCGACCAGTTCGTGCGCCTTGGCTGCGGCGGCGTCCAGGTGCTTCCAGCCTTTTTCGGTCTGAGAAAAAGCCACGGCCGGGATACCGAACAGGTAGCCCTCCATGGCCGCGCCCACGGTGCCGGAATAGATGGTGTCGTCGCCCATGTTGGCGCCGTTGTTGATGCCCGAGACCACCAAATCGGGCTTGTAGCCCAGCAGGCCGGTCAGCGCGATGTGCACACAGTCGGCCGGCGTGCCGTTGACGTATCGAAAGCCGTTGGCCGCGCGGTGCACGTACAGCGGCGAATGCAGGGTGAGTGCGTTGGACTTGGCGCTGTTGTTGTGCTCGGGCGCCACCACCTCGACCTCGCCCAGGCCTTGCAAAACCTCGTACAAGGCCACGATGCCGGGCGCCTGGTAGCCATCGTCGTTGGACAGGAGGATTTTCATCTGCAGAATTCTATGCGTCGCGCCAGGGACAAGCGGCCCCACACAGGCGCAAACCCTGTCCCTATCATGACCGCCTTGTGTGACACCTCTTGTGACACGACTGGAGACACCCATGTTTGCTTGGCTTTGCGAAAACCCCGTGGGCGTGGACGCCCTGAGCTGGAAGGAACTGCCCACGCCCGCGCCGCAGGCCGGTCAGGTGCTGATTGCCATCCAAGCGGCGAGCCTGAATTTCCCCGACCTGCTCATCGTGCAGAACAAGTACCAGTTCAAGCCGCCGCTGCCTTTTGTGCCGGGCTCGGAGTACGCGGGGGTGGTGGAGGCCGTGGGCGACGGCGTGACCCACCTGAAAGTGGGCCAGAACGTGGCCTGCCTCAGCGGCACCGGCGGCTTTGGCACCCACACGCTGGCACCTGCCGCCTTGTGTTTCCCGCTGCCCGACGGCTTTGGCCATGTGGACGCGGCGGCCTTCATCATGATCTACGCCACCTCCTACCACGCGCTGATCGATCGCGCCGCGCTCAAGGCCGGCGAGACGGTGCTCATCCTGGGCGCGGCAGGCGGTGTGGGCACGGCGGCCATACAGATCGCCAAGGCGGCCGGTGCGCGCGTGATCGCCGCCGCCTCCACCGACGAGAAATGCGCGCTGTGCCGGGCGCAGGGTGCCGACGAAGTCATCAACTACAGCACCCACACCCCGGCCGGCGGCCTGCGCGACGAGATCAAGCGGCTGACCGAAGGCAAGGGCCCGGATGTGGTTTACGACCCCGTGGGCGGCGACTTCGCCGAGCCGGCCTTCCGCTCCATCGCCTGGCGCGGGCGCTACCTGGTGGTGGGATTTGCCAGCGGCCCCATTCCCAGCCTGCCCTTCAACCTGGCCCTGCTCAAGGGCGCTTCCATCGTGGGCGTGTTCTGGGGCGACTACGCCAAGCGCGAGCCCAAGGCCAACGCCGCCGACATGGCCACCCTGGCGCAGTGGTACGCCCAGGGCAAGATCAAGCCGGTGATCGACCGCACCCTGCCCATGGCCGAACTCAAGCAGGCCTACGCGGTGATGGGCTCGCGCTCGGTCAAGGGCAAGCTGGTGATGGTCAACCCTTGAGGCCAGGGGAATAACCCCAAACAGGCAAGCGGTCGCCGTGCGGGCTAAATTGGCATTTTCATCACCAGGAGACTGCCGATGCCCCGCCTGACCGCCGCCGACTTCGACCAGGAACTGCTGATTCTTTTTGACGCCTACGTGCACGGCGACATCGACCGCCGCACTTTTCTGGAACGCGCGCGCAAGTTCGCAGTGGGGGGCCTCACGGCTGCGGGGCTGCTGGCCTCGCTGAGCCCGAAGTTTGCCGAGGCCCAGGTGGTCAAACCCGACGACGCGCGGCTGGTCTCCAGCCGCGTCGAGTACGCATCCCCCAAAGGCCATGGCGCGGTCAAGGGCTACCTGGCCCGGCCAGCCGGCGCCAGCGGCAAGCTGCCGGCCATCTTCGTGGTGCACGAGAACCGGGGCCTGAACCCCCACATCGAGGACATCACCCGCCGCCTGGCCCTGGACGGCTACATGGCCTTCGCGCCCGACATGCTGACCTCGCTGGGCGGCTACCCCGGTGACGAAGACAAGGCCCGCCACCTGTTTGGCCAGCTCGACCAGGCCAAGTGCCGCGAAGACTTCATCGCCGGTGCCCAATGGCTCAAGGCCCGTGCCGACAGCAGCGGAAAGCTCGGCGTGGTGGGGTTCTGCTACGGTGGCGGCATCGCCCACATGCTGGCGACCCAGTTGCCGGAGCTGATCGCGGCCGTGCCCTTCTACGGCAACCACCCGCCGGCGGAGGACGCGGCCAAGGTCAAGGCGCCGTTGCTGATCCATTTCGCCGACGTGGACGAGCGCATCAACGCCGCCTGGCCGGCCTATGAAGCGGCGCTCAAGGCGGCCCATGTGGGCTACACCACCCACCGCTATCCCGGCACCCAGCACGGCTTCAACAACGACACGACGCCACGCTTCGACGCCGCCGCCGCCCAACTGGCCTGGGGCCGCACCCTGGACTTCTTCAACCGCAACCTCAGGGCGGCAGCAGGCTGACGTCCTCCAGCGGCAGGGCCACGCAGGGCAACACACAGCCCTCGGCCTTTTCCTCGGCACTCAGGCCCGGCCAGTCCACCGTGTAGCGCACGCCGCCGCCGCCCAGCCGGCCCAGGCAGCTGCGGCAGGTGCCGTTGCGGCAGGAGCGCGGCCACTCCACCCCCTGCGCGAGCATGGCCAGCAACAGGGTCTGCCCGGGCGCCACCGGCAGGTCCAGCGCAGGCTCGCCCGGCCACACACACACCCGCAGGCGGTGCGTCGCCAGATCAGACACGGCAGGGGCGTTGGCGGGGGTGTCCATAAACGAGGCGCATCTTACCGACAGGCCCCGCGCGCCATGCCCGCACCGGGGACGGACGATTGCACCCGGGCTGGGCAGCCCGGCCGTCGCCGTGGTATGTTCGTCGCCCTTTTGAGCGATTTTCCCCAGAACGACATGAACACCACAGGCGCACTGTCGAGTGAACGGCTGCGCGGCATCCGCCGTGGCATCGAAAAAGAAAGCCTGCGCGCGCTGCCCAGCGGCTCGCTGGCGCTCACGCCACACCCGGCCGCGCTGGGCTCGGCCCTCACCCACCCTCACATCACCACCGACTACAGCGAATCACAGCTGGAGCTGATCACCGGCGTGCATGCCGGCGTGGACGACTGCCTGAATGAGCTGACCCAGGTGCACCAGTTCACTTACCGCGCCATGCGCGCGCTGGGCGACGAGATGCTGTGGGTCTCCAGCATGCCCTGTGGCCTGCCCACCGACGAAACCATCCCGCTGGGGCGTTACGGCTCGTCCAACGTGGGCCGTGCCAAAAGTGTGTACCGCATGGGCCTGGGCCACCGCTACGGCCGGCGCATGCAGACCATCTCGGGCA
>CAYUAH010000163.1:0-8210 GCA_964442375.1 uncultured Hydrogenophaga sp. | reverse complement strand
GTGGTGGGCAAGCCGCTGGTGGACTTCACCACCTACGCCAACCTCTACCAGGCCTGCGCATCGCTCGCGCCGTCGGTGGCGGGTGGCCCGTTTGCGGGCGCGTTTGCCGCCGGTTTCGCGGGGGCGGCCTTCCCGGTGGCGCCCAACCGCTGTGCCGCCCTCAAGGCCCAGGGCTTGCTGAGTGCCGACACCACCGCCGCCCAGGCCGAAGAGGCCTTGGGCAAGCTGCTGGCTTACGGCTGGGAGGCCGATGCCTCGGAGCTGCACCCCTCGCACGCGGCCTTTGAAGTCGCGCCCGCCGTCGCCACCACCTTTGCCAACGCCCATGCCCGCGCACGCGTCAGCGACAACCTGTGTGGCTTCAGCTACGCCGCCACGGCGGCCACCGGTGCCGTCACCACCTTGGCGCCGGCTTCGCTGGCCGGCATGTTCGCCGTGGGCAACGGCGTGCCACCTTCCACCGGCGTGAACCTGGTCAACAACAACGGCAAGTTCGGCCCGGCGCGCGATTTCCTGTCCTTCAACGCCCAGGGCGTGGCCGACTGGAACCTGGACGGTGCGCTGTGCCTGCGCAACCTGGTCACCGGCAGCGACGACTGGGCCAAGCGCCTGCAAGCCGGCGTGGACGAAGCGCGCCGCAACGGCAACCTGCGTGGCAAGCCGGCCATCATCGTGCATGGCCGCAACGATGCGCTGCTGCCGGTCAACCACACCTCGCGCCCCTACGTGGCGCTCAACCGCAAGGTGGAAGGCAGCGGCAGCAAGCTCAGCTATGTGGAGGTGACCAACGCCCAGCACTTCGACGGCTTCATTGGCCTGCCCACCGTGCTGCCGGGCTACGACAGCCGCTTCGTGCCGCTGCACGTCTACCTCAACCGGGCGCTGGACGCCATGTACGCCCACCTGGACACCGGGGCGGCCCTGCCGCCCAGCCAGGTGGTGCGCACCGTGCCACGTGGCGGCACGCCGGGTGCGGCGCCCGCGCTCACACCGGCCAACCTGCCCGCCATCGCCACCCAGCCGGCAGCGGCCGACCGCATCGTGGTGGGCAGTGGCAGCGTGGCCGTGCCCGACTGAGTTCCATCGTTTTCCCACTTCCGAACAAGGCAGCCCCATGTCGCCCGAGTCTCGTTACCTGAACTGCGAAGGCCGCGAAATCCACTTCATGGAGTGGGGGGCGCAGCACACCGACACCGTGATCGCCTGGCACGGCCTGGCCCGCACCGGGCGCGACATGGACGAGCTGGCCGAGCACCTGAGCACCCGCTACCGCGTGATCTGCCCCGACACCATTGGCCGGGGCCTGAGCCAATGGAGCCCGCAACCCGAGCAGGAATACAACCTGGCCTTTTACAGCCGCCTCGCGGTGGCCTTGGTGGACCAGCTCGGGCTGCAACGCTTCCACTGGGTGGGCACGTCCATGGGCGGGGCCATTGGCCTGGTGAGCGCGGCCGGGCCGCTCATGGGGCGCATCACGCGCCTGGTGCTCAACGACATCGGCCCCAAGCTGGCTGACGCGGCCATCCAGCGCATCCGCAGCTACGCCGGCAGCCCGCCCGCCTTTGACACGGTGAGCGAGCTGGAGGCCTATTTCCGCACCGTGTACAAGCCTTATGGCTGGCTCAGCGATGCGCAGTGGCGGCGCCTGACCGAAACCTCCACCCGCCGCCTGCCCGATGGCCGCGTGACCCCCCACTACGACCCGGCCATGGTGCAGCAGTTCGTGCACCACCCCACGGACTACGACCGCTGGGACGACTACGAGCGCATCGACGTGCCGGTGTTGTGCCTGCGCGGCGAGACCTCGGACCTGCTGCTGGCCGAAACGGCCGACGCCATGCGCGAACGCGGCCCGCGTGCGCTGGTGGTCACGGTGCCCGACTGCGGGCACGCACCGGCGCTCAACGTGCCGGAGCAACTGGATCTGGTGGCGCGGTTTCTGGCGGGTGGTGCCTGAGCGGCGAAAACAAGTGCGTTGTTGACGATTGTTGAGTCTTGAAGGCGCACATTTCGTCTTTCCAGCGCCACAAGCCATGGGTTTCCCTGACACGGTTGTGGTCTTGCGGTAGGCATCATGCGTGCCGCGTAGACACAACCACGTCAGGGAGACACCACCATGAACAAGGCGTTCAAAACGCTCGCGCCTGTGCTGTGCGCCACCGCGCTGCCACTGGCCGTGCAAGCCAGCGAAGTCAATGTCATCTGCTCGGCCCAGGCGGCCTGGTGCAACATGCTGGCGGTGACCTTCGAGAAAAGCCAGGGCATCAAGGTCAACCTCGCGCTCAAGGGTTCGGGCGAAGCGATTGCCCAGATCGTGGCCGAACGCGCCAACCCCAAAACCGACGTCTGGTTCGGCGGCACGGGCGACCCACACCTGCAGGCGGCTGAACAAAACCTCACGCTGGAGTACCGCTCGCCCACCCTGCCCAAGCTGCACGATTGGGCGCAGAAGCAGGCCGCGCAGTCGGCTTACCGCACGGTGGGCATCTACTCCGGTCCGCTGGGTTTTGGCTACAACACCGAGCTGCTGGCGCGCAAGAAGCTGGCAGTGCCCAAGACCTGGGCCGACCTGCTCAAACCCGAGTACAAGGGCGAGATCCAGTCGGCCAATCCGTCGTCCAGCGGCACGGCCTACACCATGATCGCCACCCTGGTGCAGCTCATGGGCGAAGACCAGGCCTTCGACTACCTGAAGAAACTGCACGGCAACATCGCCGCCTACACGCGTGCGGGCACCGGTCCGATCAAGGCGGTGGCGCGCGGCGAGGCCACGGTCTCCATCAGCTTTGTGCACGACGGCCCGGGTGAAAAGGCACAGGGCTTTCCGCTGGAAACCATCACGCCCAGCGACGGCACGGGCGCCGAGGTGGGTTCCATGTCCATCGTGCGCGGCGCGCGCAACCTCGATGCCGCCAAGAAGTTCTACGAATGGGCCCTCACGCCCTCGGCCCAGGCCCTGGGCGCGGCCACGCTGCAGTTCCAGTTGCCCTCGCACCGCGACACCCAGGTCGATCCGCGCGTGCCCGATTTCCGCAAGATCAAGCTGATCAACTACGACTACGCAAAATACGGGCAGACGGCCGAGCGCCGCCGCCTGATCCAGCGCTGGGAAAAAGACGTCAACAGCCTGCCGCGCTGAACATGGCACGTGTGCCTGTTCTGCGCTCCCAGCGCGCCATCGCAGCCTGGGCCCTGCTGGGCCTGGGCGCCTATGTGCTGCTGCCCTGGTATTTCCTGCAGCAGGGCTCGCTGTGGTCGGCCTTGCCCGAGCTGTTCGCCGATGATGCCAACGCCAACGGATTGATCCAGGCCGCGTGGCACGGGCGGCCCTGGCTGTGGTTCGGTTGGGCCGGCCTGTGGGTGGCCTTGTTGAGCCTGTGGTTGCCGGCGGGCCGCGCGCAAGGTTGGGGCTTGCTGGTGGGGGCTTTGCTGGGCCTGGCAGGCCTGCTCGGCAGCGGCTTTGCCATCGGTGCGCCCGGTTGGGCCTTTGCGCCACTGGAGGCCTGGTTCGGCCCCTTGCCGCGCGGGCAGTTCGGCATGGGGTGGGGTGGCTTTGTGGCGCTGGCCAGCCTCACGGTCTTGTTGGGTGCGGCCTTGGCGCGCCTGGGCTGGTTCCGGGGCGACCTGTTCGTGTCGGCGGCGGTGGTGGGCTGTGTGGCGCTGCTGCTGCTGTTTGTGGTCTACCCGGTGGTGCGTTCGCTGGTCTCGGCCTTTCAGGACGACCTGGGCGTGTTCCAAGCCAGCGCCTTGTGGCAACGCCTGGCCACCGAACGCATCTGGGGACTGGCATGTGTGGCGGGCGGTGGCCGCTGCGGCGTGGCCTGGAACACCTTGTACCTGGCGCTGCTCACGGGTGTTGGCACCACCCTGTTGGGTACGCTGATGGCGCTGTGGGCCGAACGCGGCGGCACCCGCTTGGCGCGCCCACTCAACGCCCTGGCCATGCTGCCCATCATCACACCGCCCTTTGTGGTGGGCCTGGGGCTGATCCTGCTGTTCGGCCGTGCCGGCCTGTACAACCAGTTCATGGAGTGGGCCTTCGGCATCGCGCCCTCGCGCTGGTTTTATGGTGTGTTCGGCATCTGGCTGGCACAGATGTTCGCTTTCACGCCCATCGCTTTCATGGTCATGCGCGGCGTCGTGCAGGGCGTCAGCCCCTCGCTGGAAGAGGCCGCGCAGACGCTGCGCGCCAGCCGCCTGCGCACCTTCACCTCGGTCACGCTGCCGCTGCTCAAACCTGGGCTGGCCAACGCCTTTCTGGTCGGTTTCATCGAGAGCATGGCCGACTTCGGCAACCCCATCATCCTAGGCGGGCAGTACGCGGTCTTGTCCACCGAAATCTTCTTTGCCATCGTCGGTGCCTCGCTGGACCCAGGCATGGCCGCCGCGCTTGCGCTGGTGCTTACCGCGTTCGCGCTGGCGGTGTTTTTCGTGCAGCGCTCCGTGCTGGGCCGCAGCGCCTTCACCACCGTCACCGGCAAAGGCGATGCCGGGGTGGCCATGCCCCTGCCGGCTGCGGTGCGCCGCCTGGCGGTCGGGGTGTCGGTGCCCTGGCTCCTGTTCACGGTGGTGCTGTATCTGTTTGCTTTTGCGGGGGGCTTTGTGCAGACCTGGGGGCGCGACTACGCGTTGACGCTCAACCACTTCCGCTCAGCCTTCGATCTGGGCTGGGGCGCGGCGGGCCTGGTGTGGGCGGGCTCCGCCTGGTCCTCGCTGTTCACCACGGTGTCGCTGGCGGCCGTGGCGGCGCCGCTGTGCGCGGGCCTCGGTCTGCTGATCGCGTGGTTGCTGGCACGCACCGAGTTCCGGGGCAAGGCGGCCTTCGAGTTCGCAGCCCTGCTGACCTTTGCCATTCCCGGTACGGTGCTGGGGGTGAGCTACATCCTGGCCTTCAACGTGCCACCGTTCGAACTCACCGGCACCGCGCTCATCATCGTGTTGTGTTTTGTGTTCCGCAACCTGCCGGTGGGCGTGCGTGCCGGCACTGCCGCCTTCAAGCAGCTCGACCGCTCGCTGGACGAAGCCTCCATGATGCTGCGCGCCGGCACCCTGACCACCCTGCGTCGTGTGGTGCTGCCCCTGCTCAAGCCGGCGCTGGTGGCGGCCCTGGTCTACGGTTTTGTGCGTTCCATGACCACCGTTTCGGCGGTGATCTTTCTGGTATCGGCGAAGTACGAACTGGCCACCACCTACATCATCGGCCGCGTTGGCAATGGCGACTACGGCGTGGCCCTGGCCTATTGCACCGTGCTGATCGCCTTCATGTCGCTGGTGGTGTGGCTGCTGCAGCGCCTGGTGGGCGAGCGCCAGCTGGGCCGGCGCGGGCGTTCGCGCTGAGTGCGCGCTCTTTCACTTCAATTTCCTGGACCACCATGAGTGCTGTCGGCATCGAATTTCGCAACGTGACCAAACGCTACGGCGATGCCCACTCGCCGCTGGTGGTGCAGGGCGTGTCCTTCACCGTTCCCAAGGGCAGCCTGACCACCTTGCTCGGCCCTTCGGGTTGCGGCAAGACCACCACGCTGCGCCTGATCGCCGGCCTGGAGTCGCCCAGCGGCGGGCAGATCTTCATTGACGGGCGCGACGTCACCACCCTGGGGCCGGTGGACCGCAACGTCAGCATGGTGTTCCAGAGCTACGCCTTGTTCCCGCACATGAACGTGATGGACAACGTGGGCTACGGCTTGCGCGTGGGTGGGGTGGCGCCGCGCGACATCACCGAGCGCGCCCGAGCGGCACTCGCCACGGTGGGCCTCGCAGGGCTGGACGAGCGCCTGCCCAGCGAGCTCTCGGGCGGCCAGCAGCAGCGCGTGGCGGTGGCGCGCGCGCTGGTCATCGAACCGGCGGTGCTGTTGTTCGACGAGCCCTTGTCCAACCTCGATGCGCGTCTGCGGCGCAGCATGCGCGAAGAAATCCGCAGCCTGCAGCAGCGCCTGGGCCTCACCGTGGCCTACGTCACCCACGACCAGGCAGAGGCGCTGGCGGTGAGCGACCAGATCATCGTGATGGACGCAGGCCGCATTGCCCAGGCCGGCACACCGACGGACCTGTACGAGCGCCCGAACAGCGTGTTCGTGGCCGGCTTCATGGGCGAAGCCATGTTGTTCGATGCGCGGTCGCATGAGGACGGCACGGTGTCGCTGGGCCCCTTGCGCATCCGGCCGGCGCACCCCACCCCGTCCGGCCCGGCCAAGGCCGCCATACGTCCCGAGGCCTGGCAGGCGGGCGCGCCAGCGGCCAACACGCTCAACGGGCGATTGGCCAAACAGGCCTACCTGGGCAGCCACCGCGAACTGACGGTGGACACGGCGCTGGGTGCCATCTTCGTGGTGAGTGCGGACCTGCAGCAGCGCTGGCAGGTGGGCGACACGCTGGGCTTGTCGCTGGGGTCACATGGCGTGTCGGTTGTGGGGGTCTGAGATGGGCGAGGCAGCAGCGGTGCAGCGCGTGGTGTTCGATCTGGGGGGCGTGTTTCTTCGCTGGGAGCCGCTGCTGCTGTTGCAGGAAGTGTTTCCCCGCGAAGCGCCCGACGCGGCCCACGCCGCCGAACTGGCCCAGGCCATCTTCCAGACCTTCGACCCCGACAGCGACTGGGCCTTGTTCGACCTCGGCCTGATCGAGCCACGGCCGCTGGCCCAGCGCATCGCGCAGCGCACTGGCCTCAAGGTGGCCGACCTGCTGGCGCTGATGGACGCCATACCGCCCCACATGGCGGTGCACAGCGGCACGGTGGACATCCTGCTGGCGCTGCAAAAGCGGGGCTGGCCGCTGTACTTTCTGTCCAACATGCCCGAGGGCTACGCGCAGATGCTCGAAACCAGCCACGGTTTTTTCAGCGCCTTCCATGGCGGGATTTTTTCCGCCCGCGTCGGTCAGATCAAACCGGACGCCGCCATCTTTGCCACCGCCGACGACCGTTTCAACGCGGCCGGCGCCGGTACCCTGTTCATCGACGACGTGGCCCGCAATATCGAGGCCGCAGAGCGCCATGGCTGGCAAGGCCTGCTGTTCCAGCACCCGGAACAGTGCCGCGAGGCCCTGATCGCGCGTGGGCTGTTGTGATGCGGCTCAGCGCGCCGCACCCAGGGCCTTGGCGCGCACCAGCGTCTCGCGGGCAGCGGCTTCGTCCGGCGCGGCCTGCGTGGGCCAGCCCGCCAGATGCCGCTCGCTCAGGTCGGTCAGCGCGCGTATCCACTCGTTGCGGTCGTTCAGGCAGGGGATGTAGTTGAACTGCTGGCCGCCGGCGTGCAAGAAGGCTTCGCGCGCTTCCATGTTGATTTCTTCCAGTGTCTCCAGGCAGTCGCTGGTGAAGCCGGGGCACATCACGTCCACCCGCTTCACACCCGATTGCGCCAGCGCCACGAGCGTGGGTTCGGTGTAGGGCTGCAGCCACTTGGCCTTGCCAAAACGCGACTGGAAGGTGAGCACATAACGGTCTTTGGTCAGGCCCAGCGCCTCGGCCAGCAGGCGCGCGGTCTTGTGGCACTCGCAGTGGTAGGGGTCGCCCAGGTGCAGGGTGCGTTCGGGCACGCCGTGGAAGCTCATCACCAATTTCTCCGGCTGGCCGTGGGCCATCCAGTGCGCGCGCACCGAGGCGGCGAGCGCGGCGATGTAGCCGGGGTCGTCGTGGTAGCGGTTGACGAAGCGCAGCTCGGGCAGGTGGCGCACCCGTTGGCCCCAGTCGTACACGGCGTCCATCACGCTGGCGGTGGTGGTGCCACTGTACTGCGGGTACATGGGCACGATGAGAATGCGGGTGGCGCCTTCGGCCTTGAGCGCGTCGAGCTGCGAGGCGATGGACGGGTTGCCATAACGCATCGCGTAGCGCACCTCCACCTTGTGCCCTTTTTCACCCAGGAAGCCGCGCAGCAGCGTGGTCTGTTTTTCGGTCCACACCTTGAGCGGTGAACCCTCCGCGGTCCAGATGCTCGCGTATTTGGCGGCCGATTTGGCGGGGCGCACGCGCAGGATGATGCCGTGCAGGATGAGCCACCAGAGGGGCTTGGGGATCTCCACCACCCGCGCATCGCCCAGGAACTCGGCGAGGTAGCGCCGCACGGCGGGCGCGGTGGCCTCGTCGGGCGTGCCCAGGTTGCACAACAGAATGGCGGTCTTGGCCGGCTGGCCATGGGTGTACGGGGGTTCGGGGCGGAAAGGCATGCGGTATTCTCCCCGACCATGCTGAACCCATCGCGCATCAAGGCCATCAC
>CAYUAH010000162.1:0-8220 GCA_964442375.1 uncultured Hydrogenophaga sp. | reverse complement strand
CCTTGGGGAACAGCGGCGTGAGGTTTTCGAACATCACCTTGTGCTTGTTGTGCTCGGGCGACAGGCCGTTGATGGCGTCGAGTTTGTTGAGCGCGAAGTAGCGCTCGCCATCCTTGGGCGTGCGCACCTCGCCTTCGATCATGTCCCCGGTGTGCAGGTTGAAGCGGCGGATCTGGCTGGGCGAGATGTAGATGTCGTCGGTGCTGGCCGTGAAGCTGGTGTCCATGTTGCGCAGGAAACCAAAACCGTCGGGCAGGACTTCGAGCACGCCATCGGCAAAGACCTGCTCGCCAGCCTTGGCGCGCTTCTTGATGATGGCAAACATCAGCTCTTGCTTGCGCATACGGCCGGTGTTCTCGATTTCGAGCGCTTCGGCTTGCTTGAGCACTTCAGACACGTGCAGTGCCTTGAGTTCGTTCAGGTGCATGGAGTGGACTCCGGGGTGGAGTGCAGAAAAAATTCGGGGGAGGGGAGTGAGGCTGCGGGGAGGTCCCGACTCACGGCACGGTGGCTGGCTGCGACGAGGCCTGGGAGTGCGCTGGCCGGCGATGTCGAAATTATGACAGGAAAAACGCGCCCGGCAGCGGCGGCCGGGCGGGGGAACTCAGACAGGCGCTCAGGCCAGTTGCTGGTCGATGAAGGCGGTCAGCTGCGCCTTGCTCAGCGCGCCCACCTTGGTGGCGGCGGGCTGGCCATCCTTGAACAGGATCAGCGTGGGGATGCCACGGATGCCGAACTGGGCGGGCACGGCGCGGTTGTCGTCCACGTTGACCTTGGCGATCTTGAGCTTGCCGTCGTAGCTGCCGGCGACCTCGTCGAGGATGGGGGCAATCATCTTGCACGGGCCGCACCACTCGGCCCAGAAGTCCACCAGCACCGGGCCGCTGGCCTGGAGCACATCGGTCTGGAAGCTGTCGTCGGTCACGTGTTTGATCAGGTCGCTGGCCATGTTTTTGCCTCTGGGGAGCAGGTGTCTAGCAGTTAAAGTGGCGACATTGTGACAGAAAGCGTATTTCCATGACGGCACCCCCGGTGGACCCCGGCTACCGCCTCGCGTGCCACTGGGTCGACCGGATGGCGGCCATCCAACAACACCTGCTGCGCTGCGGTGCCCATGCCGGGCGTTGCCTGGTGCTGGTGCCCTACGCACAGCTCATGGCCCAGGCCCGCCAGGCGTGGCGCGACAGCTTGGGTGCAGGCGGCGGCTTTGTGCCCCGCTTCGAGACCACGCGCAACTGGGCGCAGCAGCTCGGTCCGCACCAGCCCGGCGAGATGGACCACAGCCCCGACCCCGCCCGCAACCGCGTGTTGGCCCAGCAACTGCTGGAGCAGGCCGCCGGTGGGCGGCTGCCGCCCGACCTCATGCCGGCGCTGGTCGAGCAGTTGCTGGACGCCGCTGCCCAGCTCGCACCGCTGGCCAGCGCGGTGCGGGCCGACGCGCGCGCCGACTGGGCCAGCCGCAGCCGCGAGGCGCTGGCCCAGCTGCTGCCCGGTGGCGTGGCAGCCTGGGAGGGCCTGGTGCAGGCCGTGGCCATCGAGTGGGTGGGCCACAGCGCCTATGCGACCGATGTGTTGTGGCAGCACGCTTTGCCCGGCCAGGGTCTGGACGCCCTGGTGCTGTTGCAGGGCATGTTGCCCGACCCGCTGGGCGAAGCCCTGGCATCGGCCTGGGGCGAGCAGGGCCTGCGCCTGCCGCTGGCCATGGCCGCCGATGCCGAACCCCTCCACCAGGTTGCGCTCCACCCCTGCGCCGACGCCCAGGACGAAGCCCAGCGTGCCGCCGCCTGCGTGCTGGCCGAGATTGCCGCCGGCCACACGCCTGTGGCGCTGGTGGCGCAGGACCGTGTGCTCACGCGCCGCATCAGCGCCTTTCTGCAGGGCGCTGGGCTGCCCCTGCGGGATGAGACCGGCTGGCGCCTCTCCACCAGCCAGGCCGCCGCCCGCCTGCTGGCCGTGCTGCGCGCCTGTTCCGCACGGGCCAGCACCGACGACGTGCTCGACGCCTTCAAGCACATGCCCTGCTGGCCTGCCGGCCAGGTGAACGCGCTGGAGCGCCAGTGGCGCCGCAGCGAAGTGGCCAGCTGGGCGGCGGTGTGCGCCAGCGAGAAGCTGCGCGCCGCGCTGCCCGAAGGCATGGCGACCTGTTTTGATCCGCTGCAGGCCCCGCGCCCCTTGGGCCTCTGGCTGGTGGACCTCGCGCGCGAGCTTCGGCGCTGGGGCCTGTGGGACGGGCTGGTGGCCGACCGCGCCGGGCAGGCCGTGCTGACGGCCTTGTGGCTGCCCGAGGACGGCGCGCCGGTGGCGGCCGACTGGCTGCTCTCGGCCACGCGCAAGCTCGGCCTGTCGGCCTTCACCACCTGGGTGCGCGACGTGCTCGAAGCCGCCAATTTCGTGCCCTTGTCGCCGCCCGGGGCGCCGGTGGTGGTCCTGCCCATGGCGCAGATGCTGGCGCGGCCCTTTTGCGCCGTGGTGGCCGCCGGTTGTGACGACCTGCACCTGAGCGCGGCACCCGAGCCGCCGGGCCAGTGGACACCGGAGCAGCGCGCCAGCCTGGGCTTGCCCGGGCGGGAGGCGCTGGCCGCCTCGGCCCGAGCGGCGTGGGAGCAACTGCTGCACCAGCCGCACTTGCACGTGCTGTGGCGCGAACACGAGGGCGACGAGCCGGTGTTGCCCAACCCCTGGGTGGCGCAGTTGCAACAGGAGCGAGACAGCGCCCTGGCGCCCGACCCACGCCAGCCGCGCAAACTCGACGCCGCAGCGATCGAGCCACCCCAGGCCAGCGCGCCGGGCCTGCTGCCCGCCGCCCTGTCGGCCAGCGCGTACAGCGATCTGCGCGAATGCCCCTACCGTTTTTTTGCCTTGCGCCAGCTGGGCCTGGGCGAGCTGCCCGAGCTGGAAGATGCACCCGACAAGCGCGACATGGGCAACTGGCTGCACCGTGTGCTCAAGGCCTTTCACGAAGGCCGTCCCGCTGCGTGCGGGCTGGACGCGGACCGGCTGGCCATCGACGCACTGGCCACCCAGGTGGCCGCCGACATGGGGCTGGACGCCGCCGCGTTTCTGCCCTTCCGCGCCGCCTGGCCCAGCCTGCGCGAGGCTTACCTGGCCTGGCTGCACGCTCACGAAGAGCGGCCCGGCCAGCCCGGCCCCCGTTTCGAGGTGGCCGAGGTGGAGCGCGAGGCCGCGTTGGGGCGCTGGCGCATACGCGGCACGCTGGACCGCATCGACCGCCAGGCCAGCCCGGAAGGCGCGATGGCCGTGGTGATCGACTACAAGACCGAAACCCGAGCCACGACCGAAGAGCGCATCAAACACCCCATGGAGGACACCCAGCTGGCCTTCTACGCCGCGCTGCTGCCCGAGGAAACGCTGCGCGCCGCCTACCTGTCCTTGGGTGAAGGCGCGTCCGGTGCGGCCTGGCTGGAACAAGCCGAGGTGCTGGCCGCGCGCGACGCCTTGTGCGAAGGCCTGCCCCATGACATGGACCGCGTGGCCGCAGGTGCCGCCATGCCCGCGTTGGGCGAAGGGCGCGCCTGCGACTTTTGCGCCGCGCGGGGCCTGTGCCGAAAAGACTTCTGGACATGACCGACACCCAAGCTGCCTACCGCATCAACGGCGTGCTCAGCGATGCCGCGGCCTTCTACCGTGTGGCCTGCGATCCCGCACGCAGCGTGGCGGTGGAGGCCTGTGCCGGTGCCGGCAAAACCTGGATGCTGGTCTCGCGCATCCTGCGCGCGCTGCTGGCCGGCTGCGAGCCGCAGGACATCCTGGCCATCACCTTCACCAAAAAGGCCGCCGGCGAGATGCGCCAGCGCCTGCAGCAGTGGTTGCGGGATTTTGCCGAGCAGCCCGATGCCCAACTGGCGCACCAGCTGCAATGGCGCGGCCTGGCGCCCGAACAGGCGGGTGCTGCCGTGCCGGCACTGCGGGCCCTGCAACAGCGCCTGCAACAGGGCGGGCGGCCGGTGCAGGTGCGCACCTTCCACAGCTGGTTTGCCTCGTTGCTGCGCGCCGCACCCCTGGGTGTGCTGGCCGAGCTGAAACTGCCGGCCCAGTACGAATTGCTGGAAGACGACAGCCAGGCCGTGCGCCTGGTGTGGCCGCGGTTTTTTGCGGTGGTGACGGGTGACGACGCCTTGTCCGCCGCTTTCCACGAGGCCGTGGCCGCCCACGGCCGCAGCCAGACGCTCAAGGCCCTGGCCACCGCCTTGAGCAAACGCGTGGAATTTGCGCTGGCCGACGCGCTGGGCCGGGTGGACGCGTCGGTGGTGCCGTTTGGCGCGCGTTTCCCCGACCTGGCGCCACACGCCGACCCCGCACACGCCTTGCTCGGGCCCCATGCCCACGCCCGCTGGCATGCCCGCTCGGCCGCGCTGGGCGCCGAGAAAAACAAGACGCCACAGAAGGCGGCCCAGGGGGTGGTGGACGCGTTCCTGCTGCCCGACGACGCGGCGCATGCCCCAGCGCGCTTGGCCTTGTTGCGCAAGGCCTTCTTTGTCGCTGCGGACGACCGGCTCAACACCAACCTGCTCAAGTTCGAAGCGGCCCAGGCCGCCGGGGCGGAGCTGGCCGAGCTGCTGGCCGCCAGCCGCCAGCACGAGGGCTGCTTGCACCAGCGGCGCATGGCCCAGCTGTGCCGCGCGCTGTTGCAAAGCTATGCCGCGCTCAAGCGCGAACGCGGCTGGGTGGACATGAACGACATCGAACAGGCCGCACTGCGCCTGCTGTCCGACGCCAGTCTGGCGCCCTGGATGCAGCAGCGCCTGGACGCCCGCGTGCGCCACTTGCTGATCGACGAATTCCAGGACACCAACCCGCTGCAATGGCAGGCCCTGCACGCCTGGCTGTCGTCCTATGCCGGTGCCGGGGCCGGCGATGCGCCCAGCGTGTTTCTGGTCGGCGACCCCAAGCAGTCCATCTACCGCTTCCGCCGTGCCGAGCCGCAGGTGTTCCGCGCCGCGCAGCGCTTTGTGGTGGACGGGCTGGGCGGCGCCTTGCTGAGCTGCGACCACACACGACGCTGCGCCCCGGCGGTGGTGGGCGCGCTGAACGAGGTGATGGGCGCGGCAGAAACCGCAGGTGAGTACGCCGGCTTTCGCGCCCACAGCACCGACAGCACCGCGTTGGGTGCGGTGCTGGGCCTGCCGGTGCTGCCCCGGCCCGAGCGGGCCGCAGACAGCCAGGACAAGACTACCTGGCGCGACAGCCTGACGACGCCCAAACGCAGCGCCGAAGACAGCCTGAGCGCCCACGAAGCCCGGCAGGCGGCCGACTGGATCGCCCACACCTTGCGTGCCGAGGGCCTGGACCCGAACGACGTGATGGTGCTGGCGCGCAAACGCGAGCGCCTGGGCTGGTTGCACCAAGCCCTGCGCGAACGGGGCGTGCCCAGCGAGGAGCCCGAAAAGCGCGACCTCAGCGATGCCCCTGCCGTCCAGGACGTGGTGGCCCTGCTGGACGTGCTGGTCTCGCCCACACAGGATCATGGCCTGGCACGCGCCTTGAAATCGCCCCTGCTGGGCTGCGACGATGCGGACCTCGCGTGGCTGGCGCAGCGCGTGCGTGGCCGCGACGGCCGCCCCGCCAACAGCTGGTGGCAGGCCTTGTGCGATGCCCCGCCGGCCGACATGAGCACCTCCTTGCGCGCCGCCGCCGAGCGTCTGCCCCGCTGGCGCGACTGGGTCTGGCAGCTGCCACCCCACGACGCCCTGGCCGCCATCTACCGCGACGGCGACGTGCTGGCCGCTTACGCCCGCCACACACTGGCGGCGCTGCGGCCCACGGTGTTGGCCCAGCTGCACGCCGTGTTGGCGCAGGCGCTGGCGGTCGATGGCGGACGGTGCCTCACGCCTTACCGCTTGGTGCGTGCCCTCAAGGCACCGGGCCTCAAGGCCCCGGTCGTCAACCACCCTGGCGCGGTGCGCCTGCTCACCGTGCACGGTGCCAAGGGCTTGGAAGCACACACGGTGCTCCTCCTCGACACCGATGCCCGACCGGCCAAGGGCGAGGCCATGGGCGTGCTGGTGGACTGGCCGGGCGAAGACAGCGCGCCGCGCCGCCTGGTGTTCCTCGTCAGCGAAAAAAGACCGCCACCCTGTGCCGCCGATCTCCTGGCCGGCGAACAGGCGGCGCGCGCGCTGGAAGAACTCAATGCCCTTTACGTGGCCTGCACGCGGGCCGAGCAGCGCTTGGTGGTGTCAGCAACCGAACCCCACGGCGACAGCGGCAGCAGCTGGTTCAAGCGTCTGTTGCCGGTGTGCGAGGCGGTGCCCGCGCCCGAGCCGCTTACCCCGGCCGAAGTGGGTGTGGGCGGCGAGTGCTTCACCGTGCCCGAATTGCCGCCCCACCACTGGACGCCACCGCCCGCCGAGGCGCTGGACGACAACCCCGTGAGCGCCCGCATGGGCCAGGCCATGCACCGCCTGCTGCAGTGGCGCCCGACACCGGTGCAGGGTTTCGATTGGACCGAGGCCCATGTGGCGGCGGTGGCGCGCGAGTTTGACCTCGACACCATGCAGGCCCGGCAGGCCTTGGAGCGTGCCCGTGCCGTGGTGGCCGGTGAGGGCGCCTGGGCCTGGGACGCCCAGCGCGTGGACTGGTGGGACAACGAGGTGGAGCTGCTCGACGCCCAGGGCCAGGTGTTGCGCCTGGACCGCCTGGTGCGCGAGCGCACCAGCGGCCACTGGTGGGTGCTGGACCACAAGTCGGCCACGTCGCCCGAACGCCAGGCCGCGCTGCGCGAACAACTGGCCCGTTATGCTCAGGCGGTGGCGCTGGCCCAGCCTGGTGCCCATGTCCGCACCGCCTTCCTCACCGCCGACGGACGTTGTATCGAGGTCGCCGTGCCCTCCAATGAATGCCTGAACCCGCCCTCCCCAACATGAACGAAGAAGTGAACAGCCTGCCCGTGGTGGTGGTGGGCGGTGGCCCCGCCGGCCTGATGGCGGCCGAGGTTTTGAGCGCCGCCGGTGTGGCGGTGCATCTGTTTGATGCCAAGCCCACGGTGGGCCGCAAATTCCTGCTTGCCGGCATTGGCGGGCTCAACCTCACCCATGCCGAAGACCTGCCGGCTTTTGTCGGCCGGTATGGCGAACGTGCCCCCGAGTCCGGGCGTTGGCTGGATGCCTTTGGCCCGCAGGCCATACGCGACTGGGCACAGGGCCTGGGCATAGACACCTTTGTGGGCAGCTCGCAGCGCGTGTTCCCCACCGACATGAAGGCCGCGCCGCTGCTGCGCGCCTGGCTGCACCGCTTGCGCCACCCGGCCAGCGGCGTGCCGGTGCGTTTTTTCATGCGCCAGCGCTGGGATGGTCAACTGCAGCGCCAGGCCGATGGCGCCTGGCACCTCCGTTTTGATGGCAGTGCCGGTGTGACCGAGGTGCGCGCCCGCGCCGTGTTGCTGGCGCTGGGCGGTGGCAGCTGGGCCAAGCTGGGCTCTGATGGCCGCTGGGTCGAGCCGCTGCTGGCCCAAGGTGTGGACGTGGCCCCGCTGCGCCCCGCCAACTGCGGCTTCGATGCCGCCGTGCGCGGCCGTGCGGGCTGGAGCGCCCACCTGGCCGAGCGTTTTGCGGGTCAGCCCTTCAAATCGGTGGGCCTGAGTGTGATGGATGGGGCAGGGCGGCCGTTCAGCCGCAAGGGTGAGTTCGTGCTGACGGCCACCGGCATTGAAGGCAGCCTGGTGTACGCGGCGTCGGCGCTGATCCGCGACACCATCGAGCGCGACGGCCAGGCCACCGTGTTTTTGAACCTGCGCCCGGAGCTGGACGCCGATAGGGTGTTGCGCGAGGTGGCCCACCCGCGCGGCTCGCGTTCCTTGTCCAGCCACCTCAAAAGCCGTCTCAACCTGAGCGCCTTGCACACCGCGCTGCTGCACGAGGTGCTCACGCCCGACGAGCTGCACAACCCGCAGCAACTGGCCACCGCCATCCAGCACCTGCCCATCACCCTGGTGGCTGCGCGCCCCATCGATGAAGCCATCAGCACGGCCGGCGGCGTTCGCCTGGAAGCACTTGACGAGGACTTGATGCTGCGCGGCCGCCCAGGGGTGTTTTGTGCGGGGGAAATGCTGGACTGGGAGGCTCCGACCGGCGGCTACCTGCTGAGCGCCTGCCTGGCCAGCGGACGCGTGGCGGGGGAGGCGTTGGTGCGTTGGTGCAAACGACCACACGCTGAATGAATAAGGTGACGAGCCTTGACCCCGGCACTGACTCCACAGTTAGG
>CAYUAH010000161.1:0-8247 GCA_964442375.1 uncultured Hydrogenophaga sp. | reverse complement strand
TGGTCATGGCACCCACCATCAGCGCCATCACGGCGTTGGGGGGAATGCCCAGCGTCAGCAGCGGGATGAAGGAGGTTTGCGAACCGGCGTTGTTGGCGGCTTCAGGCGCAGCCACACCACGGATATTGCCTTCGCCAAACGGCACTTCGCCCGGTTTGAGCTTGGTCTTCTTCTCGATGGTGTAAGCCGCAAAGGCCGACAGCAATGCACCGCCGCCGGGCAGGATGCCCAGGGCCGAACCCAGGGCCGTGCCACGCAGAACAGCCGGCACCATGCGCTTGAAGTCGGTGGCGGTCGGGAAAATGCCTTCGACCTTGCCAGCCACCACGTCGCGGCTTTCCGGCGGGTGCGACAGGTTGTGGATGATTTCGCCGTAACCGAACACACCCATGGCGATGACGATGAAGCTGATGCCATCGGTCAGTTCGGGGATGCCGAAGCTGTAGCGCGCCACACCCGAGTTCACGTCGGTGCCCACCAGGCCCAGCAGCAGGCCCAGGATGATCATGGCCACGGCCTTGATCAGCGAGCCCGACGCCAACACCACGGCTCCGATCAGACCCAGCACCATCAACGAGAAGTATTCGGCCGGGCCGAATTTGAAGGCCACTTCGGTCAACGGCGGCGCGAAGGCGGCCAGGATCAGCGTGCCCACACATCCGGCGAAGAAGGAGCCCAGGCCGGCAGCCGCCAGCGCGGGGCCTGCCCTGCCCTTTTTGGCCATCTGGTGGCCGTCGATCACAGTCACCACCGACGAGGCTTCACCGGGCAGGTTGACCAGGATGGCGGTGGTCGAACCACCGTACTGCGCACCGTAGTAAATGCCGGCGAGCATGATGAGCGCGGCCACGGGCGGCAGCGCGTAGGTGGCGGGCAGCAGCATGGCAATGGTGGCCACAGGGCCCACACCCGGCAACACCCCGATCAGCGTGCCCAACAGGCAGCCGATGAAGGCGTAGATCAGGTTCTGGAAGGTGAACGCGACGCCAAAGCCCAGCGTCAGGTTGTTGATCAAATCCATCTGTGTCTCTCTCCGGAATCGGTGCTGTTTTTCAGCTGACCAGGAAGGCCGGCCAGACGGGGAACTGCAGGTTCAGCAGCTTGATGAAGGCCAGGTAGCTGCCCACCGCCAGGATGGTGGACAGGACCACCAGCTCCTTGACGCTGACGCGCTCACCTGCCTGGCTGGCAATGAAGACCAGCGCGTAGATGGCAACAATCAAGCCGAAGGAAGGGAAACCGATCGAGGGCAGGCCGGCGAGCAAGACACCGAACGCGAGGTTGGAGCCAAGCACAAAGACCAGTGGCTTCCAGGCCCACTTGCCGATCTTGTCGCCGTCCGGTGCTTTGGATGCAAAGGACTGCAGCGAAATGACGACACCCAGAATGGCCAGAAGCACACCCAGGATCAAGGGAAAGTAGCCCGGGCCCATGCGCGACGCCTGGCCGACGGTGTAGTCGGTGGCACCCACCGCAAACCCGCCCCCGACAGCCGCAAACATCAGCCCGGAAAAGAAGTCTTTTTGACTTTTTATCAGCACATGCGTCTCCTGCATTGATTGAACCCGTGGATTTTGCGGTCCTTTACCCTGTGCACGCATGTGGATTTCACCTATGCACAGAAAGATTTCCCCGCCTTCAGGCAGCCACCCGATCAAAAAGCGACAGGAAATTGGCCGTGGTCGCTTCCGCGACCGCCTCCACGCTCAAACCCTTGAGCTCAGCGACCTGTTGGGCGACCCAGGGCACATAGGCCGGCGAATTGGTTTTGCCCCGGTGGGGCACGGGTGCCAGGTAAGGGCTGTCTGTCTCAATCAGCAGCCGGTCCATGGGAACAAAACCCACCACGTCGCGCAGGTCGGCAGCGCTCTTGAAGGTGATGATGCCGGAGAAGGAAATGTAGAAGCCCAGGTCGAGCGCGGCACGCGCCACCTCGGCGGTTTCGGTGAAGCAGTGAAACACACCGCGTGCGCCATCGCTGGCGCCCACCCCACCCTCTTCCCGCAGGATGCCCAGCGTGTCCTCACTGGCGCTGCGGGTGTGGATCACCAGCGGCAAGCCAGTCTGGCGCGCGGCCTGGATGTGAATGCGGTAGCGTTCGCGCTGCCAGGCCATGTCGGCCACGCTGCGGCCGTTGAGGCGGTAGTAGTCCAGCCCGGTTTCGCCAATGCCCACCACGCGGGGCAAGGCGGCGCGCAGCAGCAGGTCATCCAGCGTGGGCTCGCGCACATCGTCGTTGTCCGGATGCACACCCACGGTGGCCCACAGGTGCGGGTGGGTGGTCGCCAACGCGTGCACGTCGTCGAACTCCTCCAGCGTGGTGCAGATGCACAGGGCACGCGTGACCTGGGCCTCACGCATGGCGGCCAACACCTCGGGCATCTGGTCCTTGAAGTCGGGAAAGTTCAGGTGGCAGTGGGAATCGGTGAACATGGCAGGCGTGGCAGGCGAAGCTCAGCGGGCGCTGTGGCCCGTCTGTGCGGGATCAAACGGTTTGGGTCGGGCGGTCCGAGCCGAGGTGGGCACCGAGTATTTCCTCGATGCGCTTCTTGAGCTGCGCTGACTTCTCGTCGTTGGGGAAACGGATGCCTATGCCCTGGGTGCGCGCCCCGGTGGCGTGTGGCGGCGTGATCCAGGCCACCTTGCCGGCAATGGGGTAGCGGTGCACATCTTCGGGCAGGGTCAGCAGCACGTAGACGTCCTGGCCGAGCCGGTAGCTTTTGGACGAAGGCACAAAAATGCCGCCTTCGGTGAACATGGGGATGTAGGCCGCGTACAGCGCGCCTTTTTCCTTGATGGAGAGCTGGATGACGGTGGGCCGCACAAAGGGCGCATCGGCGCCGCCCTCGCCGCCTTCGGAAGATGCACCCACCGCACCCGTTGGTGCCTGAGCACCGGGCGAATTCAGCGGCAGGTCGGGCGCGTTCATGGGGGCTGAGTTTAAGCCTTGGCCAGCACTTCACGCGCACGCGCGGCCCAGGCCTCCAACATCAAAGGCGCCTGAAAGGGGTGCTCCACGCTGCGCGCGCTCTGGGCGAGCTCGCGCGACCAGCCGACCAGCGCGCCCATGCCCGGCGCGCGGGGCAGGTGCGCGGCGTCAAAAAAGCGCGGCGTGCCACCTGCGGCCACGGCCATCAGGTCGTGGCACAACTTCTGCTGCACTTCCAGCTGGCGCGCAGCGCCCCAGTCGGCCATGGCGGCAAACTCGCCCTTGGCCATCGCTTGAGGCAGCCGCCGCCAGGTGTCGGCGGCCAAGCCGGCCTGCGCCCAGGCCAGTGCATCGTCGGGGCGCCCGCCTGCGGCGTTGAGCCACACCTGCGCGCTGGCGGCATCGGCGCCGCTGGTGCTTTGCAGCCAGGCCAGGGCCTGGGCTGCCTCGGGCCACACCAGGGCGTGGCTCTGGCAGCGGCTGCGTATGGTGGGCAAGAGCTGGTGCGCGGCCTCGGTGGCCAGGATGAAACGCACCGCGCCCACAGGCTCTTCCAGCGTCTTGAGCAAGGTGTTGGCGGCCTCCGTGTTCATGCGCTCGGCCGGGTAGATCAGCACCACCTTGGTGGTGCCGCGCGAACGCGTGAACTGGGTGAAGGCCACCGCCTGGCGCGCGGCCTCCACGCGGATCAGCCGACTGGCCTTGATCTCTTTTTTGTCGATCTTGTCCTGTGTCTTTTCGTCCAGCGGCCAGCCCAGCTCCATCGAGAGGGTCTCGGGCATCAGCACACACAGGTCGGCATGGGTGCGCACGCTGATGGCGTGGCAGCTCTCGCACTGGCCGCAGGCGCCCTGCGCCGTGGCGTGTTCACACAGCCAGGCAGCGGCCAGCGCCAGCGCCAGCGGGTATTGCCCCAGGCCGGAGGGCCCGGTCAGCAGGAGTGCGTGGCCACGCTGTTGCAGCAGGGCTTGCAACTGGGCCTGCTGCCAGGGGGGCAACACCGTGGCGCTCATGCCCTGCCCTCCCGCCACCAGGGCCGGCTTCGGCAGGCGGCAAACACGGCTTCGCGCACCGCCTCCAACGTGCCCTCGGCTGGGATGCGCGCAAAGCGGGCCGGATCGCTGGCCATGCGGGCGGCGTAGCCTGCCGCCACGCGGCGAAAAAAGTCCACCGGCTGCGACTCGAACTTGTCGGGCACACGGGCGCCCGCCAGGCGTTCTGCCGCGATGGCCGGATCGAGGTCGAACCAGAGCGTGAGGTCGGGCTGGCGCAAGCTGCCCTCGGGCGTGGTCTGCACCCATTGCTCCAGGGTGCGCAGCGTGGCCAGATCAAACCCCCGGCCGTGGCCCTGGTAGGCAAAGGTGGCGTCGGTGAAGCGGTCGCAGAGCACGACTTCGCCCCGCGCGAGGGCGGGCTCGATCACCTGTTGCAGGTGGTCGCGCCGACCGGCAAACATCAGCAGCGCCTCGCACAGCGGGTCCATGGCCTCGTGCAGCAACAGCGTGCGCAGTTTCTCGGCCAGCGGCGTGCCGCCGGGTTCGCGGGTGAGCCGCACGGTGTGGCCCTGGTCGCGCAGCGCGGTGGCCAGCGCGTCGATGTGGGTGGACTTGCCGGCACCGTCTATGCCTTCGAAGCTGATGAATATTCCTTGGGATGGCATGGGGTGTTCAGCGCTGGAGCTGGTACTGGCGCACGGCGCGGTTGTGGTCGTCGAGTGTGGCGCTGAATTGGCTGCTGCCGTCGCCCCGGGCCACAAAATACAGGGCCTGGCTGCGCGCGGGCGACACAGCGGCCAGCAAGGCGGCCTTGCCCGGCATGGCAATCGGTGTGGGCGGCAGGCCGGCGCGGGTGTAGCTGTTGTAGGGGGTGTCGGCCAGCAGGTCGCGCTTGCGCAGGTTGCCGTCAAAGCGCTCACCCAGTCCATAGATCACCGTGGGGTCGGTTTGCAGGCGCATGCCCATGCGCAGGCGGTTGACGAACACGGCGGCCACCTGGGTGCGGTCGGCGGCCGTGCCGGTTTCCTTCTCGATGATGCTGGCCAGGATCAGCGCCTCGTCGGCGTTCTTGAGCGGCAGGCCGGGTTGGCGCTGCGCCCATGCGGCGTCGAGCTGCTGCTGCATGGCCTGCGCCGCCTGGCGCAGCACGCCCGAAGCAGGGGAACGCTTGGCGTAGCGGTAGGTGTCTGGAAAAAAGCGCCCTTCGGGGTGACGCCCGGCGTAGCCCAGCTGCGCCATGAGTTCGGCCGGGTTGAGACGGCCGATGTCGTCTTCCAGGTGCTCGGCCGCGCGCAGTGCCGCCAGCACCTGGCGAAAGGTCCAGCCTTCCACCAGCGTCACCTGACGCAGCGCCTGTTCGCCACGCACCAGCTTGTCGAGCACGCTCTGCGGTGTGGCGCCGGGCTCCAGCTCGTAGCTGCCGGCCTTGATGCGGCGGGATTCGCCTGAGGCCCGAAAGCCCAGGTGCAGCAGCCAGGAGGGCGCGTCGACGCCAGCGGCCACCAGCGCCTCGGCCACGCCGCGCGCCGAGGCGCCTGCGGGAACGGTCACGTCCACCAAGGTCTGCCCGGGCGGCGGGCGCAAAGGCAAGGGCCGCTGCCACCACCAGGCGCCCGCAGCGGCGGCCACCAGGCCTGCCAGCAGCAGCCATTTCAACACTCTGAGCACGGTCCTTGCGCCTTTGGGAAAATAGTCCAACCCAAATCATATAAGAGGCCCCCTGCATGACCACCGACAGTCCCGCGCTTGCTCCTTTCGACGCCAGCACCTTGCAAGGTGCCGTGCGCTTGCCGCACCTGGGCGTGATACGGGTGGTCGGAGAAGACGCTGCGGCCTTCCTGCACGGGCAGCTGACGCAGGATTTCGCGCTCATGGGCCTGTCGCAGGCGCGGCTGGCCGCATTTTGTTCGGCCAAGGGCCGCATGATGGCCAGCTTCGTGGGCATCAAGCGCAGCCACCAGGAGATCTGGCTGGTGTGCGCTCAAGACCTGCTGGCGCCCACCCTCAAGCGCCTGTCCATGTTCGTGCTGCGCGCCAAGGCCAAACTCAGCGACGCCAGCGCCGAGGTGGCGGTGTACGGCCTGGTGGGCGATGGCCAGGGCTGGCCGGCGCCCGCATGGAGCAAGGCCGACCAGGGCGAGGTCTCGCTGGTGCGCTTGCCCGATGCCCAAGGTCGCGCCCGCGCGCTGTGGCTGGCGCCGGCCGGTGCAGTGCCTGACCTGCCGGAGCTGGACGCCAGCCTGTGGCAGTGGCTGGACGTGCGCAGTGGCGTGGCCACCGTCAGCGCACCGGTGGTGGAAGCCTTTGTGCCACAAATGCTGAATTACGAGTCGGTGGACGGCGTGAACTTCAAAAAGGGCTGCTACCCCGGCCAGGAAGTGGTGGCGCGCAGCCAGTTTCGGGGCACGCTCAAGCGGCGCGCCTACCTGGTGCATGCCGAGTCGCCCCTGGCCGTGGGCGACAGCGTGTTTCACGTCAGCGATGCCGAACAGCCCACCGGCACCGTGGTCGCGGCCGCCGCGCACCCGCTGGCGGGATTTGATGCCATCGTGTCCATGCAAATAGCCTCTGCCGATGGTGGCCGCCTCGCCGCCGGTGCCGCCGATGGCCCCACACTGACACTGCTGCCCCTGCCCTACGCGCTGCGCGACGACATCTGAACCATGTGCCTGATCGCCTTTGCCATTGGGGTGGTGCCAGGTCATCCGCTGCTGGTCGCGTCCAACCGCGACGAGCATCTGGCGCGCCCCACCCTGCCCCTGCACGCCTGGCAGCTGGCCAATGGCACGCCCGTGGTGGCCGGGCGCGACCAGCACGCGGGCGGCACCTGGCTGGGCATCACGCCGCAGGGCCGGGTGGCCATGCTGACCAATGTGCGCGAGGCCGGCGTGCTCAACGCGCCGCAAAGCCGGGGTGAACTGGTCACGCGCTGGCTGCAGGGTACACGGCGCTGGGACGATTTCGCCCGCGCGGTGGACGCTGGGCAATACAGCGGCTTCAACCTGGTGCTGGGTGATCTGGGCCGGGGCGAATGGGCCTGGATCAGCAACCGCCGCCCGGGCCAGGGCGACACGCAGCCGCTGGAGGCCTTGGGCAGCGTGGTGGGCCGGCCCTTGACGGCAGGCGTCTACGGTTTGTCCAACGCGGCGCTTGACACGCCCTGGCCCAAAACGCTTCTGCTCAAGCAGGCCTTGTGGTCGGTGGTGGAGCGCAGCACGACCGCCCTGGCGACGGACTGGCGAAAGCCGCTGCTGTCGGCCCTGCTGGACCGCCGGCAGGCCGCTGCAGATGCGCTGCCCAGCACCGGCGCGCCCCGCGTGTGGGAGCAGGCCTTGTCCAGCCCCTTCGTGGACTATGCCGAGCGCCACTACGGCACCCGCAGCAGCCTGCTGGTCTGTGCCTCGGCCGACGAAGTGCAGCTGGAGGAGTGGACGCACGAACGAACTGCAAACACAGGGGCCAGCGATGGCGGCCGCTGGCCGCTGGCCCACAGCACCTACAGGCGCATGTGCATCTCGATGTGCGGGATGCCGGCTTCCTCAAACGGCTCGCCGTTGACGGTGTAGCCCAGGCGCGCATAGAACGCCTCGGCGCTGCGCTGGGCGTGCAGCAGCACCTCCTGCTCGCCGCGCTTGCGGGCCGCGTCCATGAGTGCATACAACACATCGCGCCCCACGCCCGCACCGCGCATGACCCGCTTGACCGCCATGCGCCCCACCTTGACCACGCCCGGCCGCCCGGCCGCCGCGTAAGGCAGGTAGCGGCCTGTGGCCAGGGGCATGCCCAAACGGTTGTAGGCCACGGCGTGCACCGCGTCGGCGTCGGCCGCATCCCACTCCAGTTCCTTGGGGATTTTCTGTTCCTCGACGAACACCTCGTTGCGGACCTGGCCTGCGTCCTGACCCAGTTCGGCCCAGGTGCCAACTTTGATCTCCACCATGGGCTCGCCGGCTTCCAGCGCCATGAAGGTGTTTCGCAAGCCCTCGGGCACCGGGCGCGAGGTCTGGCTGATGGGGTCGGCAAACACATAGATGATCTCGGACGAAATCAGGTGTTTGTCGCCGTGGAAGATGGCGCCAATGAACTGGATGGACGAATTGCCTATGCGCTCGCAGCGCAAGGCCACGTCGATCAGGTCGTCCATCTGCGCCGAGGCGTTGAACTCCACCGTGGCCTTCTTCACGTACAGCTCGCCGCCCAGGCGGGCAAACACCTCTTCCATGGGCAGGGCCAGGGCGCGCCAGTACTCGGTGATGGCGGTGTCGAAGTACATCAGATAGTGCGCGTTGAACACAATCTTCTGCATGTCCACCTCGGCCCAGC
>CAYUAH010000160.1:0-8255 GCA_964442375.1 uncultured Hydrogenophaga sp. | reverse complement strand
TGCAGATGTTGCTGGTGGCCTTTTCGCGGCGGATGTGTTGCTCGCGCGTTTGCAGTGCCAGGCGGTAGGCCGGGTTGCCGTGCACGTCCACGCTCACGCCCACCAGGCGGCCAGGCAGGGAGCGCTTGAACTCGTCGCGGCAGGCCATGTAAGCGGCGTGCGGGCCGCCCGCGCCCATGGGCATGCCCAGGCGCTGGGTGGTGCCCACCACGATGTCGGCGTCGAACTCGCCCGGGGGCACCAGCAGGGTGAGCGCCAGCAGGTCGGCCGCCACGATGAAGGCGGCCTGCTTGCCGTGCACGGTGGCGACGTCGGCGCGCAGGTCGTCGATGCGGCCGCTGGTGGACGGGTACTGGGCCAGCACGGCGAAGTAGTCGTCCCCGGCCAGAGCCTGCGCCCATTCCTCGGCCGAGTTGGCCAGCTTGACGCTCAGGCCCAGCGGCTTGGCGCGCGTCTGGATGACTTCGATGGTCTGCGCGTGGCAGTCGCCGGCCACCACCAGGGTGTTGCCCTTGGCCTTGACCGAGCGCTTGGCCAGCGTCATGGCTTCGGCGGCGGCGGTGGCTTCATCGAGCATGGACGCGTTGGCAATCGCCATGCCGGTGAGGTCGGTCACCAGGGTCTGGAAGTTGACCAGCGCCTCCATGCGGCCTTGCGAAATCTCGGCCTGGTAAGGCGTGTAGGCGGTGTACCAGGCGGGGTTTTCCAGGATGTTGCGCAGGATCACGCCGGGCGTGTGGGTGCCGTAGTAGCCCTGTCCGATGAAGCTCTTGAACACCTGGTTTTGCTGCGCGATCGCTTTGAGCTCGGCCAAGGCAGCCGCCTCGGTCACGGCCTCGGGCAGCTTCATCGCGGTGGCGCGTGCGATGGAGCGCGGCACGATGCTCTCGATCAGCGCGCGGCGCGAGGCCTCGCCGATCACGGACAACATCATGGCCTCGTCTTCGTCGCTGATGCCGATGTGGCGGGCGATGAATTCGCTGGGATTTTCGAGGGCTTCGAGCGGGGGCGTGGCGGGCTTCAGCATGGGGGCTCCAGAACAGTCTGCAAGCGGCGCTGCCGGGGCAACGCCGCTCACGCACGGCTCTGGTCAGCCCTGGGCCGCGAAGTCGGTGTAGGCGGTTTCGGTCAGCAGGCCGGCGAGCTGGCCGGCATCGGACAGCTTGACCTTGAAGAACCAGCCGGCGCCCAGCGGGTCGCTGTTGGCCAGCGAGGGGTCGTCGCGCAGGGCCTCGTTGACCTCCACGATCTCGCCGCTGACGGGCATGTAGACATCGGCTGCGGCCTTGACCGACTCGACCACACCGGCCACCTCTTTTTGTGCGATGGCCTTGCCCACTTCGGGCAGATCGACGAACACCACGTCGCCCAGCGCGTCCTGCGCGTGGTGGGTGATGCCGACGGTGGCGACATCGCCACTGACTTCGACCCATTCGTGGTCTTCGGTGTATTGCTTGGTCATGGAGGGCTCCGTTGAGAAGATGAAAAAAGGGTTCAGCCGCGGAAGTAGTTGGGCGGCAGGAAGGGCAGGGCGGCCACTTCCATGGGCACCACCTTGCCACGCACGATGGCGTTCACGCGGGTGCCCACGGCGGCGTATTCTGCGCCCACATAGCCCATGGCCACGGGCTTGTCCACGCTGGGGCCCAGCAGGCCGCTGGTCACCTCGCCGATGGTTGTGCCATCGGTGTTCTGCAGTTCGGTGTGCTCGCGCACCGGCACCCGCTCCAGGGCCACCAAGCCCACGCGCTTGCGGGCCAGAGCTTCGGTGCCATCGAGCTGCGCCAGCACCTTGGCCGCGCCTGGGAAACCACCGGCACGTTCGCCGCCGGTGCGGCGCACCTTTTGCATGGCCCAGTTCAGCGCGGCCTCCACCGGGGTGGTGGTGGTGTCGATGTCGTTGCCGTAAAGGCACAGGCCAGCTTCCAGGCGCAGCGAGTTGCGTGCGCCCAGACCCACGGGTTTCACCTCGGGCTGGGCCAGCAGGGCGCGGGCGAGGGCATCGGACTGGGCGGCGGGCACCGAGATTTCGAAGCCGTCTTCGCCGGTGTAGCCGCTGCGGGTGATGTAGAGGTCGGCGCCGTTCCAGCTGAAATCGCCGCCGGTCATGAAGACCAGTTTCTCGACACCGGGCAGCAGGCGGGCCAGGGCGGTCACGGCCTGCGGGCCTTGCAGGGCCAGCAGGCCCCGGTCAAATTGCACATCAATCTGGCAGCGGCCGCCGATGCGGGCCTGGATGTGCGCCAGGTCGCCGTGTTTGCAGGCGCCGTTGACGATGACGAAGATGTCCCGGCCCCGGTTGACGAACATGAGGTCGTCGATGATGCCGCCCTCGTCGTTGAGCAGCAGGCCGTAACGCTGCTTGTGTTCGCCCAGGCCGATCACGTCCACCGGCATCAGGGTCTCAAAGGCAGCGGCCGCCTCGGGCCCCACCAGGCGCAACTGGCCCATGTGCGAGACGTCGAACAGACCGGCGGCCTGGCGGGTGTGAAGGTGCTCGGCCATCAGGCCGGGTTTGTACTGCACCGGCATGCTGTAGCCGGCAAACGGCACCATGCGCGCACCCAGTTCGAGGTGCAAGGCATTCAGCGGGGTGGTCAACAGGGTGTCGGAGGACATGGAGCGGATTTGAAATGCAGGGGCCACACACGGCCACGCCGTGCACCAGCCCCACTGTCCGCTTTACCTGAGAGATTCACGCGGGCGATGCCACGTTTGCTCCTTCGGTGGGCCAACGTCGATGTGGCCTCTCTCCAGGGGGGAATCGCCCGTCGCCGGGCGTTTGCCAGTCCTTTTGCCTGAGCGTTCAGGGCCTGCATGTGCAAACCGCCTGCGCCTTCGGCGGCTCCTCGGGGGAGCGCTCTCCTGACGGGGCAGATTGTAGCGGCTGGTGGCCCACTTCGGCACCCACTTCGGCGCTTTGACGCTACATTGAGAACAATTGTTGAATTACCTGGGTCCGTTCACACGGGGGTGCCCATGGGCTTGAAGAGCCGAATCCTGTTGGCGGTGCTGCTCAGCGTGCTGATCAGCACGCTGGTGACGCTGTGGCTGTTTCTGGGCGTGCTGCGTCAGGACACGGAGGAACAGGTGGGTGCCCAGCTTGCGGATACGGTGACCCTGGTGGCCGATGGCCTGGCCCAGGGCCTGCACGTGCGGGTCGAAGCATTGCAGCGCCTGGCCCATGACCTGCCCGCTGACGCATTGGAGCAACCCGACGTCTTGCGCCAGGCCTTGGCCCGGCAGGCCTTCCCGGCCGACCTGTTTTCGCTGGGGGGCGGCGTGGTGCGCTTGCGCGACATGCGCGTGGTGGCCGAGATGCCGCCGGTACAGCCGGGGCGTTTGGGCGGCTACGCGGGCAACAACCCGCAATCGGTGGCGGCCGCCAGCCATGCCAAGGTGTTTGTGGGCCAGCCCTACCAGGGCACTTTTTCGAAGAAACCCATTTTTCCCATCTATGTGCCGCTGCTGGACAGCCAGGGCAAGCACGTGGCCATGGTCGGTGGCATCAGCCAACTGACCGATCGGGCCCTGTTCAAGGGGTTGCAGGCCATGCACCTGAGTTCCGGGGGCTACCTGCTGGTCGTGTCTCGCAGCGCACGGCTCATCATTTCAGCGTCCGACCCGAACCGGGTCATGGAAGTGCTGCCGCCACCGCAGGCCAATCCCAACATCGACCGGCGGCTGTCCGGCTTTGAGGGGCGCACCATCGTGCGTGCCATTCAGGGACAGGAAATCCTCTCCGTGGCCCGCGTGGTGCCTGACTTTCCGGACTGGATGGTGATTGGCGCCATGCCCACCGAGGAGGCCTTTGCGCCGGTGCGGCGTTTGCGCGACAGCTTTTTGCTCACCGCACTGGTGGTCACCGCAGTTTGCCTGCTGGTGCTGTGGCACATGGTGTCGCGCCAGCTGCGTCCGCTGGAGCTGGCCAGCCGGGGCATGGCGCGCATGCGCCAGGGCGAACAGCCACTGGGGCCCCTGCAGGTGCAGGGGCCGGTCGGCGAGGTGGGCGACATGATCACCCAGTTCAACGAATTGGTGGTGGAGCGGCGCACCTACGAGGAGCGCGTGGCGCACCTGGCCTACCACGATGCGCTGACCGATCTGCCCAACCGGCGCCTGGCCCAGGAGCGTTTCGATCAGATGTGCCAGCAGGCCAGGCGCAGCGGCCATGGCCTGGCCCTGGTGCTGCTGGACCTGGACGGTTTCAAGGCCATCAATGATGCCTTGGGTCACACCGTGGGCGATGCGTTCCTGGTCAACCTGGCACAACGCCTGCGCGCCGGCGTGCGCAGCGTCGATGTCATCTGCCGCCTGGGCGGGGACGAATTCCTGGTCCTGCTGCACGAAGTGCAGGACCCCGAACAGGTGGCGGGCGTCTGCACCAAGCTGTTGCACCTTGGCAGCGAGCACGTGGACGTGCAGGGGCACGAGTTGTCCTCATCGATTTCGGCCGGTGTGGCCGTTTACCCCGGCGATGGCCAGGATTTCGAAACCCTGTTCAAGTGCGCCGACGTGGCCATGTACGAAGCCAAGCGCGGCGGGCGCAACACCTACCGCTTCTTCACCGAGCGACTCAACCGCGCGGCCGAGGAGTACCAACGGGTGCGCGAGGGATTGCGGCGCGCGATCGCTGGCGGTGAACTGGTGCTGCACTACCAACCCCAGCTCGACGTGCACAGCGGTCGCGTGGTCGGTGTGGAAGCGCTGGTGCGCTGGCAACACCCCACCGAAGGGCTGATCTACCCGGGTCGCTTCATCGCCGTGGCCGAGCAGAGCGGCCTCATCGTGCCCCTGGGCGAATGGGTCATGGCCGAAGCCTGCCGCCAGGCCGGAGCGTGGCACCGCGCAGGCCACACCGATCTGCTGCTGGCGGTCAACGTTTCAGCGCTGCAGTTCACGCGCGGCCACGTCGATGAACTGATCCAGCGCTGTCTGTCGGATTCCGGTCTGCCCGCGCATTGCCTGGAGCTGGAGATCACAGAATCGGCCCTGATCACCGAGCCCCAGTTGGTGCTGGCTCAGCTCGAACGCATCGAGGCGCTCTACACCCAGCTCGCGCTGGACGACTTTGGCAGTGGCTATTCCAGTTTCGCCTACCTGCGCCAATTGCGGCTGGACAAGCTCAAGATAGACCGCCTGTTCGTGAGCGAGATCACCCAGTCCACCCAGGCCCAGACGCTGCTGGCGGCCATGGTGCAGATGGGGCACGGCCTGGGCTTCAAGGTCTTGGCCGAGGGCGCGGAAACCGCCGAGCAGATCGAAACCCTGCGCCGCCTGGGCTGTGACCAGATCCAGGGCTATGGTTTCGCACGCCCCATGGACGCCCTTGCCATGGGCGAGTTCCTGCGTCTTCACGCGCTGCGAGCCAGTTCGGCCACGGCGGGAACTTGAAGGGCACCGCCGGGTCGCACCCCACATGCCCGCTCCTTCCTTCATGAACCGCCGCCAGCTGCTGCTGGCCCTGTCCGCCGCCGCATCCGCCGTCCAGGCGCAAACGCCATCAACAGCGGCCAAGCCGCGCATGCCCGTCATCTTCATCGGACACGGCAGTCCCATGAACGCGATTTCGGACAACGACTTCACCCGCGCCCTGAGCGCCTGGGGCCGGCGCCTGCCGCGTCCGGCCGCCATCCTGGCGGTGTCGGCGCACTGGCAGACCCCGGGCAAGACGCTGGTCGACGTGCAGGCCAAGCCACGCACCATCCACGATTTCGGCGGTTTTCCGCGCCAATTGCACGACATGCAGTACCCCGCGCCGGGCTCACCCGAGACGGCGCGCGAGCTGTTGTCCATCGTCAAGTCGCGCCAGGTGGCCGGCAGCGACGACTGGGGGCTGGACCACGGCACCTGGACGGTGCTGCACCACCTCTATCCCAAGGCCGACGTGCCCACTTTCCAGCTGTCCATCGACTATTCGGCCCCCGGCAGTGTGCACCACGCGCTGGGGCGCGAACTGGCGGTGCTGCGCGAGCAGGGCGTGCTGATTGTAGGCAGCGGCAACATCGTGCACAACCTGCGCGCCACCGTGCGCGGCGCGGCGCCCTCGGCCACCGGCGCCACCGACTGGGCCCAGGGCTTCGACGAAGCGGTCAAGCGGGCCCTGGCCGAGCGCAACTTCCAGACCGAGCGCCGGCTCATGAACTACGAGACGCTTTCACCCGCCGCCGCCATGGCTGTGCCCACGCCCGACCACTACTGGCCCTTCCTCTACGCGCTGGGCGCCAGTGCGCCGGGCGAGCGCCTGCAGACGGTCTACGAAGGTTTTCACTCAGGCACGCTGAGCATGCGCTGCCTGCAGTGGGGATGAGCGCGACTTGATCAGGCGGGCAGGGCGCGCTCCAGCAGGCGATCCACGTCGATGTCGCTCGGGTCCACCAGGCCGGTGACGGCGCCCCAGTGCCCGCTGAAGCGGGTGGCGACGAAGGCCTGGGCCACGTGCTCGGGTGCGTATTGGCGCAGCAGGCAGGCCTGGGCCAGCACACACAGGCGGGTGGCGAACTGGCGGCCCACGCCCTCCAGTTCATCAGGCTTGCGCTGCAGCATCTGGCCCAGGGCCAGCGCTTCCTGGGTCAGCGTCTGGTCGTCGCCGGCGCGGCGCATCAGGTCCGCCAGCAGCACCTCGGCGTGTGCGGGCTGGCGGGCAATGCCGCGCATCACGTCCAGGCACATCACGTTGCCCGAGCCTTCCCAGATGGAGTTGACCGGCGCCTCGCGGAACAGGCGGCCCATGATGCCGTCCTCCACGTAGCCGTTGCCGCCAAACACCTCCATCGCCTCGCCGGTGAGTTCCACCGCGCGCTTGCAGATCCAGAACTTGGCGGCCGGCGTCATCAGGCGGTGCCAGGCCTGGGCCTCGGGGGTGTTGTGTTCGTAGGCCTCGGCCAGGTGCATGCCCAGCACCAGCGCGGCCTCGCTTTCCAGCGCCACGTCGGCCAGCACCGCGCGCATCAGCGGCTGCTGGGCCAGCACGTTGCCGAAGGCCTTGCGCTGGCGCGTGTAGGCGATGCCCTGCACCAGGGCCTGGCGCATCATGGCGGCGCTGCCCAGCACACAACACAGGCGGGTGTAGGTGGCCATCTCGATGATGGTGGGAATGCCGCGCCCGGCCTCGCCCATGAGCCAGCCCGATGCGTCGTGGAACTCGACCTCGCTGCTGGAGTTGCTCTTGTTGCCCACCTTGTTTTTCAGGCGCTGGATGTGGATGGCGTTCTTGCTGCCATCGGGCCGCCAGCGCGGCACGAAGAAGCAGGCCAGGCCGTCCTCGGGCGTGCGCGCCACCACCAGGTGGGCGTCGCACATGGGGGCCGAGAAAAACCACTTGTGGCCGCGCAGCAGGTACTCGGCCCCGCGCCCGCCATCCCCCACGGGCGTGGCGGTGGTCTGGTTGGCCCGCACGTCGGAGCCGCCCTGTTTCTCGGTCATGCCCATGCCGATGTAAATGGCGGTTTTCTGTGCAATGGGCAGGTCGCGCGGGTCGTAGCTGTCGCTGAACAGCTTGTCGCCCACCAAGGCCCACAGTTCGGGTTCCCGCTGCAAAAGCGGGATGGCACCCAGCGTCATGGTGGACGGGCACAAGGTCCCGGCTTCGATTTGTGCGTGCTGGTAGTAACCCGCCGCCCACGCGGCCCAGCGGCCAGGGGCTGGGTCGCGGAAGGGGCTGGAGATCAATCCCGCCTGCCGGTAACGCGCCAGCAGCTCGTGCCAGGCGGGGTGAAAGTTCACCTGATCGACGCGACGGCCCCGGGCGTCGAAGGTTTTGAGTTCGGGCAGGAAACGGTTGGCCAGATCCGCTTTGGCATAGCTGTCGGCCGTGCCCATCAGCGCGCCGTAGTCGATCAACTTGTTTTGCGCCGACGTGCCGCCATGGCGTTTGACGGCCTCTTGCAGCGCGGCGTCGGTGCTGTAGAGGTTGTAATCCTGCAGTTCGTCGAACTGGTTGCTGACCTCGTGTGTGTTCCAGCCCATGCTAATGTCTCCTCGATTGAGTTATCTCGGAGAAGTTTAGGCGCCATGCCCAGCGAACGTGTTCGGATTTCTGCCGCCCCGGTGGCCTTGCGGCGCCGCCCCCAGCAGTCGCGCGCCCGCGCCAGCTCCGAGGCCTTGCAAGACGCCTTTGTTCGGGTTTTGCTGGACCGGGGTTATGCCGCCATGACCGTGCGCGAACTGGCCGGCGTGGCCGGCGTGGGCATAGGCACCTTCTACGAATGCAAGGGACTTCCCTGTTTGTAGCGTGCCTGCCAGCATGGGAGCCT
>CAYUAH010000159.1:0-8286 GCA_964442375.1 uncultured Hydrogenophaga sp. | reverse complement strand
ATCAAGCAGATCTACACCACGCTGAGCCAGGACGAAGCCCGTCACGGCGGCGCCTACCTGCGCTACATGAAGCGTGCGATCGGCAAATTTGGCGACGAGGCCCGCGCCGCCTTCGCCAAGGTGGGCGTGCTCATGGCCAGCGCACGGCGCACCGCGCAGGCCCTGCACCCGACCAACCTGCACGTGAACAAGACCCTGTTTCCGCGCGACACGGTGCAAAGCCGCCTGCCCAACCCCGAGTGGCTGGAACACTGGCTGGACAAGCAGATCGCCTTCGATGCGGTGTGGGAAACCAAGGTGGTCGAACGCATACTGCACAACATGAGCCTGCTGATGGACCGCAGCTTCAAGAGCGTGCAGGAACTCAACCGCTTCCGCAAGGAAATGACTGCGCACCTGTCGGCCGCCCCCACGCCGGGCACGCCGGCCTGAACCCCAAGGTCAGGGCCGGGCGCGCGCGCGTTCGAGCCAACGTGCAGCCCAGGCTGTCAACGCGCCCAGCAGCCCCCCGGCCAGCGTGCCGCTGAGCCACGCTGCCTGCACCACCGACATGTCGTTGACACCGTCCCACACCACGGGGCGGCTCCAGGCCTGCTCCAGGGCCAGCTTGCCCAGCAGCAAGCCACCCAGCAGCAAACCCCAGCGGCGCGCCTGAGGCACGGGCAGGCGTTGCAGGTAGAGGTGCACCGCCACCACCGCCAGCGCGGCGTGGATCAAGCCGGCCAGGCCGGTGACATGTCCCACCTGCGGCCACAAGGCCACGGCCAGGTAGGTGATGGGCCAGGCCAGGAACCAGGCCATGGCGCACGCGCGGTCGGGCCGCACCACCCACGAAAACGCGGTCAGCAGGCCCAGCGCCATCTGGTTGGCGATCAGGTGCGGGGTGTTGGCGTGCACCCAGGCGGTGGACCAGATGGTCCACCACTGCTGGCCCCAGTCGTCCACGCGCCAGACCAGCGGCTGCACCAGAGCCGGCCCCCACCAGCCCAGCATGCTGGCCACACCGTGCAGGCCACACAGCACCAGCCAGTCTCGCCCCTTGGTCATCCCTTGCCCAACACGTGTTGCCACAGGGCGCGCACTGCCGCCGCTTCGGTGGCCACCTCGGCCAGTGCCACCTGCGTGGGCGCTTCGTCCAGCCGCGCGCGGTGCTGTATCTGGCGCAGGCGGCGGTAGGCGGTGGCCGCCGCTTCGCCCACACCAGGCGGCAGCAGGCCAGCCTGCTCGGCCATTTGCAGCAGCGCGATATTGCCCCGGTTGGCCCGCAGCGCGGGGTGGGCGGCCGACTGCGACAGCACCAGGAACTGCACCACGAACTCGACATCGACCATGCCGCCCGGGCTGTGCTTGACGTCGAACGCCTCGCCGCGCACCGGGTGGGCGGCGCGCACCTTCTCGCGCATGGCGCGTATCTCTGCCGACAAGGCCGCCACGTCGCGCGGAGCGGTCATCACCGCCTCGCGCACGGCATCGAAACGCGCGGCCATGGCGGTGTCGCCCACCACGTGCCTGGCCCGGGTGATGGCCTGGTGCTCCCAGGTCCAGGCGGTGTTGCTGCCGCGTTGCTGCTGGTAGTTGGCGTAGGCCTCGAAGCTGGTGACCAGCAGGCCGGAGTTGCCGTTGGGGCGCAGCGCGGTGTCGATCTCGTAGAGGTCGCCCTCGCCGGTCTTGACCGTGAGCCAGTTGATGAGCTTGCGCACCAGCGCGGCGTAGACCTCGGGTGCGCGCTCGTCGGCATCGTCGTAGACGAACACGATGTCGAGATCGCTGCCGTAGCCCAGTTCCTTGCCGCCCAGCTTGCCATAGGCAATGATGGCGAACTGGGGGGTGTCGCGGTGGCGGTTTTTCAGCCGCGCCCAGCACCAGCGCACCGTGGTGCGCAACACGGCGTCGGCCAGTGCACTCAGGTCGTCGGCCACGTCTTCCACCGTCAGCACGCCTTCGACGTCGCGCGCCAGGGTGCGAAAGACCTCGGCATGGCAGGCACGGCGCAGCAGGTTGAGCAGCGCCTCCTCGTCGTCTTCGCCGGTGCTGCGCAGGGCGTCCAGCCGGGCTTCGAGTTCGGCCTCGAACTGCGAGCCATCGAAGCGGTCGGTCAGCAGTTGCCGGCTGGCCAGTTCGTCGATCACGCCGGGGTGTTTTTGCAAATAGCGCGCCGGCCATTTGGCCGCGCCCAGCAGACGCAACAAACGCTCGTGCACCGAGGGACGCTCCTGCAGCAATGCCAGGTAGCTCTCGCGCCGCAACAGGGCTTCGAGCCAGTCCACCAGGCGCAACGCGGCGTCTTCGCTCACACGCCCTTCTTCCACCCAGGCACCGGTGCGCAACACCAGGCGCACCAGGCGCTGGCGGGTGTCTTCGCGCAGGGCGGCCACGCGCGGCTGCTCGCACCACTGCGCCACCCGGGCCGACAGGCGTCCGGACAGCTGGGGCAGCACCGCCTGCAGATCGTCGGCAGCGGCACGTGGGCCACCGCAGCCTTTGCCGTTGCAGGTTTTGCCCGCGCCGCCCAGCAGGGTGTCGAACTCCTGCGCCACGGCTTCGCGGTGGGCGTCGAGCTGGTGCAGAAAGGCGCAGGTGTTGGCAAAACCCAGGGTCTGTGCCAGCCAGGCGAGGTCGTCGTCGCGCTCGGGCATCAGGTGGGTCTGCTGGTCGTCCAGGTACTGGATGCGGTGCTCGACGCGGCGCAGGAACACGTAGGCCTCGGTCAGGGCCGCCGCGGTCTCGGTCGGCATCAGGCTGGCGCGCTGCAGCCGTGCGATGGCGTCCAGCGTGGGCCGGGTGCGAAGCTCGGGAAACTGGCCGCCGCGCACCACCTGCAGCAGCTGCACGGTGAACTCGATCTCCCGGATGCCGCCGCGCGAGAGCTTGACGTCGTTGGCGCGGCCCGGGTTGCCGGCCGCACGCTTGGCCGCGTGTTCGCGTATCTGCCGGTGCAGGGTGCGCAGCGAATCGAACACGTTGTAGTCCAGGTAGCGACGGAACACGAAGGGCAGCACCACACCGCGCAAAGCGCTGGCACTGCCGTCGCGCACCGCCGCCAGGGGCGCCACAACGCGGCTCTTGAGCCAGGCAAAACGTTCCCACTCGCGCCCCTGCACCAGAAAGTACTCCTCCAGCGCGCCCAGCGAGACCGCCGGTGGCCCGGAGTTGCCGTTGGGCCGCAAGGCCAGATCGACGCGGAACACGTTGCCATGTTCGGTGGTGTCGCCCACCAGCTGGTAGATGCGCTTGACGGCCTTGCCGAAGTACTCGTGGTTGGAAATGCGGTTGCGCCCGGCCGCGTTGCCGGCGGTTTCGCCATCGTGGTCGTAGACGTAAATCAGGTCGATGTCGCTGGAGACGTTCAACTCGCGCGCACCGAACTTGCCCATGCCGATGATCCACAGCCGCGCCCGGGTGGGCGCGGTGGCCGGCGGCGCCTGGTGCATGGGCGCGCCGTAGAGGCCGTCGAGCTCGGTTTCGGCCTGGGCGCAAGCGCGGTCCAGCGCGATTTCGGCCAGATCGGTGACCGCCCCGGTAACCACGGTCAGATCGGCGCCCTGTTCGCAGTCGAGCACCACCAGGCGCTCCATGACCAGCTGACGCAGCACGCGCAGCGCCGCACCCAACTCCAGCCCCCGGCCCAGCAGGCGCTCCAGCGTGGCCAGCTGGGCCTCGCGGGTGGGCGCACCCGCCTCGAGCAAAAACGCGTCGGCGTCGTAACGGCGCCGCAGGCGCTGCACAAAACGCGAATGATCGGCACGCGCGGGCGTGGTGAAAGCGGCGTGGGTGCCGCCGGCGTGATCTCCGACCGTCATAATTTGAGTTGGTGATGAAACATGACTCGAACCCTCCTCCCCCCCGCACGCTGAAGGCCCTGAGCTGGACCGCGCGCGCCCTGTGGTGGACGGTTCTGGCGGGCTGGAGCCTGTTTGCGCTGAGCTGGGGGGCCCTGCACGGCTGGATTGTGCCGCGAATCGGCGAATGGCGCCCTCAGCTGGAAAGTGCCGCCACACAGGCGCTGGGGATGCCGGTGCGGGTGGGCGACATCCGCGCCACCGGCACCGGCGCCATCCCCGCCATCGAACTGGTGGACGTGCGCCTGTTCGACCGCGAAGGCCGCGAGGCCCTGCACCTGCCGCTGGTGCAGTCGGCGCTGTCGGTGCGTTCGCTGTGGCGCCTGGGTTTCGAGCAGCTGGTGATCGACAGCCCCAGCCTGGACGTGCGCCGCACCCGCGACGGCCAGTGGCGCGTGGCCGGCCTGGACATCGCCAGCGCCAACACACAGGACCAGAGCGTGCTGGCCGACTGGTTTTTTTCGCAAACCGAATTCGTGATCCGGCGCGGCCAGATCCGCTGGCAGGACGAGCGCCTGGACCAGCCCCCGTTGGAACTCAACAACGTGGACCTGGTGCTGCGCAACCCGGGTCGGCGCCACCTGGTCCGGCTCGACGCCACACCGCCGGCCGAGTGGGGCGAACGCTTCAGCCTGCGCGGCGATTTCAGCCAGCCTTTTTCGCTTACCCAAAGCCGCCACTGGACGCACTGGAACGGCACCGCCTACGCCGACTTCGCGCGTGTGGATCTGCAACGCCTGCGCGCACAGGTCGTGTTGAGCGACCTGCCACTGCTGCAGGTGCACCAGGGCAACGGCGCCCTGCGCCTGTGGGCAGATCTGCAGCGTGGCCAGCTGCGCGCGCTGACCGCGGACACCGCGCTGGCCGGCGTGCGCCTGCAGCTGGGGCCCCAATTGCCCGCGCTGGACCTGCCGGGGCTCAGCGGCCGCGTGAGCGCCAGCTGGCAGCCCCAGCAGTGGGACGTGGCCACGCGTGACCTGCAACTGCAAACGGCCGACGGCACCGCCTGGCCGGTGGGCAGCGTGCGACTGAGCCACCAACTGCCCGGCCGGGGCCGCCCACCCGAGAGCGAATTCAGCGCCGACCGCATGGAGCTGGCGGCCCTGCACGAGGTGGCACAGCACCTGCCCCTGCCCCAGGCCTGGCGCACCGAGCTGGCCAGTGCCCGTCCCGCCGGACTGCTGAGCCAGCTGCGGCTGCGCTGGCTGGGCCCCCTGCAAAACGACGCCGTGCCCACCGAGTGGCAGGCCCGAGGACAGATCGAAGGCCTGAGCCTGGCGCCGGGCCGGCTGGCCTTCGACGCCTCGACCGAGCTGGCACGCCCGGGCATAGACGGCGGCAGGCTGGACTTTGATGTTGGCCCGGCCAGCGGGCGCCTGCAACTGGCACTGGCCCAGGGCGCACTCACCTGGCCTGGCCTGTTCGACCAGCCCCGGGTGGACCTGACCCGACTCCAGGGCGAGATGAACTGGCGCCTGGAGGGCGACAAGCTCGACCTGCGCATCCCGCAGCTGAGCTTTGCCAACGCCGACGCAGAAGGCGACCTGAACCTGCACTGGCACACCGGGCGCGGCACGGCGCGCCAGCCGCGCCTGCCGGGCGTGCTCGATCTGACGGCGCAGCTGAGCCGCGCCAACGGCGCCCAGGTGCACCGCTACCTGCCACGCGGCATCTCGGCCGATGCCCGGCGCTATGTGCGCGAGGCCGTCAGGCGCGGCGAGGCACGCGAGGTGCGCTTCCGCGTCAAGGGCGACCTGGAGCGCTTTCCGTTTGCACGCGCCGCCGACGGTGAGTTCCGCATCAGCGCGCAGATGAGTGGCGTTGATTTCGACTATGTGCCGCCTTTTGTGGCGGCAGCGGGCGACCCGCCTTGGCCGGGCTTGCGCGACCTGCAGGGCCGCTTCCAGATGGACCGCCACAGCCTGAAACTCAGCGACGTCAAGGGCGCCGTCGTCGGCCTGCCCGGCGTGCGCCTGAGCGGTGCGCAGGCCGATCTGGACGACTACACCCGACTCGGCACGGTCAGCGTGAACGCGCAACTGGGCGGTGCGGCAGGCGACATGCTGGCCTACGTCAACCGCTCGCCCGTGTCCGGCTTCATCGCGCAGTCGCTGGCACAGGCGCGTTTCGGCGGCAACGCCGACCTCGCGCTCAAGCTCAGACTGCCGCTGGACGCCCTGGTCAACAGCACGGTGCAAGGCACGCTCAACCTGCCTGGCAACGACCTGCAATTCACCTCCGACACCCCGGTTCTGGCGCGCACCGTAGGGCAGCTTCAATTCACCGAAAAAGGGTTCGCCGTGCCGCAGGCCGTGGCGCGGGTGTACGGCGGCGAGCTGCGCTTCGACGGCGGCATGCGCCCTGGCCCACAGGGCCGCACCGACATCAGCTTCCAGGGCCAGGGCGTGGCCAGCGTGGACGGCCTGCGCCAGGCGCGCGAACTGGCCGAGCTGGCGCCCGTGCTGGCTTCGGCCAGTGGCAGCGCACCCTACCAGGTGCAACTGGCTTTCCGCCAGGGCCGGCCCGACCTCACCGTGAGCAGCAGCCTGCAAGGCCTGGCCTTGGCCTTGCCGGCACCGCTGGACAAAGCCGCCGCCACCGCCCTGCCACTGCGCCTGCACAGCGGGCCCACCGACAACGCCGCCGCCGCACACGACCGACTGGCGCTGGACCTGGGCACAGCGCCCAGCCCTTTGCTGGCGCTGCGCTTCGAACGCGATGTGTCGGGCCCGGCCGCGCGGGTGCTGCGCGGCGTCATCCAGGTGGGCACCAGCGGCCCCGCCACCCTGCCCACCAGCGGCGTGGCAGCACAGCTGAACCTGCCGGCGCTGGATGTGGACGCCTGGGACGCGTGGCTGGACCGTTCCGGCCAGGCCACCACCGCGGGCACACCGGCCGCCCAGGCCTACTGGCCCAGCCAGATCGCGGTGTCGGTGGACCGGTTCACGGTGGCGCAACGCGTGCTGCACAAGTTGCGCGCTCAGGCCAGGCGCGAAGACAGGCTGTGGCTCACCCAGGTGGCGGCCGATGAGCTGGCCGGCCGCATCGACTACCGCACGGCGCAGGGCCAGGCCCCCGGCCAGGTGTTTGCGCGGCTGTCTCACCTCAAGCTCGAACGCAGCGCCGCCGGCAATGTGGACCAGTTGCTGCGCCAGCAACCCACCAGCGTGCCGGCCCTGGACGTGGTGGTGGATCGGCTGGAGCTGGGCCCGCGCGAGTTGGGCCGGCTGGCGCTGGAGGCCGTGAACCGCAGCACCGACGGCGGCAACGAATGGCGGCTCAACCGCATCGAGCTGGCCGTGCCCGAAGCCAGGCTGACGGGCAGCGGGAATTGGGTGACGGTGGGGGCCAACGCCGGTGGCTCGGCGGCGCAGCGCCGCACCGTGCTCAACTTCAAGCTGGCCGTGGACGACGCCGGCCAGTTGCTGGACCGTTTTGGCATGTCGGGCGTGGTGCGCGGCGGCAAGGGCCAGCTCGACGGCACCCTGGGCTGGTTGGGTTCGCCCCTGGCACTGGACCACCCCAGCCTGACCGGGCAGATGCAGCTGGACATCGAACGCGGCCAGTTCCTCAAGGCCGACCCCGGCCTGGCCAAGCTGCTGGGCGTGCTCAGCCTGCAGGCCTTGCCGCGCCGGCTGCTGCTGGACTTCAAGGATGTGTTCAGCGAGGGTTTCGTGTTCGACTTCGTGCGCGGCGACGCCCGCATCGACAAAGGCGTGGCCACCACCAACAACCTGCAGATGAAGGGCATCACCGCCGCCGTGCTGCTTGAAGGCCAGGCCGACATCGCCCGCGAAACCCAGGACATCCACGCCGTGGTGGTGCCCGAGCTCAACGCCGGCACCGCCTCCCTGCTGGCCACCGCCATCAACCCGGCCGTGGGGCTGGGCAGTTTTCTGGCGCAGTTTCTGCTTCGCCAACCGCTGCAGGAGGCTGCCACGCAGGAATTTCGCGTCACCGGCCGCTGGGACGACCCCCAGGTGGAACGGCTGCAACGCAAGCTCCCCGCCCACCTGCCGCTTCCGTCACAATGAAACGCCCCAACGCACACCTGCACTGGACACCCAAGCCATGAAAGCCGCCGCCCTCCAGATGGTCTCTGGCATCAGCCTGGACCACAACCTCGCCCAGGCACACGCCTTGCTGGACCAGGCCGTGCAAGCCGGCGCAGAGCTGGCCGTGCTGCCTGAGTACTTCTGCTTCATGGGCTCCAGCGACCGCGACAAGCTGGTGCTGGCCGAAACCCCTGGCCTGGGCACGGTGCAGGCCTTCCTGCAGGACACGGCGCGCGAGCTCGGCCTGTGGATCGTGGGCGGCACCCTGCCCATGGCCACCGACGACCCCACCCACGCCACCAACAGCTCGCTGGCCTACAACCCCAAGGGCGAATGCGTGGCGCGCTACGACAAGATCCACCTGTTCCGCTACGACAACGGCCGCGAACGCT
>CAYUAH010000158.1:3413-8288 GCA_964442375.1 uncultured Hydrogenophaga sp. | reverse complement strand
TCCAGCGTCACGATGGCCTGGGCTTTTTCCTCGGCCAGGTGGTGGGTGTAGGCCTTCTCCAGCTGGGCCTGTTGCGACAGCAAGGTGCCGGCCGCGCGGCCTTCGAGTTTTTCGAAGTGGCTCACCGCCTTGTCGTAATTGCGCGCATTGCGTTCTTCGATGGCTTCGGAGAACAGTTTGTTGGGGCTCCAGCCGACGGTCTCGTCCTTGGCCGGTGTGGACGAACAGGCGCCCAGCAACGTCGCCAACACCACGGCCCCGAACAGGGACAGCAGGGATAATGGAGACTTGGACATGGTGAGCAAACCCTTCAGACAGGAACAAGAGGACATACAGGACGTGGCCGACGAAATTATATCGAGCGGGCCCCTGTCTGCCGTGGACGAAACCGAGCTGGAGGTCGAGCGCCGCACCCTGCTGGCGGAGGCGGCGCACCACGGCGAGCGCCTGGACCGCGTGCTCGCGTTGTTGCTGCCCGTGTTCTCGCGCGCCTACTTGCAGCAGCGCGTGGCCGAAGGCAGTGTGCTGCTCAACGGGCGCGCCGTTGCCAAGCCCGCCACCAAGGTGCGGGCCGGTGACAACATCGAGATCGAACTGCGCCCCACAGCCCAGGCGCAGGCCTTCATGCCCGAAGCCATGGCGCTGGACGTGGTGTTTGAAGACGCCGATCTGCTGGTCATCAACAAGCCGGCCGGGCTGGTGGTGCACCCGGCCGCCGGTCACTGGAGCGGCACCCTGCTCAACGGCCTGCTGGCCCACCACGCGGCGGCCGCGCAGCTGCCGCGCGCCGGCATCGTGCACCGGCTGGACAAGGACACCTCGGGCCTCATGCTGGTGGGCAAAAGCCAGCGGGCGGTGGACGCGCTGGGCCGCATGATCGCCGCGCGCGAGGTGCAGCGCCTGTACCTTGCGCTGGCCCATGGCCCCTGGCGCCATGGCGATGGCCTGCTGGTGGACCAGCCCATGGCGCGCGACAGCCGCAACCGCCTGCGCATGGCGGTGGTGCGCGGCGAGGGCGCCGGCAAGCCCGCGCAGACGCGTTTCCTGGTGCTGGACCAGACCGCCCGCCACGCCTTGCTCGGCTGCAAGCTGCACACCGGACGCACCCACCAGATCCGGGTACATGCCGCCTGGCTGGGGCAGCCACTGGTGGCCGATGTGCTGTACGGGGGGCGTGCCGAATTGGGCCTGGTGCGCCAGGCGCTGCACGCGCATCGGCTGTCGCTGGCGCATCCGGTCTCGGGCGAGCCGCTGAGCTTCGACTGCGCGCCACCGGCCGATTTGCTGGCGGCCATCGCGGCGGCCGACCTGCAATACAATGGCTCCACTTGGTGGCAGGCCCTGGCGTCCTGACCTTTCCAGTCTTCTTGGCGGCGCCACAGCGCGTTGCCCCGGGTGGCACCCAGCCGCCACCCCCTCGCTTTTCAGGTAGACACCCATGAATACGGCGGATGCCCGACGCGTCCTTGAGACCGCCCTGATCTGTGCGCAGCAGCCCTTGCCCTTGCGCGAGCTCGGCGTGTTGTTCGATGGCGCGGTTGCTCCCGACAGCCTCAAGCTGATGCTCGGCGACCTCCAGCAGGAGTGGTCGCAGCGTGGCGTCGAGCTGGTGCAGGTGGCCAGTGGCTGGCGCTTTCAGAGTCGGCCCGAACTGCGGCCGTTTCTGGACAAGCTGCACCCCGAAAAGCCGCCCAAGTACACCCGTGCGACCATGGAGACGCTGGCCATCATCGCCTACCGCCAGCCGGTCACGCGCGGAGACATCGAGGACATCCGTGGCGTCACCGTCAACTCCCTGACCATCAAGCAGCTCGAAGACCGGGGCTGGGTCGAGGTGATCGGCCACCGCGAAACCGTGGGCCGGCCTTCGCTGTTTGCCACCACGCGCCAGTTTCTGGACGACATGGGCCTGGCATCGCTCGACCAGTTGCCCCCCATCGGCCACCCGTCGGCCGCCGATGACGGCCTGGGCGTGCTCGACTTCGAGGCAGAACCGCCTGCCGAAGTACCTGCCGACCCGCCCCCCACCGACCTGCTGACCCTGCCCGAGCCACCGAATGCCCAACCCGAGGAACCCGACGATGTCCCAGCCTGACCCAGCGCCCCAAGAGGACCAGTTGCCCAGCGAACCTGCGGTCGCGCCGGTGGAAGGCGCGGAGGCCGCTCGCCCACCCCGATCACCGCGCGCTGCCGCGCCTGACGCCTTGCGCTTCGAGGATGTGATCAGCGGAGAATTCGACGCCGAGCAGGAGGCCCCTGAGGTGCCCGGCAAACGGGTGCTGGCACCCCAGATCGAGTCACCCAAGCTGCACAAGGTGCTGGCGCAGGCCGGCCTGGGTTCGCGCCTGGAGATGGAGCAACTGATTCTCGAGGGCCGCATTTCGGTCAACGGCGAGCCGGCCCACATCGGCCAGCGCATCCAGTTTGGCGACGTCATCAAGGTCAACGGCAAGCCCATCCGCGTGCGCATGACGCCGCAGCCGCCGCGCGTGCTGGCCTACCACAAGCCTGCGGGCGAAGTGGTCACCCACGACGACCCGCAGAACCGCCCGACCGTGTTTCGCCGCCTGCCCAAGCTGTTGCAGGGCAAGTGGCAGTCGGTCGGTCGACTGGACCTCAACACCGAAGGCCTGCTGCTGTTCACCAACTCGGGCGAACTGGCCAACAAGCTGATGCACCCGCGTTTTGGCCTGGAGCGCGAATACGCGGTGCGTGTGCTGGGCGCCCTGTCCAACGAAGAGAAGAAAAAACTGCTGGACGGGGTGCAACTCGACGACGGCGTGGCCCAGTTCAGCAGCATCGAAGACGGCGGCGGCGAAGGCGCCAACTGCTGGTACCGCGTCACCATTGGCGAAGGGCGCAACCGCGAGGTGCGCCGCATGATGGAGTCGGTGGGCCACGCGGTCAGTCGCCTGATCCGCATCCGCTACGGCGCCATGCTGCTGCCGCGCGGCTTGAAGCGTGGCTTCTGGCTGGAGCTGGACCAGCGCGACATCGACCGACTGGGGGCGGCGGCCGGACTGGTGCGCACCGAGCGCTCGGACGGCCCGCCCGGGCGCCGTGGGCAGGAGGGCGAGGGCGCGCCACGCACCAACCGGCACCCGGCCTCGCGTCGCAACAAAAAGGGCGGCGGCCCCAGGCCTTCGCGCCCCGATGCAGGCCCACGTGCCCGCGATGACCGCGATGAGCGTGGCGACCGTGGCGACATGGTTCCACGGAACGTCTCCCACGAGGCGCCCAGCTACGGCGGCCGGGGCAGGGGTCCGGGCCAGGGTCGTCCGCCGCGTGGTCCGGGTGCGGGTTCGCCCGGTGGCGGCGGTGCTGGCGGCCAGCCCGACCCGATGAAAACCAGTTTTGGCTACATCGGCGCCGATTCCCTGCAGCGCAAGCGCGACGCCGGTTCGGGTGGTCCCCGCCGTGGTGGTCAGGGCGGCGTGGGCGGTGGAGGTGGTGCCGGCGGGCGGGCCAGTGGCGCGCCGCGTGGGCGTGGTGGCAACGGCGGCCCCCGTCGCGGTGGCGGTGGTCGCTGACCGCGGCCTCCGCTGACCTGTCGAATGTCCGTCACGGGCTCAGGCTAAAATGCTAGGTTTTCTGGCTTCCAGACCATTTTTGTTTTACAAAGCATCCCAAGGATCATCATGGCTATCGAACGCACCCTGTCCATCATCAAGCCCGACGCCGTCGCCAAGAACGTCATCGGCCAGATCTACGCCCGCTTTGAAGCCGCTGGCCTGAAGGTCATCGCTGCCCGCATGGCCCACCTGTCGCGTGGTGAAGCCGAGGCTTTCTACGCCGTGCACAAAGAGCGTCCTTTCTTCAAGGACCTGGTGGATTTCATGATCTCCGGCCCGGTGATGATCCAGGCCCTGGAAGGCGAAGGCGCCATCGCCAAGAACCGCGACCTGATGGGCGCCACCGACCCCAAGAAGGCCGCTCCCGGCACCATCCGCGCCGACTTCGCCGACAGCATCGACGCCAACGCCGTGCACGGCTCTGACGCCCCCGAAACCGCAGCCGTCGAAGTGGCGTTCTTCTTCGCCGGCATGAACGTTTACGGCCGCTGAAGCGCGGCGCGTAATTCCATTTGATGACGACGGCCAACCTTCTCGATTTCGATCTCGCGGGCTTGGCCGCCTTTTGTGAGCGGCTCGGAGAGAAACGTTTCCGGGCCGTTCAGCTTTTCCGCTGGATCCACCAGAAAGGCGCGGCGCGCTTTGACGACATGACGGATCTGGCGCGCAGCCTGCGGGAGAAGCTCCCCGGTGTCTGCGAGATCCGCCCCCTGAAGGTGATGGCCCAGCAGGAGTCCACCGACGGCACCATCAAGTGGCTGTTCGATGTGGGCGATGGCAACGCGGTCGAGGCGGTGTTCATCCCCGAAGATGACAGAGGCACCTTGTGTGTGTCGTCCCAGGCCGGCTGTGCAGTGGGCTGTCGCTTCTGCTCCACCGGTCACCAGGGCTTTTCGCGCAACCTGAGCACTGGCGAAATCGTGGCCCAGCTGTGGTTTGCCGAACACTTTCTGCGCAAGCACCTCAAGACCAACGAACGTGTCATCTCCAACGTGGTGATGATGGGCATGGGCGAACCCATGCAGAACTACAGCGCACTGGTGCCCGCGCTCAAGGTCATGCTGGACGACCATGGCTACGGCCTGTCGCGGCGTCGCGTGACGGTGTCCACCTCGGGCGTCGTGCCCATGATGGACCGCCTGGCGCAGGACTGCCCGGTGGCGTTGGCGGTGTCCCTGCATGCCCCCAACGACGTGTTGCGCGACAACCTTGTGCCGCTGAACCTCAAGTACCCGCTGGCAGAGCTGATGGCTGCCTGTGGTCGCTACCGGCCAGCTGCGCCGCGCGTCTTCATCACCTTCGT
>CAYUAH010000158.1:0-3403 GCA_964442375.1 uncultured Hydrogenophaga sp. | reverse complement strand
GAGTACTGCATGCTCGACGGTGTGAACGACCAGCCCGAGCACGCCCAGCAGCTGCTGGCGCTGATCCGCGGGCAGAGCCCGTTCTACAGCGGCCCGCCGGTGCCTTGCAAGATCAACCTGATCCCGTTCAACCCCTTCCCGGATTCCGGTCTGCGCTGCTCACCGCGCCCGGTGGTGCTCGCGTTTGCCGAGGTGCTGAACGCAGCGGGTGTGGTGACCACGGTGCGCAAGACCCGGGGCGACGACATCGACGCCGCTTGCGGCCAGCTCGCCGGCGACGTGCTCGACCGCACCAATGCGGCCCAGCGCATGGCGCAGCGCCGCACCAGCGAGACGCGACCGGTGCAGGTGGTGCGACGCGGTGCCTGATACACGATACGCACAACCCACGGGCCCACAGGCATGACACGTTTTTTTCCCACGCTCTGGTTGCTGTTGCTGGCCGCGCTGTTGGGTGCGTGTGCCGGCACACCTGGGCAACCCGGCAGCGGTGGCACGCCGGCCGAGCCGGTGACGGAATTCGACGAGCCCGAGAACCGCAAACGCGCGCGCATCCGCATCGAGCTGGCGTCGGGCTATTTCGAGCAGGGGCAGACCACGGTGGCACTGGACGAGATCAAGCAAGCGCTGGCGGCCGACCCGAACTATGCCTCTGCCTACAACCTGCGCGGCCTGGTCTACATGCAGATGAACGAGCTGGCGCTGGCCGAAGCCAGCTTCAACCGTGCCGTGCAGCTCAACCCGCGCGACGCCGACGCCATGCACAACCTGGGCTGGATGTGGTGTCAGCAAGGCCGTCTGGCGCCCTCGCTGGAGCAGTTTGCGCGCGCGCTGGCCGTGCCCGGCTACACCAACGCGGGCCGCACCTGGATGGCCCAGGGCGTGTGTCAGGTGCGTGCCGGCCAGAACGCCGAGGCCGAGAAAAGCCTCACGCGCGCCTTTGAGCTGGACGCCAGCAACCCCATCACCATGTTCAACCTCGCGCGCTTGCAGTTGCAGCGGGGTGATGCCTTGCGTGCCCAGTTCTATGTGCGGCGGCTGAACGCATCGCCTGATCTGATCAACGCCGAATCCCTCTGGCTGGGCCTGCGTGTCGAGCGCCGCCTGGGCAACCAGGAGGGCGTGCGGCAGCTGGCCGACCAGTTGCGCCAGCGTTACCCCAATTCGCCCGAATGGGCCAAGTACCTGCGAGGGGCTTTTGATGAGTGAAGTGCAATCGCCCCAGCCCGGTGCTGCCGCTGACACCGCGCCCGCGCGCGACGGCGTGGCGGCGGGCCAGCGACTCAAACAGGCGCGTGAGGCTGCCGGTCTGCACGTGGTCGCACTGGCCGCAGCCCTCAAGGTGCCGGTGAAAAAGCTCGAAGCGCTCGAAGCGGGGCGCTCCGCCGAGTTGCTCGATGCCACCTTTGCCCGCGCGCTGGCCGCCAGCGTGTGCCGCCAACTGAAGATCGACCCGTCCGAGGTGCTGGCCCTGTTGCCCCTGGCGGGCGGCAGCCGGCTCGGAGAAGAACAGGCGCTGAACACACCTTTCCGTTCCCCGCGCGATCCGGCCGGCGCGTCGCGCTCGCCCCAAGCGGTGCCCAAGCCGGTGTGGGGGGCCTTGGCCATCCTGCTGGCGGCCGCCGTGGTCTGGTGGGCTGTGCCACCGGTGACCGACGAGGCGCCGCAGCAACAGGCGGTGCCCGCCGAACCCCTGTTGCCGGTTGCGCCCGCGGAGGGCGCCACCTCCATGGGGGCCGGTGCCAACGTGGCCGAGGAAACCGCTGCGCCGCCATCGGACGCATCGGCAGCCGCGCCGACCGCTGCAACGCCGGTGGCCACGCCGCCGGTGGCCTCCGAAACGGCCCCGCCTGCCGACGTGCTGGTCATACGTGCCAAGTCCGACAGCTGGGTGGAAGTGTCCGGCGGCGGCAAGGTCTTGCTGCAGCGTGTTGTCAAGGCCGGCGAGTCGGTGGCACTGAGCGGCACATCGCCCTTGGCCGTGGTGATCGGACGCGTGGACGCCACCGAGGTGCTGGTGCGTGGACAGGCCTTTGATCTGGCGACCGTGGCGCGCAACAACGTGGCCCGCTTCGAGGTGAAATGAGCATGGGCATCCTTCAGCAAGCCGCATCTGAACCCATTCCGCTGGGCCTGGCCGCCGCGCGGCGCTCGCGCCAGGGCCGCGTGGTCTGGGGCGACCACGTGGTGACCGTGGGCGGTGATGCGCCGGTGCGTGTGCAGTCCATGACCAACACCGACACCGCCGACGCCGTGGGCACCGCCATCCAGGTGAAAGAGCTGGCCCTGGCCGGCTCCGAGCTGGTGCGCATCACGGTCAACAACGACGAAGCGGCCCGTGCGGTGCCCTACATCCGCGAACAGCTGGACCGCATGGGCATTCAGGTGCCGCTGATCGGCGACTTCCACTACAACGGCCACAAGCTGCTCACCGACCACCCGGACTGCGCCCAGGCGCTGTCCAAGTACCGCATCAACCCCGGCAACGTGGGGCGGGGCGACAAACGCGATCGCCAGTTCGGCCAGATGATCGAGGTGGCCTTGCGCCACGACAAGCCGGTGCGCATCGGCGTCAACTGGGGCAGCCTGGACCAGGACCTGTTGGCCGCACTGATGGATGAGAACGCCACCCGCGCCCAGCCCTGGGAGGCGCGCCAGGTGATGTACGAGGCCCTGATCACCTCGGCCCTCGATTCCGCCGCCCAGGCGCAGGCGCTGGGCATGGCGCCCGAGCAGATCATGTTGTCGTGCAAGGTCAGCGGCGTGCAGGATTTGATCGCGGTGTACCAGGCCTTGGCCCAGCGCTGCGATTACCCGCTGCACCTGGGCCTGACCGAAGCCGGCATGGGCACCAAGGGAACGGTGGCCTCCGCCGCCGCGTTGTCGGTGCTGCTGCAGCAGGGCATTGGCGACACCATACGTGTGTCGCTCACGCCGCAGCCCGGCGAGGCCCGCACCCAGGAAGTGGTGGTGGCGTCCGAAATCCTGCAGTCGCTGGGTTTGCGCGCGTTTGTGCCCAGTGTCACCGCCTGCCCCGGCTGTGGCCGCACCACCAGCACGGTGTTCCAGGACCTGGCCAAACAGATCGACGACCACCTGCGGGCGTCCATGCCGGTGTGGCGCGCCAAGTACCCGGGCGTCGAGCACCTCAAGGTCGCGGTCATGGGTTGCATAGTCAACGGCCCCGGCGAGAGCAAGCATGCCGACATCGGCATCAGCCTGCCCGGCACGGGCGAGGCACCGGCCGCGCCGGTGTTCATCGACGGCGAAAAGGCGCTGACGCTGCGCGGCGAGGGCATCGCTGCCGAGTTCCAGACCATCGTCGAAAACTACATTGAAAAGCGCTTCGGCGCCTGAGCTTGCACATGGCAGAAAAACTCAGTGCCGTCAAAGGCATGAACGA
>CAYUAH010000157.1:0-8345 GCA_964442375.1 uncultured Hydrogenophaga sp. | reverse complement strand
TGGCCGACGTGGCCGTGGGCTGCGCCCTGGGCTACCTCGACTTCCGCTTCCCCGAGCTGGGCTGGCGCACCGACTACCCCAACCTGGCCAAGCTGGCAGACAAACTGGCGCAGCGCCAGAGCTTCATCGACACACGCCCGCCCGTCTGATCAGCTGTTCGCGCGCCGCTTGAGCCAGCGCATCAGCCCGCCCACCACCGGCAGTTTTTCGTACAGCTCCTCGGCCGCGTCCCAGTAGTCGCGGTGCAAGTCAATGCGGCCGTCGGGCGCAAAACGCAGGTGGGTGGCGCCGCGCACGGTCTGCACCGTGGTGCTGTCAAAACGCTTGAAGCGGAACACGAAGTCCCAGGTTAAGAAGGCTTCGTCGCCTTGCGCAAAACCACCCGTCACCACAAAACGCGGTTCGTGCAGCACCACAAACATGTGGCCAAAAATCGCGCGAATGGCGGGCAGGCCTTGCACGTCGTTGAACGGGTCTTTGAAACGCGCTTCGGGCGCGTAGAAAGCGCCGATGCGATCGAGATCGGCCGGCGACAGCGACTCGAAAAAATCGGCCACGGCCTGCAGCCGGGTGTCGTGGGTGGTGAAACTCATAGTCCGGTGAATCGTGCCACGGCCGCGAAATAGGGGCGCGAAGGCAGCAGGCGCAGCAGCCGCATCCAGAAGGTGAAGCGCTTGGGGAAGTCGATCTCGAAATGCCCCGCCGCCCAGCCGCGCAAAATGGCCTGCGCGGCCTGGTCGGGCGTGATCAGGCCCGGCATGGGGAAGTTGTTGTGTGCGGTCAGCGGCGTTTCGACAAAACCGGGGTTGACCACGCTCACGCCTACACCCTCGTGGCGCAGGTCCAGGTACAGCGTTTCGGCCAGGTTGATGAGCGCCGCCTTGGTGGGTCCGTAGGCCAGCGACTTGGGCAAACCCCGGTAACCGGCCACACTGCTGACCACGCTGATGTGGCCGCGCCCCTGGCGGCGCAGCACCGGCAGCAGCGCGTCGAGCACGTACAGAGCGCCCTCAAAATTCACGCGCCAGTGGCGCTGAACCTCGGCCAGGTCAAAGGCGTCGGCGCGCATCTCGCGGTAGTGGCCGGCGCAGTACATCACGAGGTCGATGCCGCCGCCGGCCAACAAGGTGCGCGCCGCCTCCGCCACGGCGGATGCATCGGTCACGTCCAGCGCCATGGCCGCTGAGCCTGGGTGTCTGGCCGCCCACGCGGCCAGCGCCAGCGTGTTGCGGGCCGACACCACCACCTGCGCGCCCTGCGCATGCAGCGCACGCGCGGTGGCTTCACCGATGCCGGAGGACGCGCCGATCAGCCACACGCGCTGGCCACGCCAGTCGCGCATGGGGGGGTTGATGGGGCGCCACCACATGCCGCTCATCCCGCGCGCTTCACAAAACTCAGCGTCACTTCGCCGAGCTTGATGCCAAACTTGCTCATCACCGCCTTGTTGAGCATGACTCGGTCGTCCATGAGGTACATCCAGTCGTCGAACTCGACTTCATAGACTTTGCCATCCACCGGCAGGTTCAGCGTGTAGCCCCAGCGAAAGGTGTTGCCGGCCACCTGGCCCAGGGCTTCGCCTTTCACATCGTCGGCGGTGCCGGTGTAGCGGCCGTCGGGGCGCTTTTTCAGGCGCCAGATGCGGCGCTGCTTCTCGCCGTCCGAGTAGGTGAAGTCCTCGTCGAGCACACCTTCGTTGCCGTTCCAGGTGCAGACCATCACCACCGTGAAGCGGCGCACCACCTTGCCCGAGCGGTCGGTGAAGACCCCGTAGGCATCGAGCGTGCCATTGAAGTAAGCGGCCAGGTCGAGCAGTGGTTTCTCGGCTGCGTAGTCGCTCACCTGCGGGCCGGCGCAGGCGGCCAGTCCGCCAGCGGCGGCCAGCACCACGGCGCTGAGGGCGGCACGTCGTTTCATGTTCGGTTGTCCTTGGAGATGAAGAAGTGCTGCAGCCCCGCCACAGCGACCAGCTTGAGTGCGCAGGGCAAGATGCAGTAGGCCCAGGTGAGGGCGCTCAGCGCCTGCGGGTCGCGCTGCCCCGGCGCGTAGCCCCACCAGGCCAGCAGCGGCAGGGCCAGCCCGGCGGCCAGGGCCAGGTTGAGCTTGGTGGCGAAATTCCACCAGCCGAAGTAGCGGCCTTCGCCACGGCCACGTTCGCCCAGGTCGCCCACCACGCCCGCCAGCAGGGCGCCGGGCACGGCCAGGTCGGCACCCAGCGCCAGGCCCGACAAGGCACACACGGCCAGAAACGCCCACACGTCGCCCGGCCCCAAAAAGGCCGCCCAGGCAAACACCGCCACGCTCAGGCCCATGCCCAGGCGCCAGGCCCGCGCCAACCCCAGGCGCGCCACCAGGCGCAGCCACACCGGCATGGAGGCGGCGGCACAGACGAAATAGGTGCCCAGAAACGCCGGCTCCATGGCGGCCGGCGCCTGCAGCTGGTCTTGTACAAAAAACAGCACCAGCGTGGCCGGAACGGCACTGGCAATGCCATTGACCAAAAACACGCCCAGCAGCCGCGCAAACGCCGGCTGGCGCAAAGGTGCCCACACAGAAGCGATGGGCTCGGACCGTGGCGCTGTATCGGGCTGCGGCCGCAGCGCGCCGGCCCAGGCCCAGCAGCCCAGGGCGAGCAACACCACAAACAGCGCCACGGTGGCACCCAGGCCGGCCAGTGTGGGCAAGACGGCCGCCGTGACCACACCCGCCAGACCCAGGGCTTCGCGCCAGGCCACCACGCGGGCGCGCTGCGCCTCGGTGCCACCCAGCATGGCGCCCCACGACTGATGGCCCACACTCACCACGCTGTAGGCGGTGTAGGTGACCAACAGCCCGCCCACGGCCCAGGCCAGCAGGGCCGTGCTGCCGCCCAGTGCCAAGGGCGGAAAGAACAACGCGGCAAAACCCAGCGCGAGCACCACACTGGCCACCGCCCCCATCACCAGCACGCGGCCCACGGAGCGGCGAAAGGCGGCGTCGCACCAGCGGCCGATCAAGGGGTCGATGAAGGCATCAAACAAACGCGCGCCCAGCAGCACCGCCCCCAAGGCCGCCAGCGACACGCCGTGTTCGCGCGCGTAATGGTTGGGCCACACCACATACAGAGGCAAGGCCGCAAAGGCCAGCGGCAGCCCGAGCAGGCCGTAGCGCAGCCCGTGCCGCCAGCCGCCGGGCTGCTCCAACGAGGCGATGCCTTGAACGGCGGCGGTGCTCATGGGTTGGTGCCGGCCTGGGCCAGCAGCTGCGTGCGCATCTGCGGCTCGGAGGTGGCGGTTGACAGCCAGATGCCAAAAAACAGGCGCGCGAACTCTGCGTCTGGTACCTCGCCCAGTGGGCGTTCATTGAGGGTGAAACGCGCACCCTCGCCCGGCACGTGCAAACCAGCGATGTGGTCGCCCTCTTTCACATCGGGGAACAGTTTGAGCATCACCTCCAGCCAGCGAGCGGCCTGCGCGTCGCTCACGTTGCCCACGCCACGCATTTCCTTGAGCGAGCGTTCGGCAATGGCTTTGCCATACAGCGTGCGCAGGTAATGCAGCTCCAGCACGAAGCGGTGGCGCGAGAACGCCGATGCATCGAACCCAGGCTCGGTCCACAGCGTCGCGTCGTAGACGGACAAACCAAAAAAGCGCAAGCGCGCCTGCCCCTGCCGCCGACCACCCGGCAACAAACCCGGCGCACCCGCGTGGGTGGCGCACGCCGCACCCGCACACACAACAGCGGGCACCGCGACGAGGACTTGGCGACGCAGCATGGTGGTGTTCAGTGCGGCTTGCGCAGTGTGAACTGCATCACGTCGGTGCTGCCTTCGTCGAAAGCCGCCTCGCAGTAAGCCAGGTAAAACGCCCACACGCGCAGAAAGTGCTCGTCAAAGCCCAGTTCGCGCACGCGCGGCTCCTGGTGCAGGAAACGCTCGCGCCAGCGGCGCAGGGTTTCCGCGTAGTCGGGGCCGAAGGCGAAGGCGTCTTCCACCACCAGACCGGCGGCCTCGGCCTGCGCCCGGAAGGCCGATGGGCTGGGCAGACAGCCGCCGGGGAAGATGTACTGCTGTATGAAGTCGGTGCCGCGGATGTAACGCTCGAAATGCGCGTCGGCGATGGTGATGCTCTGGATGTTGGCGCGCCCACCGGGCTTGAGCAGGCGGGCCACGGTCTGGAAGTAGGTGGGCCAGTACTCGCGGCCCACGGCCTCGACCATTTCTATGGAGCAGATGGCGTCAAAAGGGCCGTCGTTGATGTCGCGGTAGTCCTGCAGACGCAGGTCGGTACGCCCTGCCGTGCCCAGGCGCATCATGCGCTCGTTGGCCCAGGCCAGTTGCTCGGTGGACAGGGTGACACCCACCACCGAAGCGCCGAAGGTGGTGGTGGCCGCTTCGGCCAGTGCGCCCCAGCCGCAGCCGATTTCCAGCACGCGGTCGCCGGGCTGCACCTGCGCCATGCGCAGCGCGCGGTGCACCTTGGCCCACTGGGCGCTGACCATGTCCTGGCCCGGGTGTTCGAACAGGGCCGACGAGTAGTTCATGGTCTCGTCCAGCCACAGGCGGTAAAAGCTGTTGCCCAGGTCGTAGTGGGCGTGGATGTTCTTTCGGCTGTTGGTCTTGGTGTTGCGGTGGAGCAGGTGACGCAGGCGGTAGGCCAGGCGGCCGACCCAGGTGCCGTAGATCACGTCTTCGATTTCATGCCGGTTGCGCAGCAGCAGGCGCAGCAGGTCGGCCAGCTGGGGGGTGCTCCAATCGCCGGCGATGTAGCTCTCGGCAAATCCGATGTCGCCCGATTTGAGGGCGGCGCCGCAGACGTTCCAGTTGTGCAGGCGCAGCGTGGCATGCAAGCCCCCGGCCTGGCCAAATTGCTGGAAGGCGCCATCGGGCAGTTGCACCGTGAGCTGGCCGTGACGCAGGCGCTGCAGCAGGCGCAGGGTGGCACTGGCGGCGGCGGGCGCGCCGGCGGGCAGCGCGAACGGGGCGGTGGTGCTGTTGGTCATGGGCGTGGCAAAAAGATGGCTGTGCAAAAAATCAACCGGCACCGTGGCCGGGCGTGACCAGGGTCTGTGGCGGTTCGGGTTTGCGGAAAAACGGCAGGCGCTTGAGCGCCCAAAGGCGCAGCGCCTGCCAGTGGATGCGCGCGACCACGCCCCAGGTCATGGCGGGGTGGCTCAAGAGCGCGCGGCGGGTGGTGGTGGCGTCCAGCGGCAGCAGCTCGCCACTCACGCTGGTCTGGATCAGCGGCCCCAGGCCCGCCTGCGGCGCATCGTCGTGGTCGATGCGCACCACCGTGTGCTCACGGCCATCGCGCGAACAACGCATGAACACGAAGCGGTACTCGCCCTGCACCGAGCAGAACGGCGAGACGTGGAACACCTTGTCGGCCGTCACCGGCACGCCGTAGCGCGGCGCATCCAGCAGGTAGCAGTGGCGTTCACCAAAGGTGTTGTTGACCTCGGCCAGCACCGCGCGCAGCGTGCCGTCGGCGCGGTGGGCGTACCAGAAACTCACCGGCTTGAAGGTGTGCCCCAGCACGCGCGGGTAGGTGTGCAGCCAGACCTCGCCATCGGCGTCTGTGATGCCGTGGGTGCGCAGCGTGGCATCGAACCAGGCCAGGCAGTCGGCGCCACCGTCGCCGTGGTCGCGGTCAAAAAATGCCAGGGCGGCGCGGCGGTTGCGCGCGAGTGCGCCGCCGCCATCCGTGCGCAGGGCGCGCAGCGGCAACATCAAAAAATACGTGGGGTAGGCAAAGGCGTTGCGGCGCGGGCGCAAGCGCGTGTGGCGCACCTGACCAAAACCGATCTGGGCCTGGCTCACCGAGCCACCTCGTTGCGCACGCCGACGGCGCGCAGGATGCCAGCCGCCGCCTGCAGGCCGGCCTTGAGGCCGTCTTCATGGAAGCCGTAGCCACACCAGGCGCCGGCAAAGTGGGTGTGCAACACACCTTGCAGTTCTGGAATGCGTTGCTGCGCCAACATGGCCGCCAGATCGAACACCGGGTGGGCGTATTCGTACTCGCCCAGCACCTGTTTCGCATCGATCTCGCGCAGCGGGTTGAGCGAGACCACCACCGGCTGCTCGAAGGGCAGCGGCTGCAGTTTGTTGAGCAGGTAGTGCAGACAGACACGCGGGTGTTCGTCGCGCTCGCGTGCGGCGCGTTCGTAGTTCCACGCGGCCCAGGCTTTGCGGCGCGTGGGCAGCACGTTGGCATCGGCGTGCAGCACGGCGCGGTTGGGTTGGTAGCGGATGGCGCCCAGCACCGCGCGCTCGTCGGCCGTGGCGCCTTCGCCCAGCAGGGCCAGGGCCTGGTCGCTGTGGCAGGCCAGCACCACGTGGTCAAAACGTTCGGCGCGGCCCTCGGTGATCACACGCACGCCGTCACCATCGCGCTGCAAGGCGCGCACGGGGCTGTTGAGGCGTGCATCCGGCTGCCGGGCGATGATCTTGTCCACGTAGTAGCGCGAGCCGCCGCGCACGGTGAACCACTGCGGCCGGTCGCTGACCTGCAGCAGGCCGTGGTTGTGGCAGAAGCGCACCATGGTGGCCACGGGGAAGCGCAGCATCTGCTCGGCAGGGCAGCTCCAGATGCAGGCCATCATGGGCAAAAAGTAGTCGTGGCAGAAGGCGTCACTGAAGCGCTCACGGCGCAGGAAGTCGGCCAGCGGCATCCACAGGCGGCCGTCGGGGGTCAGGTCTTGTTGGCTGGTGGCCAGCCGGGTGCACAGGCGGTTGAAACGCAGGATGTCGGCCAACATGCGCAGAAAGCGTGGCTTGAGCAGGTTGGCGCGCTGGGCAAACACGGAGTCCAGGCTGCTGCCACTCCATTCCAGAGGCGGCTCGTTGCCCGAGCCTGGCGCCTGCACCGAAAACGACATGTCCGAGGGCGCGGTCTCCACGCCCAACTCGGCAAACAGGTTGAGCAGCTTGGGATAGGTGCGTTCGTTGAGCACCAGAAAACCGGTGTCCACGCCATGGGTCACCGAACCTCTGGCCGTGGGCAGGGTGATGTCCACCGTGTGGGCGTGGCCGCCGAAGGTGGCGCTGGCTTCAAAGAGCGTCACGGCGGCGTGGCCGCGCAAGGTGTGGGCAGCTGCCAGGCCGGCAATGCCGGCACCGATGACCGCCACGCGGGGCTGGGGGCCCGCAGGCTGAGGCGGCAGTTGGCGGGGGTCGGCGTACACGCTCAGACCCCCCGACCAGAAGAGATAAGTACCGCGCAGCGCCCCGAAACGAAGGAGGGAGGGATGGAGGAGGAGGAGAAGCGCCCCGGGATTGCGCCACCTGGGTGGCGTCTGCGCGGTACAAAAACGGTTTCGCCCACATGGAGCCGGGCTGCGCCCGCAAAGTTCCCTCGATTCACGCCCATGAGATGCTCCAATGTGACTTGATCGCCTTGAATAAAACCGACAAGGCGCAACAAATACTGTTCAGTCACATTTTGACTTCTCGGTCACTTCGCTGTCGACAACATTCGCTCAATGTCCCTGATCAACGTGGGGTTTTGGGGCTCGACCGCGCTGGTGTAGGTCTTGACCTGTTGGCCATCGCGGCCGACCAGGTACTTGTGGAAGTTCCAGCGTGGCCACTCGCCGGTGCGCTGGGCCAGTTCCCGGTACAGCGGGTGGGCGGCGCGCCCCACCACCGTGGTCTTGACGAACATCGGGAACTGCACGCCATAGGTGTTTTCGCAAAAGTCGGCAATCGCGGTGTTGGCGCCGGGCTCCTGCTGGCCAAAGTCGTTGCTGGGAAAACCCAGCACCACCAGGCCACGGTCGCGGTAGCGCCGGTGCAGCGCCTCCAGCCCTTCGTACTGGCCGGTGAAGCCACAGAAGCTGGCGGTGTTGACCACCAGCACCACCCGACCGGCGTACTGGCAGAGGTTCTGGGGCTTTTCGTCCTGCAAGCGGGGCACGCTGTGTTGCCACAGTGCCGGGCAGGCCATGGCGGACGGTGCGGGCACCGCAGTCTGCGCCTGCGCAGACGCACCCAGCAGCAGGCCCACCAGCGCAACGCCGGCACGGCGCCGGGCGAAAGAAACAGAACAATCGTGCATGGTGGTGTCCCCACATCAAAACGCGGATGGTCGCAGCAGCCAAGCGCCGCCGCTGAAGACCGCGTGGCAGCACCGGGGCGCTGAAGGGTTTTAAGTGGCGGGTTTTTGGGGTGCTGCCACTAAAATCGGGGGCTGTCCGGTGCGCGCACCGCTATGAGGCCTTCATGCTCTACCCCGAACTCTTCAAGCAACTCGAATCCGTCCGCTGGGACATGGACAAAGACATCCCCTGGGATCAGTTCGACGCCAGCCTGCTGAGCGACGAACAGGCGCAGACCATCAAGATGAACGCCATCACCGAGTGGGCGGCGC
>CAYUAH010000156.1:0-8401 GCA_964442375.1 uncultured Hydrogenophaga sp. | reverse complement strand
AAGGCTTCGTTCAGCTCCCACAGGTCGATGTCGTTCACGGTAAGGCCCAGCTTCTTGAGCACCTTGGGCACGGCGAACACCGGGCCGATGCCGGCCACCGCAAAACCGAGGAAACGGCCGAGCGGCTTGAGGCCACGCTGGCTCACCAGCTTTTCGTCCATCAGCACGCAGGCGCCCGCACCATCGGAGAATTGGCTGGCGTTGCCGGCCGACACCAGGCCGCCGGGCAGCGCCGAGCGCAGGCCATGTATGCCTTCAAACGTGGTGCCGGCGCGGATGCCTTCATCGTTCTCCACCGTGACCTTTTTGGTCGTCAGTCCCATCACCTTGTCGGCCACGCCGGCGGTCACGGTGATGGGAGCGATCTCGTCCTTGAACAGACCCGCTTCCAGCGCGGCCGTGGCCTTTTGCTGGCTGGCAGCGCCGTACTGGTCCATCGCTTCGCGGCCGATGTTGTAGCGTTTGGCCACCTGCTCGGCGGTCTGCAGCATGTTCCAGTAGATTTCCGGCTTCTTTTTGGCCAGCATCAGGTCTTGCAGCATGTGCTGGTTCATTTCCTGCTGCACGCAGGAGATGCTCTCCACGCCGCCGGCCACAAACACGTCGCCTTCGCCAGCGATGATGCGTTGGGCCGCCAGGGCGATGGTCTGCAGGCCCGAGGAGCAGAAGCGGTTGACGGTCATGCCCGAGACGGTGATGGGGCAGTCGGCCATCAGCGCGATCTGGCGCGCGATGTTGGCGCCGGTGGCACCTTCGGGCGTGGCGCAGCCCATGATGACGTCTTCGACTTCGCCGGCCTCGATGCCGGCGCGCGAAATGGCGTGTTGCACGGCGTGGCCGCCCAGCGTGGCGCCGTGGGTCATGTTGAACGCGCCCTTCCAGCTCTTGGCCAGGGGGGTGCGTGCGGTCGATACGATCAGTGCGGAAGTCATGGTGGGGATCCTTTGGGTTGAGCGTTCTGGGTTGAGCGTTCAGCGAAGGGGAGCTTGACGCTCAACGTCCAACGCCTCACGCTCAACGGCCATCAATTGAAGGTCTTGCCTTCGGCCGCCAGGCGGGCCAGCAGGGGCGCGGGTTGCCAGAATGTGGCGTCGTCCAGCGGGTTCTGCGCAAAGCGTTTCATGGCCTGGGCCACGTTGAACAGGCCCACCTCGTCCGCGTACTTCAGCGGGCCGCCGCGGTGCACCGGGAAGCCGTAGCCGAAGATGTAGACCACGTCGATGTCGCTGGCCTTGTTGGCAATGCCCTCTTCCAGGATGTGGGCGGCCTCGTTGACCAGGGAGAACACCAGGCGCTGCACGATTTCCTCGTCGGAAATCTTGCGCGGCGTGATGCCCAGCGAGGCGCGGTGGTCCTCGATCATCTTGACCACCTCGGCATTGGGGATGGCATCGCGCTTGTCCGGCACGTAGTCGTACCAGCCGGCACCGGTCTTCTGGCCGTAGCGGCCCTTTTCGCACAGCAGGTCGGCGGTCTTGCTGTACTTCATGTCGGGGTACTCGACCGCGCGGCGCTTGCGGATGGCCCAGCCGATGTCGTTGCCGGCCAGGTCGCCCATGCGGAAGGGGCCCATGGCAAAGCCGAACTTCTCGATCGCCTTGTCCACCTGCTCGGGGGTGCAGCCTTCGTCGAGCAGGAAACCACCTTGGCGGGCGTACTGTTCGACCATGCGGTTGCCGATGAAGCCGTCACACACGCCGGACACCACCGCCGTTTTCTTGATCTTCTTGGCCACGCTCATCACGGTGGCCAGCACGTCCTTGGCGGTGGCGTCGCCACGCACCACCTCCAGCAACTTCATCACGTTGGCCGGGCTGAAGAAGTGCAGGCCCACCACGTCTTGCGGGCGCTTGGTGAAGTTCGCGATTTTGTTGACGTCCAGCGTGGAGGTGTTGGAGGCCAGGATGGCGCCGGGTTTCATCACCGCATCCAGCGCCTCGAACACCTTTTGCTTGACGCCGATTTCCTCGAACACGGCCTCGATCACGAGGTCGGCGTCCTTGAGGTCGGCGTAGTCGAGCGTGGTGCTCAGCAAGGCCATGCGCTGCTCGTACTTGTCCTGCTTGAGTTTGCCCTTCTTGACCTGGGCTTCGTAGTTCTTGCGGATGGTGGCGATGCCCCGGTCCAGCGCCTCCTGCTTCATCTCCAGCATCTTGACCGGGATGCCCGCGTTGAGGAAGTTCATCGAGATGCCGCCGCCCATGGTGCCAGCACCGATCACGGCCACCGACTGGATGTTGCGCTTGGGCGTGTCTTCCGGCACGTCGGGGATTTTGCTGGCGGCGCGCTCGGCCACGAACAGGTGGCGCAGCGCACGGCACTCAGACGTCCACATCAGGTTGATGAAGATCTCGCGCTCGAAGGCCATGCCGTCGGCGAACTTCTTCTTGGTGGCGGCTTCCACCGCGTCCACACACTTGGCGGGCGCGGGGAAGTTCTTGCTCATGCCCTTGACCATGTTGCGCGCGAACTGGAAATAGGCGTCACCCTGCGGGTGTTTGGCGGGCAGGTTGCGCACCAGGGGCAGCGGGCGCGCGTCCGCGACGCTGCGCGCAAAGGCCAGGGCTTCCTCCATCAGCGACTCGGCCGAGGCGGCCAGCTTGTCGAACAGCTTCTGACCAGGCACCTGGGCCAGCATCTCGCTGTTGACGGCTTCGCCGCTGACGATCATGTTCAATGCGGCCTCCACGCCCAGCACACGCGGCAGGCGCTGCGTGCCACCGGCGCCGGGAATCAGGCCCAGCTTCACTTCCGGCAGGGCCACCTTGCAGCCGGGCGCGGCCACGCGGTAGTGGGCGCCCAGGGCCAGCTCCAGGCCACCGCCCATGCACACGCTGTGGATGGCGGCCACGATGGGCTTGGCGAAGTTTTCCAGCGCCAGAATGACGCTCAGCAGGTTGGGATCTTGCAGCGCCTTGGGGCTGCCGAACTCGCGGATGTCGGCGCCGCCGGAGAAGGCCTTGCCCGCGCCCGTCAACACCACGGCGCGGATGGCGGCATCGGCATTGGCCTGCTCCAGCGCGGCCACGATGCCCTGGCGGGTGCTCAGGCCCAGCCCGTTCACGGGCGGGTTGTCCAGCGTGATGATGGCCACGTCGCCGTGACTCTGGTAATGCGCGGTCATGAAGTCTCCTTGGGTTGACGAAATTTCAAAAAAAAGAACGACCGTTCGTTTTTTTGCAATTGTAGGGATTTTGTGCGGCGCGCCCACGACCGGGTGTCACCTGCTTGTCTGTTTCACACCTCGAGCCACTCACGCACCACGCCGGGCGACGTCTTCAGCTCGGCGGGTGTGCCATCAAAGACGAAGCGCCCATGTCCCATCACCGCCACGCGGTCGGCGACGGCCAGGCTCAGGTCCAGCTTCTGTTCGATCAGCAGCACCGCCAGGCCCTGGGCGCGCAGCTCGCGCAGCAGCCCATCGACCTGCGCCACCACCTGCGGCGCCAGGCCTTCGGTGGGCTCGTCCACGATCAGCAACTGCGGCGCCCCCATGAGCGCGCGGCACAGGCTGAGCATTTGCTGCTCGCCGCCCGACAACACGCCGGCCGCCACGTCGCGCCGTGCGGCCAGCGCCGGAAAGCTGTCGAACACCCGCTCGGGGGTCCACTGTGCCGGGCGCGCCGCACGCGGCTGCTGCCCCAGGACCAGGTTCTGCAACACGCTCAGACGGGGGAACACGTCGCGGCTTTCGGGCACGTAGGCCACGCCCAGGCGGGCGATGGCGTGGGGGGGCAGGCCCAGCAGCTCCCGGCCTTGCCAGCGCGCGCTGCCTCGCGCCGGCAACAGACCCATCAGCGCGCGCGCCAGGGTGCTGCGGCCTGAGCCATTGCGACCCAACACCGCCAGGACCTGGCCGGTCTGGAGCTCGAAAGCCACGCCTTGCAGCACCCTGCTCTGCCCGTAGCCCGCGTGCAGGCCGTCCACCACCAGGGCGCCGATCATGGGCTGCCTCCGTGGGCCTGGCCCAGGTAGGCACGCTGCACCGCCGGGTTGGCGCGTATGGCCTGCGGGGTGTCGCAGGCCAGCAGTTCGCCCTGCACCAGCACCGCGATGCGATCGGCCAATTCAAACACCACGCCCATGTCGTGCTCCACCATCAACAGCGTCTTGCCCTCGGTCAGCTCGCGCAGCAGGGGCACAAAACGCGCGGTCTCGCTGCGGCTCATGCCGGCAGTGGGCTCATCGAGCAGCAGCAGCTCGGCATCGCTCACCAGGGCCATGCCAATGTCTAGGGTGCGCTGTTCGGCGTAGCTCAGCGCGGCGGCAGTGTGCTCGGCGCGCTCGGTGAGACCCAGGCGCTCCAGCCAGGTCTGGACACGGGCATTGAGTGCCTGCTGGCGACCCAGCAGGCGCCAGAAGCGGTAGCCTTGACCGTCGGGCCAGCAAGCGGCACAGCGCAGGTGGTCGCGCACGGTCAGGCGGGGGAAGATCTGGCTGATCTGGAAGCTGCGCGCCAACCCGAGGCGGTGGCGCTGGTCTACCGGCAACGCGGTGATGGCGCGCCCGAACAGGCGGATCTCACCGGCGCTGGGCAGGTGCAGCCCGCTGATGGTGTTGAACAGCGTGGACTTGCCCGCGCCGTTGGGACCGATCAGCGCCAGCCGCTCGCCCGGGCGCACTTGCAGGTTGACGCCGCGCAACACCTCGGTGGAACCGAATCGCTGGTGCAGGCCAGCCACCTCCAGGGCATTCATGGCGGCGCCTCCGGACGTGGGCGCGTCACCCAGCACAGGGCCGCGCCCAGCAGCAGCAAGCCGCAGGCCGCTGCCCACGCCGTGGGCGCTCGGGTGTCCAGCGCCAGGCCAGCCAATTGCCGCACCGGGCCCAGCGTGTCGTGCTGCGGCAGCTGGTAGGCCATTTCCACCAGGGCCACCCCGCCCGCCAGCACACACAGGGCGGCCAGCATCCGCCCGACCCAGCGGGCGCTCGGACGCCACCGCCCTTGGGCAAACGCCTGCCAGCCACGCAGCAGCAGGCCAGCCACGCCATCAGGCGCCCACACCACACCGAGCATGAACACCAGGCCGGTGTACAGCAACCATGCCGGCGTCACGCTTGAGAGCCCCACCATCACCGCCACCATCAACACGCCGCCCAACACCGGCCCGAGCAGGGTGGCGCCGCCCAGCAGCGTGAACAGCAGCAGGCCGCCGGAGCGGTGGATGCTGAACAGCTCGGGCGTGACGATTTCCTGGTGCAGGGCCGCGAGCGCCCCCGACACACCGGCGAGAAAGGCGGCGAACACAAAGGCCATGAGGCGCAGGCGTTGCGGGTCGTAGCCCAGCAGCGGCACACGCAGCGGGTTGTCGCGCACGGCATTGAGCAGACGGCCGAAGGTGGTGCGCGTCAGGCCCCACACCAGGGCCACGCCCAGCACCGTGTAGACCGCGATCAGCAGGTGGAGGTGCGCAGCCTGGCCCAAGTCCCAGGCACCCCAGCGCGGACCGGCGGCGCGGTTGCCCGACAGCCCGGACTCCCCGCCCGACCAGGCCGGCCACATCACGGCCAGGGCCCACACCAGCTCACCAACACCCAAGGTGATCATGGCAAACGGTGTGCCCGGTCGGCGGGTGGACAACCACCCCAGTGGCAGCGCCAGCAGCGCCGTGCCCGCGCCGGCCAGCACAGGCAACAGCGGCACGGGTAGCGGCCACGCCTGGGCGCTCAAGGCCTGCAGCGTGTGCATGCACAGGTAGGCGCCCGCACCGGTGTAGGCGGCGTGGCCAAAACTCAGCAGACCCACCTGCCCCCACAGCAGGTGAAAGCTCATGCAAGCCAGCACCGCAATGCCCATCTGCGAGGCCAGCCCCAAGGCGTGCCGGCTCTCCAGCACCAGCGGTGTGCAGAGAAACAACAAGCCCAGCACGGGCCAGAAGACCGGCGCAAAAGAGGGTCGATCCATGGCTCAGCTTTCGCGCTGGCCCATGAGGCCACGCGGGTGCAGCGCCAGCATCAGCACCAGCAAGGCGAAGGGCAGCAGCGGCGCGAGCTGACTCAGGCGCACGCCGCCCAAGGGCAGGTCCAGGGACACGGCGGCGGTCTGCAACATGCCCATGAGCAGCGAGGCCCAGAAGGCGCCCCACAAGGAGCCCAGGCCCCCCACCACCGCCACCACAAACACGATGGAGCCGACCGTGGCGGCCATGCCGGGCTCGGTGACGAAGGCGTTGCCCCCCAGCACACCGGCCAGCGCCGCCAGGGCCGCGCCGCTGGCGAACACGCCCATGAAGACGCGTGGCACGTCGTGGCCCAGCGCCTGCACCATCTGCGGGTGGCCCAGCGCGGCCTGCACCACCAGCCCGCCCCGGCTCAGGCGCAGCCACAGCGCCAGCGCGCCCAACACCAGCAGGGCCACGGCCATGCTGAAAGCGCGGTACGCGGGAAAACGCACCTCCCACAGCGTGAACAGGCTGCCCGAGAGTCCAGCCGGCACGCGGTAGTCCACCGGGCCGCGGCCCCAAACCAGTTGCACGGCCTCTAGCAGCACGTAGCTCAGGCCAAAGGTGACCAGCAGCTCGGCAACGTGGCCATGCACCGCCACGCGCCGCAGCACCTGGGCGTGGAACAGCGCCGCCAGCGCCCCCACCAGCAGCGGCGCCACCAGCAAGGCCCACCAGAACCCCCAGACCGCCGACAGGCTGTGCGCCAGGTAAGCACCGAGCATGTAGAAACTGCCGTGAGCGAAGTTGAGCACGCCCATGAGGCTGAAGATCAGCGTCAGCCCGGCGCTGAGCATGAACAGCAGCAAACCGTAGCTCAGGCCATTCAGCAGGGACAGGGCCAGCAGCTCCACGTCAGGGCCGAGGCATGTTGCAGCGCACCGGCTGCGACAGCACCGGCGCACCGACGTACTGCAGCGGCACAAAGGTGTGGCCCGTGCCTTCGGCGCCCACCGGGTGGCGCGCGTCCACCGGCTGCCAGCGTGAGATGTACTGTCCCAGCTGCAGCTGGTGATCGGCCGCACGCATCGTGGCCGTGCCGCCCAGCATGGGAAAGTCCATGCCGCCCAGCACGTCGGCCACGCGGCGGGTGTCGGTGCTGCGCGCGCGCGCCATGGCAGCGCCCAGCATCTGTATGCCAGTGTGCGTGGCGTAGACGACGAAGTCCTGCTTGTGCCGGCGCCGGAAATCCCCTGCCAGGCGCCCCATCTCACCTTCCGGGTTGTTGTGGTGCAAGGCCACCTGGTAGACCGGCATGGGCAGGCGCCCCTGGGCCAGCGCCCTGGGCGCGCCAGGCAAGGCGGCGTAGTAGGTGAACAGCGGCAACTGCGCCTTGGCGGCCTGCAGCGCCTGCACCAAGTACACAAAGTCTTCACCCCAGTTGCCTGTGACCACGGCCTGCGCGCCCGAGGCCAGCACACGCTGCACCTGCGGTCCAAAATCGCGCAATTGAAAGGCGGGGTGAAGCTCCTCGCCCACCACCTGAAGTGCCGGCAGGCGCTCGGCCAGCGCCTCCTTGAAATAACGCGCCAACTGCTGGCCGTGGGCGTAGTCCTGGTTGAGCAGGTAGACCTTTTGCAGCTCGGGCTGCCCAGCAAGAAAATCGATCAGCGCAGCCACTTTCATGGTGGTGTCGGCCTCGATGCGGAAGTGCCAGTAGCTGCAGCGCTCCCCGGTGAGGGCAGGGTCGGTGGCGGCGTAGTTGAGCAACAGCACCGGCGCCTCGGGGCGGCGCGCGTTGTGGCGAGCGATCGCATCGGCCAGCACATGGGCCACGCCCGAGCCGTTGCCTTGCACCACGTAGCGAAAGCCCTGGTCGATGGCGGCCTTGAGGGCGTTCAGGCTTTCGTGTGGCGACCCCTTGTTGTCGAACGGCGCCACCACAAAACGCACGCCGGCCGGGTTGTTGCCACTGTGACGTTCGGCCACAAACTGCCAGCTCAACAGGCTGTTGCGGCCCACATCAGCCATCGGGCCCGACAAGGGGTCGATGAAGGCGATGCGAACCGTCTGGCCCTGTTGTGCCAACGCCGGCCCGCCCAGCCAGGCCAGCAGCACCAGAAAGAGGCAACGCAGCGTCATCCGCCCAACCTCATGCGCCCGGCAGCGTGTAGCCCTTGAGCTGCTCGCGCAGCGTCATCTTCTGCATCTTGCCGGTGGCGCCCAGCGGGATGGCATCCACGAACACCACGTCGTCGGGCACCTGCCACTTGGCGATCTTGCCCTCGTAGAAGGCCAGCAGCTCCTCGCGGGTGAGTGTCGCACCGGGCTTCTTCATCACCACCACAATCGGGCGCTCGTCCCACTTGGGGTGGGGCATGCCTATGCAGGCAGCCATGGCCACGCCCGGGTGCGCCATGGCGATGTTCTCGACGTCGATGGAACTGATCCACTCGCCGCCGCTCTTGATCACGTCCTTGCTGCGGTCGGTGATCTGCATGAACCCTTCAGCGTCGATG
>CAYUAH010000155.1:0-8416 GCA_964442375.1 uncultured Hydrogenophaga sp. | reverse complement strand
CCCTCGGCGATATCGTCAAGGTCAAGGACGGCTACGCCCGCAACTTCCTGATCCCGTCTGGCCGCGCACGCCGCGCCACGCAGAACGCCATCGCCGAATTCGAAGCACGCCGTGCCGAACTCGAAAAAGTGGCCGCCGCCAAGCTGGCCGAGTGCCAGGCCGTCGGTGAAAAACTGGCTGGCTTCACCGTCAAGCTGACCCAGAAGGCTGGCGTTGACGGCCGCCTGTTCGGTTCGGTCACCAACCACGACGTGTCGGAAGAGCTGACCAAGCAAGGCTTTGCCGTCGCCAAGTCGCAAGTGCGCATGCCCAATGGCCCGCTGAAGGCCGTGGGTGACTACACCGTCAACGTGTCGCTGCACACCGACGTGAACGTCGAAGTGAACGTGTCCGTGCTGGGCGAAACCGCCTGAGCCCTCACGCTCCAAAAAAACCGCCTTCGGGCGGTTTTTTGTTGGCTGTCAAAGATAGCGAGCCCACATGGTGTTGGAGAGCTTGTTTGCCGGGTCCACCCGGCGCTTGATCAAGCGCAATTGCCCGATGCCGGGGTAGGCCCTTTCAAATTGCGCCTGGGTGGCGTGCAGTTGATACGGCAGGTAGTAGCGCCCTTCGTGCGCCAGCACCAGATCGATCAGTTCGCGGGTCCAGCGCCCCACCACTTCCTGAGCGCTGCGCCACGTGCGCTGCTTGTGGTAGAGCACGAGCGAGAACACATCCTCTGTGGCCCAAGGCAGGAGCGAGACCGTGTCGGCAGGCGAATGCCGGATGGACACATTCAGTGCCTCGACGCCATGGGCGCGCAAGATACGGCCCATGGCCAGCACAAAAGGCACCAACTGCCGCTCGGGCACGAAATACTCCTGCAAGGCGTAGGTGGACATCGCGCGCGTGCGGGGTTCGAGCTGCGCCACATCCAGGCTGGCCTCGTGGTTCAGCCATTTCACGCTTGCACCGGTGCTGAGTTGGGGCTGGGCAGCCGCGCGCACCGCGTGCCCGCCAGGCAACTCCGTCAGCGCCCAGATGAGGTTTTGCTCCAGTGTGTACGAACGGCCGCGCTCGACCAGGCGGTCGGTTTCGGTCAAGGGCTGTTGTTCGCTGGCCTGCCGCCAGGTCACGCACAAGGGGGCGTCAAAGTGCGGGGGCAGGAGGTCGGCGTTGTGCAGCACGGCGCTCGGATCGCTCAGCACCTGTTGCTGGACATGGCGGACGTAGGCATCCAGCGGCACCTGCTCGACGCTGCGCTGGATGCGGACGTTGCGGGCCAGTGCCAACTCCACCTCGGTGATGATCCCCACCGCGCCATAGCCACCGATGGCGGCGCGAAACACGTTGGCATGCAGCTCAGGCGTTGCCTCGATCACCGTACCGTCGGCCAGCACCAGTTGCAACGCCCGCACGCTGTGGGCAATGGGACCGTGTCCGACATAGCGGCCATGCGCATTGACAGAGACGGAGCCACCCACGGTGAAGTTGGCGTAGCTTTGCATGGTCTTGACGGCCAGGTCATGGCGGTCCAGATGGTCTTGCAGATCGCGCCAGCACATGCCCGCCTGGACCCGAACGGTGCGCGCGGCGACATCCAGCCAGATGAGCTGGTTCAGCTGGCGCATGTCCAGATGCAGGCCCGCCTGTATGGCCACCTGGCCGCCCATGCTGTAGCGCCCCCCGCCGACCGCGATGCGCCCCGGCCAGGCGCGCACCTGCGACACAACGTCGTGGGTGGACCTCGGCGTGGCGATCTTGGCGACCAACACGGTGTACAGGCCTGTGACGTTGGTCACCGGCAGAAGCGGCCGCGCGAGGGCGTGGGACACAAAGCCGCTCAGGCAGCCTGCCGACACCATGGCTTGCAGCAGAACGGTGCGGCGGCTGGGCGCGGGGATGGTGCTCGTGTTCATGCGGCTGACTCCCTGGGCATATTTTTCGATCAGCGTAGCACCTTGGAAAACAACAAGGCCTCCGACAGGAGGCCTTGTTGTTCCATGAAAGGGCGTGATCTCAGTCGAACACCGGCGACTCCACGCCCAGCACCTTGTGCAGCTTGGGGCTGGTGGTGGTGTACTGCAGGAAGACCTTCTTCTCGGGGAAGATGAAGGGCACGGCGCCAAAGGCGGCCAGAGCACATTCGTGGAAACCGCTCAGGATGAGCTTTTTCTTGCCCGGGTAGGTGTTGATGTCGCCCACCGCAAAAATGCCGGGGATGCTGGTGGAGAACTTCTCGGTGTCCACCACCAACTGCTTGCGCTCAATCTCCAGGCCCCACTCGGCGATGGGCCCCAGCTTCGGGGAAAGACCGAAGAACACCAGCATCATGTCCATGGGCACGACGCGGGTCACGCCATCGGCACCCGTCACCTTGGCGCCGGTGAGCTTGCCGTCTTTTTCCTCGTAGCCGGTCACCTGGCCGACGATGAACTGCATCTCGTACTGCTCGCACAACTCGCGCATCTTGGCCACGCTGGCGGGCGCCGCCTTGAAGCCGTCGCGGCGGTGGATCAGGATGACGCTTTCGGCCTTGTTCGGGCCTTCGGCCACGAAGTTCAGCGTCCAGTCCAGGGCAGAGTCGCCGCCGCCCACGATCACCAGGTTCTTGCCGGCGAAGGTGGCGGGGTTCTTGACGCGGTAGAACAGCTGCGAGCCGTCGAACTTCTCCAGACCGTCCACTTTGAGCGTGCGCGGCTGGAAGGCGCCCACACCGGCGGCGATGAAGATGGTCTTGGTCAGGAAGCGCGTGCCCTTGGAGGTTTCGACGTAGAAGCGGCCATCGTCCTGCTTCTGCACCACGGTCACTTCCTGGCCGAGGTGGAAGGTGGCGCCAAAGGGCTCGATCTGCTTGAGCAGGGCGTCGGTCAGCTCCTGGCCGGTGCACACGGGCACGGCGGGGATGTCGTAGATGGGCTTGTCGGGGTACAGCTCCACCGGCTGGCCGCCAGGGTAGGCCAGCGAGTCGATGACGTGTGCCTTGATCTCCAGCAGGCCCAGTTCGAACACCTGGAACAGGCCCACGGGGCCGGCACCGACGATGACGGCATCGGCTTCGATGGGGCCTTCGTGGGCTTGGGCGGTGTCAATGACTTGCTGGTTCAATTTCGGGTCCATAGGGGTTCAGCGGTGATAACAAATCCGTGGGGGCCCAGCCCCCGGCGCGTCAGCGCAGCAGTTGGCCGAGCTTGCCGGTCTGGTCTTTCCAGGCCTCGGCGTCGGGCATGGGCGACTTGCGCTTGGTGATGCTCTTCCAGCCGGGCAGGCGGGCCAGCTCGGCGTTGAGCTTGATCATGTGCTGCTGGTCGCGCGGCAGGTCTTCCTCGGCGTAGATGGCGTTGACCGGGCACTCGGGGATGCACACGGCGCAGTCGATGCACTCGTCGGGGTCGATGGTCAGGAAGTTGGGGCCTTCGCGGAAGCAGTCCACGGGGCAGACGTCCACACAATCGGTGTACTTGCAGGCGATACAGGCTTCGGTGACGACGTGGGTCATGGTTTTTGAAGGAAATCGGTGGAAACCCCCGATTTTAGGGTTTCGCGCATTTTCAAATGGGCAATGCCCCTGTCGATTGACGTGTGTCAATCGGCGGGGACCAACCGAGGATCTCAGCTCAGCATCACGGCGCCGGCCGTGGCGTGGCTGGCGGTGTCCACCAGCACCAAGGCGCCCAGGCCGCGCGAGCGGGTGTAGGGCAGGGCGGCGATGGGCTCCTGCAGCAGCAGCTCGACCACGCCGATGGCGTTGGGCGGCAGTTGCTCGGCGTCGGTCTCGGCCAGGGTCTCGATGTTGACCTGGTGCACGATGCGGCGCACCTTGGTCTTGACCCAGCGGTGGCCGTGCAGCGCCCAGTAGACGCGACCGGGCACCAGGGCCTCGTTGTCCAGCCAGGCCACGGTGGCGGTCAGCTCGCGCGTCACGGGGATGGGCGAGGCCACGGGGGTGTCGTCGAAATCGTCGGCTGCGGGGGCGGCTTCGCCTGCGGCCAGCAGCCAGTCGCCGCGAGACACGTCCAGCTCGCGGTCCAGCACGATGCCGGCGCTGTGACCAGCCAGCACGGCATGGGGCTGGCGGGTGTGGTCCAGCACCTGGGCCACGGTGGCCGTCTGGCCCAGGCCCTGCGGGCCCTGCAGCACGCGCACCGTCTGGCCCACCTGCACGCCGCCGGTGGCCACGCGGCCCCAGAACACACGCCGGCCCTGTGAGGTGTCGGCCGAGGAAGAGAACTTCTCCACCCACTGCACAGCGAAGGAGAAGGGCAGCTCGGTCTCGGCAGCGGTGTTGGGCAGGTGCTCCAGCAGGTCCAGCAGGCTGGGGCCTTGGTAGCCCGCCCAGCCGTCGGCGGCCGTCACCACGTTGTAGCCCTTGAGGGCCGAGATGGGCACCACCGCCTTGAGGGGGATGCCGGCTTCGGCGGCGAAGCCTTCGAGCTGCGCCCGGATGTGGGCAAAGGCCAGGGCCGGGTCTTCGACCGCATCGAGCTTGTTGATGGCCACCACGATGGTGGGCACGCGCAGCAGGTGCACCAGCAGGCTGTGGCGGCGGGTCTGGGGCAGCAGCTTGAGGGCTGGGTCGCGCCAGTCCAGCTTGGTGGCGTCCACCAGCACCACGGCCGCATCGGCGCCGCTGGCAGCGGTCACCATGTTGCGGGTGTACTGCTCGTGACCGGGGCTGTCGCCGATGATGAACTTGCGCGCCTGGGTGCTGAAGTAGCGCCAGGCCACGTCGATGGTGATGCCTTGCTCGCGCTCGGCCGACAGGCCGTCGGTCAGCGCGGCCAGGTCCACCTCGTCCTCGGCGCCGTGGGCGCCGGCCGAGGTGACGCTGGCCAGCTGGTCCTGCAGCACCGAGCGGCTGTCCACCAGCAGGCGTCCGATCAGGGTGCTCTTGCCGTCGTCGACCGAGCCGCAGGTGATGAATTTCAGTGCGTTCATCAGAAATACCCTTCCTTCTTGCGCTTTTCCATCGAGGCGTCGCTGGTCTTGTCGTCCATGCGGGTGGCGCCCCGTTCGCTCACGTTGACGCTGAGCGTCTCCAGCACGATGTCGTCGGCGCTGGCGGCCTCACTCTCCACCGGGCAGGTGCAGGTGATGTCGCCCACGGTGCGAAAGCGCACGGTGCGCGTTTCCACCGTTTCGCCATCGCGGGGCGGGGTCAGTTCGGTCACCGGCACCAGCAGGCCCTTGCGTTCCACCACCTCGCGCTGGTGGGCGTAGTACAGCTCGGGCAGGGCGATGTTTTCGCGGGCGATGTACTGCCACACGTCCAGCTCGGTCCAGTTGCTGATGGGGAAGACGCGGAAGTGTTCACCGGGCTGGATGCGGGTGTTGTAGAGGTTCCACAGCTCGGGGCGCTGGGCCTTGGGTTGCCATTGGCCAAAGCTGTCGCGGTGGCTGAAGATGCGCTCCTTGGCGCGCGCCTTTTCCTCGTCGCGGCGGGCGCCGCCGATGAGGGCATCGAAGCGGAATTCCTCGATCGCTTCCAGCAGCGTGACCGATTGGTGGGCGTTGCGCGATTCGCCCGGGTGGGCCAGGCGCACGGTGCCACGCGCCATCGAGTCTTCGACGCTGCGCACGATCAGGCGGGCCTGCAGTTCGGCGGCGCGGAAGTCGCGGAAATCGGTCACTTCCTTGAAGTTGTGGCCGGTGTCGATCATCAGCAGCGGGTAGGGGATGCGGCCGACGCCAAAGGCCTTCTCGGCGCACTTGAGCAGCACCAGCGAGTCCTTGCCGCCCGAGAACAGCAGGGTGGGGCGCTCGAAGGCGGCGGCCACTTCACGCAGGATGAAGATGGTTTCCTCTTCCAGCGCGTCCAGGTGGGAGCGCTGGGGCTGGTGGGGGCGGGCGGCTTGCAGCAATTGGGGTTCCGTGCGGGCGTTCATGCCGGCTGTCCTTGGGTTTGTGATTCGGGCAGGGCTTGCACGTGCAGGCCACATTCCTTGGAGGTTTCTTCCCACCACCAGCGGCCGGCGCGGAAGTCCTCGCCCACCGCGATGGCGCGGGTGCAGGGCGCGCAGCCGATGCTGGGCATGAACTGGTCGTGCAGCGGGTTGTAGTCCAGGCCGTGCGTGGCCACAAAGTGCCAGACGTCGCCCCAGGTCCAGTCGGCCAGGGGGTTGACCTTGACGCGACCAGGCTCCTGCACCACGTCGGGCACGTCGGCGCGGGCGCCCGACTGCTCACGGCGCAGGCCGGTGATCCAGCCGCCCTTGCCGGCCAGCGCACGCGCCAGCGGCTCCATCTTTCGGATGTCGCAGCACTGCTTGCGCAGGTCCACGCTCTGGTACATGGCCTCTTCGCCGTGGTGCTTGACGAACTTGATGGTGGCCTCCGCCTTGGGGCGGTAGACCTCGACGCTGCGGGCATAGCGTTGCTCGATCTTGCCGACCAAGCCCAGCGTTTCGGCGTGCAGCTTGCCGGTGTCGAGCACGAAGATGCCCGAGCCGATGCCGGCCAGGTGGATCAGGTGGGTGACCACCATGTCTTCCACGCCCAGGCTGGAGGCCTGGGTGAGGTTCTGGTGCTCGGCCGCCACGCGCTGCAGCAGCGCGATGCTGGCGGCCACCTTGGCGTCGAAGGTGGCCGAGGGGCGGTTGTAGAGGGCGATGGCGCTCATGTGGGGCTTTCAGGCGGCCTGGCGGGCAAACAGGGGCGCCGGTTGCTCCGCGTCGCCCTGGTAGAAGGCGCTGTAGTGGCGCAGCAGTTTTTCGCCCACGGGCAGGCTTTGGTCGGCGCGCAGCACGGCGGCGCTGAAGCCGCAGCGCTTCATCTGCAGCAGCTGGTCCACCAGCACGTCGCCGGTGGCCACCACGGTGCCGTCAAAACCGCGGCGGCGGCGCAGCTCCACCGCCTGGCTGAAGGCACGGCCATCGGTGAACTTGGGGAAGTGCAGCACCACGGTGGCGACGCCGTCGAGGTTCACGCCTTCGACGTCGGTGTCGTTCGCCACGCTCAGCACGCCGGTGCCTTCAAGCAAGGCGGTTTGGGAGGCGTTTTGGGATTCGATCAGTTGCATGTGGGTTCTCCGTGGCGGCTCAGGCGGCCTCAGTGACGGCATCAGCGGCGGGCGTGCGGGCGGTGGCCACGCGCACGCCGTTGGCGGCGGCCTTGAAGGGCTCATGGCCAATGCGCTTGAGGGCGGTGATGAAGTTCTCGCCGCTGGCGCGCTGGGCGCGGTAGACGTCGAGGATGGCCTCGACCGCTTCGGTCACTTCGTTCGCGGCAAACGAGGGGCCGACCACCTTGCCGGCTTGTGTGGGGCCGCTCAGTGCCGAACCGTCGGAGCCGGCCAGCGTGATCTGGTACCACTCCTGCCCGTCCTTGTCCACGCCCAGGATGCCGATGTGGCCGCTGTGGTGGTGGCCGCAGCTGTTGATGCAGCCGCTGATGTGCAGGTCGATCTCGCCCAGGTCGTGCAGCTCGTCCAGATCCTGGAAGCGGGCGGTGATGGCCTCTGCCACAGGAATAGAGCGCGCGTTGGCCAGGTCGCAGAAATCGCCGCCGGGGCAGGCGATCATGTCGGTCAGCAGGCGGATGTTGGGCTTGGCCAGGCCCAGGCGGCGGGCCTCGCGCCAGACTTCCGGCAGCTGGTCGCAGCGCACCCAGGGCAGCAGCAGGTTTTGGTCGTGGGTCACGCGCACTTCACCGGCGCTGTAGCGGTCGGCCAGGTCGGCCACGGCGTCGAGCTGGTCGGCGGTGGCGTCGCCCGGGGCCTGGCCCAGGCGCTTGAACGACAGCGTGACAGCGCGCAGGTCGGGGTTCTTGTGCGGGGCCACGTTCTGCTGCAGCCAGCGGCCAAACTCCACGTCGTCCTCGGCGGCGGCGCGCAGGATGTGGGCGATCTTGGCGTCGGCGCTCTTGCGGTCGCAATTCAGGGCCGGCGGCACGAAGTGGGCCGCCACGCGCTCGTATTCGGCGGCGCGGATGGTGTGGGGTGCGCCGTCCTGTTCGACGATGCGCTTGTACTCGGCTTCCACCTCGTCGGTGTAGCGCTGGCCTTCGGCCTTCACCAGGATCTTGATGCGCGCCTTGTAGATGTTGTCGCGGCGGCCCCAGCGGTTGTAGACGCGGACCACGGCTTCCAGGTAGTTCAGGATCTGGTCAAACGGCAGGAACTCGCGGATGGTGGTGCCCACCACCGGGGTGCGGCCCATGCCACCGCCCACCAGCACCTTGAAGCCCAGTGCTTGGGTGTCATTGCGCACCAGTTGCAGGCCCACGTCGTGCCAGTGGATGGCGGCGCGGTCTTCGCGCGCGCCGGTGATGGCGATCTTGAACTTGCGCGGCAGGAAGGCGAACTCGGGGTGCAGGGTGCTCCACTGGCGCAGGATTTCGGCGACAGGGCGAGGGTCGGCGATTTCGTCCACCGCGATGCCGGCACGCTCGTCGCTGGTGATGTTGCGGATGCAGTTGCCGCTGGTCTGGATGCCGTGCA
>CAYUAH010000154.1:0-8438 GCA_964442375.1 uncultured Hydrogenophaga sp. | reverse complement strand
ACCTGGAGGGGGAGGCGGTGGCCGCCCTGAAATCCGAAGGCATCGACCGGGAGCGCGTGGGCTTTCACCGCAGCCTGGACATGCGCTACGTGGGCCAGGTCCACGAATGCACGGTGGACATCGGTGACCTCCCGGTCAATGCGGCCACCATCGACGGCATACGCCACGCCTTCCATGCGCTGCACCGCCAGCTCTTCACCTACGACGAGCCCGACAGCGCCATCGAAGTGGTCAACATCGAAAGCACCGTCAGTGGCCACACGCCGCCGTTGCCACGCCAAGCCTTGGCGCCCGGCCAGGGCGCAGACGTCGCACTCAAAGGGCACCGCGACATGGTGTTCTCGGCCGATGCGTTGGCGCAGAACACGCCGGTCTACGACGGTGAACGGCTGGGCGAGGGCGACACGGTGGTTGGCCCTGCCGTGATCGAAGAACCCACGACGACCATCGTGGTTCAGCCGGATTGGGTCTGCACCCTCGATGCCACCGGCACCTACGTCATCCAGGCCCGCTGAGGGCGAGAACGGGAGCAGTTCATGACGAGCACCGACAACTTGATCGCGCGAGGTGTGGGGGTGACCTATGCCGGCCTGCGTGCCCTGCATCAGGTGGATCTCGCGGTCACGCCTGGGCAGGTTGTCGGCTTGATCGGTCCCAACGGCGCGGGCAAGACCACCATGGTGAATGTGCTGTCGGGCTTTCAGGTGCCCAGCATGGGCAGCGTGTCGCTGGGCGACCGGCTCCTCAACGGCGGGGGCGCGCATGTGTTCCGGCGCGGGGGCATTGCGCGCACCTTCCAGGCCGGACGGCTGTTTCGACAGCTGGATGTGATCGAAAACCTCGCCATTGCGGCAGCTGCGCTCGGCGCCCGCCGGGCCCAGGCGCGGGCGCAGGCCTGGGAGATGTTGGAGGGCCTTGGCCTGCAGGCGCTGGCGCACCGCCAAGCCGGCGCTTTGCCCTACACCGACGAGCGCCGCGTGGCCATCGCCCGTGCGCTCATGGGCGATCCGCGTTTTGTTTTGTTGGACGAGCCGGCGGCCGGCATGTCCGAGCACGAGGCGGCCGGGCTCGCCACCATGGTTCGCGCCATGGCGGCCGAGCGAGGCTGCGGCGTGCTGCTGATCGAACACAACGTGCGCATGGTGCTGGAGAGCTGCCAGCACATCGTGGTGCTCGACTCCGGGCAGGTCATCGACGCTGGCGCACCCGCACACATCCAGTCCAGCGACGTGGTGCGCCACGCCTACATGGGCACGGTGGCCGACGTCGGACAAGAGGTGGAGGCGGCCCTGGGCTGACAGCGCGATGGACATCCTCGACATCCAGAACCTGAGTGTTGCCTACGGCGGCATCCAGGCCTTGCGTGGCCTGTCCCTGCGCATGGCCGAAGGCGAGACCGTGATGGTCACAGGCCCCAACGGGGCTGGCAAATCCACCCTGATGAAGGCCTTGGCGGGTGTGGTCAAGCCCGGCGCGGGGACCATCCGCCTGGCTGGGCAGGACATCACCGGCCGGGCGGCCGAACGCATTGCCGCCGCTGGCCTGTCCATGGTGCCCGAGGGGCGGCAGGTGTTCGGCGGTCTCAGCGTGTTGGACAACCTGCGAGTGGGCTGTGGCCTGCGGCGCGACCGCCACGCCATCGAGGGCGATCTGGATCAGTTGCTGGGCGTGTTCCCGGTCTTGCGCGAACGCGCGCATTCGGCCGCCGGGCTGTTGTCTGGTGGGCAGCAGCAGATGCTGGTCATCGCCCGCGCGCTGATGACGGCCCCTCGGCTGCTGGCCATCGACGAGCCCTCGCTCGGTCTGGCACCCAAGGTGACCGATCAGGTGTATGCCGCACTGCTCGACCTGCAGGCCCGTCGGCGCCTGTCCCTGCTGATCGTCGAGCAGAGCTCGGCGCGCGTGGTCATGACCGGCGCCCGCATGGTGATGGTGCGTGGCGGCCGGGTGGTGCTGGAGGGCCTCGCCCGCCAGCTCGCGCCACAGGACATCCAGTCCGCCTATTTCGGCGTGTGAAAGGTCGGTCATGAACACATGGGTTCAACATGCCATCGATGCCCTGGCACTGGGCAGCCTCTATGCCCTGGCAGCGCTGGGCATCGCCTTGATCTTCGGCGTCATGCGCCTGGTCAACTTCGCCTGGGGCGACGTCATCTCCGTCTGCGCGTTTGCCTTGATCCTGCCGGGCACCGCCGCCGTCACCCACATGGGCCTGGGCGTGTTGCCGGCGCCTGTACTGGTGCCTGCGGTGCTGGCGGTCGGTGCTGGTCTGTCCATCGGGCTGGAGCTGCTGGTGTTCCGGCGCCTGCGGCATGCGCAGGCGGCCACCACCATGGTCGCGTCCTTTGCCGTCGGCACGGTCTTGCTCAACCTGCTGCTGGCCCTGTACGGCAGCCGCCCCAAGTCGGTGGACCTGTGGCCTGCGCTCAACCTGCCGATGGATCTGGCGGGTGTGCGTGTGCCCGCGCTGCAACTGATCACCATAGCGATTGCACTCGTGCTGCTGCTCGGGCTGGCGTGGATGCTGGCACGCACGCGCATCGGCTTGGAGATGCGGGCCGCTGCCGAGGACTTCACCATGGCGCGCATGCTGGGTGTGCGCGCCAACCGCGTCATCCTGGTGGCTTTCGGGTTGTCGGGGGCTTTGGCTGCGGTGGTGGGTCTGCTGATGCTGACCAAAACAGGTGTGGCCGACATCCGCATGGGGGGATCGATGATGCTGGTCGCTTTCGTGGCCACCGTCATCGGCGGTCTGGGCAGCCTCAGCGGCGCGGTGCTGGCGGGTTTTCTCATCGGCATCGTCAGCACCCAGTTGCAGACCTGGCTGCCCATGGACGCGCGGCCTTTTCGCGACGCCTTTGTCTACCTCGCGGTCATCGCCCTGCTGGTCTGGCGCCCCGCCGGACTGATGGGAAGCGCCGCCTCTTCCCAACGCGTGTGAGCCTGCCATGACTTCCCCCACTTCTTCCCTCTGGCGCGAGCTCGACACGCCGCTGCTGCTGTCGCTGTCCTTGCTCGTCTTGTGCATGCTGGCCTTTGCCGTGGGCGGTCCGGCCGCGCAGCGCACGGTCAGCGAATTGCTGATACGCATCGTGTTGGTGGCGTCGTTGCACCTGTTCATTGGGCACTCTGGCCTCATGAGTTTTGGCCACGTGGCCTTCATGTGCGTGGGCGCCTACGGCGCGGCCTGGCTGTCGGTGCCGGTCGAAATGAAGGCCTACACGCTGCCGGGCCTGCCGGACTGGGTGCTGGCGCAGTCCAGCGGGCATGTCGTCTCGGTGCTGGGCGCGGCAGGCCTGGCGGGGGCACTGGCCGTGCTCGCGGGCCTGGTGTTGATGCGCCTGTCGGGCATCGCCATCTCGATCGCCACCTTCGCGCTGCTGGCGGTGGTGAACGTGGTTTTCTCGAACTGGGAGTCGGTGACCGGTGGCACCAGCTCGGTGGTGGGCATCCCGACCGAGGTGGACCTGTGGACCGCCCTGGCCTGGACCTGTGCCGTGCTGGTGCTGGTGCAGTTGCACGGTCGCTCGGCCTGGGGCATGCAGCTGCGTGCCTTGCGTGAGGACAGCGTGGCCGCCCGCGCCAGCGGCGTGAACCTGTACGCCGTGGCCTTGCTGGCCTTCACCCTCAGCGGTGCCCTGATGGGACTGGGCGGCGCCCTGCAGGCGCAGTTTCTGGGCGTGGTCAACCCCGACGCCTTCTACCTCGGCCAGACCTTTTTGTTGATCGCCATGTTGGTGTTGGGGGGCAGCGCCTCCTTGACCGGCGCGGTGTGTGGCGTGGTCGTGACCACGCTGCTGGTGGAGCTGCTCATCCGTCTGGAGCAGGGGGTGGCGCTGGCCGGCGTGGTGCTGCGCGCGCCGGGCGGCACCCAGGAGGTGGTGGTGGGGGTGTTGATGGTGGTGGTGCTGGTGTTCCGTCCGCAAGGGCTGATGGGCGGCACCGAATGGCGCTTTGGTCGCGCCGGTCGTTAAACCGGGTCGAGAAGACCCTTTTTCAGGAGAAGTTCAGATGAACACACGCGTTTTACGCTGGGCCACTCGGGCCTGTTTGTGGCTGGCGGGTGCCGGCGCCGCGCTGTCCGTGCAGGCGCAACCCAAGGACGTGCTGGTGGGCTTTGCCACCGCCAAGACCGGCTGGATGGAGGCCTACGACACGCCGGCCACCCGTGCCGCGCTGATCCGCATCGACGAGATCAATGCCGCCGGTGGCCTCATGGGCCGCAAGATCAAGACGCTGTTCGCCGACACCAAGACCGACCGTGCGCAGGCCGCCAAGGCCGGCCTGCAGTTGCTGGAGCAGGGCGCCGAGATGCTGGTGGTGAGTTGCGACTACGACTTCGGCGCACCGGCTGCACTGGCGGCCGAGAAGGCCGGCAAGGTCTCGATGTTCCTGTGCGCCGAGGACGCCAAGGCCGGTATCCAGGGCGTGGGCAAACGCTCGTTCAGCGGCTCCATCATCGCGGCGGTGCAGGGCGCCACCATGGCCGAGTGGGCGGTCCAGCGCCGCAACGTGCGCAGCGCCTACGTGTTGCTGGACACCATGATCGAATACAACAAGTCGATCTGCAAAGGCTTCGACTGGATGGCGGGCTCGCTCAAGCCGCTGGAGGTGGTGGGGCGCGACACGTTCAAGAACGACGACGCCTCGATCGCCTCGCAGATCACCCGCATCAAGGCCCTGCCCAAGGAGCCGGACGCCATCATGCTGTGCTCCTACGCCCCGGGCGGCGCCAGCGCGGTGCGCCAGATCCGGGCCGCCGGCATCCAGTCGCTCATCCTCAACGGCAGCGCCATGGATGGCACGTACTGGCTCAGCGCCGTGCCCAACCTGTCCAACTTCGTGGTGCCGGTGCAGGGCTCGATCTACGGCGACGACCCCAACCCCCAGGTCGAGGCCTTCAACAAGGCCTTCGAACGCAAGTTCGGCGAGCGCCCCTCCAGCATGTACGCCTACCCCGGCTACATCCTCCTCGACCTGTGGGCCAAGGCGGTGGAGCGCGCCCGCTCCACCGAAGGCGACGCCGTGGTGGCACAGCTCAACCGCATGAACAAGGAGCCGACCTTGTTCGGCCCGCGCACCTTCACCGACAAGCTGCACATCCAGGACAGCGTGCCGCTGCTGATCTCCGAAATCCGCAATGGCAAGCCTGGCATTGCCGACAAGTGGACGATTTCAACCCCGGTTCCCCTCGACGTGGCCCTCAAGAAATGAAACGCGAAACCCCTCCCATGCCCGCCACCCAGCAGGAACTGGCCCGGCGCCGCGCCGCCAGCGTGGCGCGCGCCATCGGCAGCGCCCATGCCGTGTACGCGTCCCGTGCCGACAACGCCGAGATCTGGGACGTTGAAGGCCGCCGTCACATCGACTTCTGCGCCGGCATCGCCGTAGTCAACACCGGCCACTGCCACCCCCGGGTGGTGCAGGCGGTGCAGGCCCAGGCCGCGCTGTTCACCCACACCTGTTTCCAGGTGGTGGGCTACGAGTCCTACGTTGCCTTGGCCGAACGCCTGTGCACACTGGCGCCTGGCGCTTCGCCCAAAAAGGCCTTGTTCATGAGCACCGGCGCCGAGGCGATCGAGAACGCGGTCAAGATCGCCCGCCACGCCACCGGCCGTCCTGCCGTCATCGCCTTCGAGGGCGCCTTCCATGGCCGCACCCAGCTGGGCATGGCGCTGACCGGCAAGGTCGCGCCCTACAAGGAGGGTTTTGGCGCCTTGGGCGCCGACATCTACCACGTGCCCTATCCCTCGCCGGTGCACGGCATCTCGGTCGAACACACGATGCATGCGTTGGAGCGCCTGTTCCGCTACCACGTGCAGGCCTCGCGCGTGGCGGCGTTGGTGGTCGAGCCGGTGCAGGGCGAAGGCGGCTACCTGCCTGCGCCCGAAGGCTTTCTGGCCCGGCTGCGCGCCCTGTGTAACAGCCACGGCATCCTGCTGGTGGTGGACGAGATCCAGACCGGCATAGGCCGAACCGGGCGCATGTTCGCGGTGGAGCACAGCGGCATCGAGCCCGACCTCATCACCCTGGCCAAGGGCCTGGGCGGAGGCACACCGATCTCGGCGGTGGTGGGCCGTGCCGAGGTCGTCGATGCCGTGCCACCGGGCGGGCTGGGCAGCACCTACGCAGGCAACCCCCTGGCCTGCGTCGCTGCGCTGGCGGTGCTCGACGCGATGGCCGACGAGGGTTTGTGCGCCCGCAGCGAGCGCATCGGCGAGACCCTGCGCGAGGGCTTGCGCGCCCTCGCGGCACGCCATCCGAGCATGGCCGACGTGCGTGGCCTGGGGGCCATGACGGCGGTGGAATTCGCGCACGGCGGCGATCTGGCCCGGCCGGCCCCCGACATCGCGGCGGCGGTCAAGGCCCGAGCGGCCGAGCTGGGCCTGTTGCTCCTGACCTGCGGCAGCCACAACAACGCCATCCGCATCATGGTCCCGCTGACCATTCCGGACGCGGTGCTGGTCGAGGGCCTGGCGCTGCTGGGCCAGGCGTTGGAACAGGCGGGCGCCTGACCCCGCGGGCAGGAGAAACGGACACACTACATGCACCCAGCGCCTTTTGCCAACTACATCGCCGGCCAGTGGCTGGCCGGCCACAACGAGCGGCCCAACATCAACCCCTCGGACACCGAGGACGTGGTGGGCTTGTACGCCCAGGCCGACGCGGCACAGACGCGCCAGGCCATCGCAGCAGCGCGCGAGGCCTTGCCCAGCTGGCGCGATGGCCCGATCCAGGCCCGCGCCGACGCGCTCGAACGCATTGCCGCCGAGTTGCTGGCGCGCAAGGAAACCCTGGGCGACCTGCTGGCCAGGGAGGAAGGCAAGACCTTGCCCGAGGCGGTGGGTGAGGTGGTGCGTGCGGCCATGATCTTCCGTTTCTTCGCCGGCGAGGTGGTGCGCCTCGCGGGCGAGCACCTGGCCTCGGTGCGCACCGGCATCACCGTCGACGTCACCCGCGAGCCGGTGGGCGTGGTGGGCATCATCACGCCCTGGAACTTTCCCATCGCCATACCGGCCTGGAAGATCGCGCCTGCCCTGGCCTACGGCAACTGCGTGGTGTTCAAGCCCGCAGAACTGGTGCCCGCGAGCGCCTGGGCCCTGAGCGAGATCATCAGCCGCAGCGGCATCCCGCCCGGCGTTTTCAACCTGGTGATGGGGCCGGGTCGGGCCGTGGGGCAGACGCTGTTGGAGTCGGTGGATGTCGATGCCATCACCTTCACAGGTTCCACCAGCACCGGGCAGAAGGTGCTCAACGTGGCCGGCATGCGCATGGCCAAGTTGCAGCTGGAGATGGGCGGCAAGAACCCCTTGGTGGTGCTGGCCGATGCCGAGCTGGACGCGGCGGTGGAGGTGGCCGTGCAGGGCAGCTACTTTTCCACCGGGCAGCGCTGCACCGCATCGAGCCGCCTGATCGTTCAACGGGCGGTGGCAGACGATTTTTGTGATCGGCTCATCCGCCGTCTTGGCTCCCTCAAGGTGGGCGATGCGCGCGCGCCTGGCGTGGACATGGGCCCGGTGGTGGACGCCGACCAACTGGCCCAGGACGCGCACTACATCGCCCTGGGGCAGGAGGAAGGCTGCGAGCTGGCGTTTGGTGGCCGGCGTTTGCAACGCGAGCGCCCAGGCTTTTACCTAGAGCCCGCGCTGTTGCTGGGCGCCCAGCCCCAGATGCGCGTGGCGCGCGAGGAAATCTTCGGTCCGGTCGCCTGCGTGCTGGAGGCGGACGACTACGAACACGCCTTGGCGCTGGCCAACCACACGCCGTTTGGCCTGTCGGCCGGGATCTGTACCACGTCCCTGCGGCACGCCACCCATTTCAAACGCCATGCGCAGGCCGGCATGGTCATGGTCAACGTGGCCACTGCAGGGGTCGATTACCACGTGCCCTTTGGCGGGCGCAAGGGTTCCAGCCATGGGCCGCGCGAGCAGGGGCGGCACGCGCAGGAGTTTTTCACCACGGTCAAGACGGCCTACACTCTGGCATGAGGTGTCTGTCCGGTGCTGCTTTGCCGCAGCACGTGGGCGCCTCGCGACCCCACGCCAGGCCCTCCACCGATCCACGGAGCCTTCGATGAACGCCGAGCAACAGAGCTTTTCCACCGAGGGCGTCGCGCCAGGCGATGAATTCCGTCACTGGCGTGAAGTGATTGGTGACGCCTATTTCCATCTCCAACTGCAGTTTCCGCAGGAAAACCGCTTCCACGGCCGGCTGGACCGCTGGGAGCTGCCGACGCTGTCGGTGTCCCGGCTGGAGTCTTCTGCGTTGGGCTACCGCCGCCTGCCGCAGCATTGCAAGGAGCTGGATCGCCAGATCCTGGTCACGGTGCCCATGAGCAGCGAGGTCGAGTTCAGCCAGCTCGGTCGCAACATGCGCTGTGCGCCGGGGCAGTTCCTGCTCGAATACAGCGACGAACCCTACGATTTCAGCCACGGCAA
>CAYUAH010000153.1:0-8511 GCA_964442375.1 uncultured Hydrogenophaga sp. | reverse complement strand
TGAGTCGGGCTTTCCAGGCTTTTCACAGACCAGACCGTTTGAAATTCCTATGCGCCCGCCGTCGATGTCCAGGCGGGATTGCAGGATGAGGCTGAAGACGCGCGCGGCGGTGTACCAGCCACTGACTGACAAACCTTTGAAGAGCGAGTGCTTCGCCGCTTCCGCATCCGTGTGGAACGGTTGCGGGTCGAAGTCTCCCGCGAATTCCAGCGCTTCGTCCTCGGGGATGCGGTAGGCGGGCGACACGAACGCAAGCCCGACATGCACGTCGGCGAAGCTTTTTCCCATGGGCTGGTCGAGTCGTGATGGGGTGGTCATGAATTCGTCGGTTGTATCGAACGTCTCGAGCGGGGAGTGCGCGCCGGTCGAAGCCCGGGCTTCGGCGCAACCGCGGGTGAGCCGCAAGCATCCAGCGAACGCAATGCATGGACACAAACCTGCTCCAGCGTGGCCCGCCCCGGACGGGTGCGCGCCAGCACGTTCAATCCCTGCACCGTGCAGACGAGGAAAGCCGCCGCGGCGGTAGTCGCAACACCCGGATCGACCTCGCCAGCCTGCTTCGCGCGCTCAATGGCGCTGGCGAAAGCCGCTTCCAGGCGCGTCAGGTGCAGCCGGAATGCTTCAGCGATCGCGGGTTCCCGGGTGGCGAAAGCCACGACGGTGTTCGTGACCAGGCAGCCCCATTGGCGCTTGCCGTCGACCATCGCGTCCACCAGCGCCGCGAAGTAGTCGCGGATGCCTGCCATGGCAGAACTCTGGCGGTGCAAGCGCTCGATCGCCTGCTGGGAGACCGACTGGATGTAGCGCTGCATCGCCTGCACGAACATGCCCTGCTTGTCGCCGAAAGCCGCATAGAGGCTGCCTGGATTGAGGCCCGTGGCGGCGCAGACGTCCTGCATCGCGACGCCGTCAAATCCGTGCTGCCAGAACAGGTCGACGACCTGGTCGAGCACGGCGTCGGTGTCGAAGGTGCGAGTTCTTGCCATTCGCCCGATTATAGAACGACCGTACAACAATCGTTTCGTACGCATCGAGGAAAAGAATCACTTACGTCGCCGGTGTGCCTTTGGTCATATACTTGAATGCACATTCAATAAAAGGAGCATCGAATGAAAGTGGCGATCATGGGTGCCGGCGGCGTCGGCGGCTACTTTGGAGCACGCCTGGCCGCGGGCGGGCAGGACGTGAGTTTCATCGCGCGGGGAGCGCACCTCGACGCGATCCGGCAGCGAGGCCTGCGTGTCCGCAGCCCGCTGGGCGACCTGCACCTCCCCCAGCCCGTCGCTACCGACGATCCAGCCCAGGTCGGAGTAGCCGACATCGTCCTGCTGGGCGTCAAGCTCTGGGATACCGAGTCTGCCGCGCGCCGCCTGGCGCCGATGATCGGGCCTGAGACGCTCGTCATCAGCTTCCAGAACGGGGTGACCAAGGATGAAGTGCTCAGGGATGTCGTCGGCGCCGAACACGTGGCTGGCGGCGTCTGCTACATCGCGGCCACGATCAGCGAGCCGGGCGTCATCCAGCATGCCAACACGCTGCAAAAGCTGGTGTTCGGCCAGTACGGCTCGGCCGGTTCCCCGAAGCTGCAATCCTTCCTGCAGGCCTGCCAAGGCGCGGGCATCGATGCTCGCATCAGCGAAGACATCGCACGTGAGATCTGGGAGAAGTTCGTCTTCCTCGTGGGCCTGTCCGGTACGACGACGGCCTTGCGGCAACCTATCGGCCGCGTACGCTCCGGCAAGGAGAGCAGGGCGCTGCTGCTCTCGGTGATGAGCGAGGCGACAGCCGTGGGCCGCGCCCTCGGTGTGGCCCTGCCGGCAGACTTTGCACAGAATCGGCTGGAATTCTGCGACACCCTGCCGGAGGGGATGAGCAGCTCGATGCATCATGACCTGCAGCATGGCCATCGCCTGGAGCTCGACTGGCTGAGCGGGGACGTGCTGCGTCGAGGCCGCCTGTTCGGCATGGCGACGCCGTACAACGAGGCGATCTGCGCCGTGCTGGAGCCTTATTCCCAGGGAACGCAGGTGCCGTCCCATGGCTGACGCCCTCGTCTTGCGCAGCCTCGTGGCCACGCCCGTCGTGGTGCCGATGCGGCGCCCGCTGTGGACCAGCGTGCAGGCCGTCACGGAGGCGCCGCTGGTACTGGTGGACCTGCATACCGAGCAGGGCCTGACGGGCCATGCCTACCTGTTCAGCTATCGCAAGCCGGTGTCCGCCGCGATTGCCGCCCTGGTAGCCGACCTGGACGAGCAGTTGCGCGGCCGCCCGGTGGTGCCGGCAACGCTGCGCCGCTGGTTTGCCGACTATGGCCGGCTGGTTGGCCTGCGTGGCGTGGTCTCCATGGTGGGTGCCGCACTCGACATGGCGGCGTGGGATGTGGTCAGCCAGGCGGCCGGCCTGCCGTTGGCGCGCATGCTGGGCGCCGAGCCGCGCCGGCTGAAGGCCTACAACAGCAACGGGCTGGGGCTCGTGGCGCCGGCCGCCGCCGCCGAGGAGGCACTGGCTTTGCTGGAAGGCGGGTTCAAGGGTGTCAAGATGCGGCTCGGTCGTGAGGACGCGCGGCAAGACCTCGAGGCAGTGCGTGCGGTGCGTGCCGTACTGCCGGAGGGCGTTGCCCTGATGGCCGACTACAACCAGGCGCTGGCGCCGGAAGAGGCTTTGCTGCGCTGTCGCATGCTCGATGGCGAGGGCCTGGAATGGATCGAGGAGCCGATCCGCCACGACGACTACCTTGGTTGTGCAAAGCTGAAGCAGGCCTTGTGTACGCCACTTCAGTACGGCGAGAACTTCAACGGACCGAAGGCGATGGCTGTCGCCCTGGCGGCGGGAGGCGTCGGCTACCTCATGCCGGACGCCGAGCGCATCGGCGGTGTCTCGGGCTGGCTGGAGGCCGCGGCGCTGGGAGCGGCGCACGAGGTGCAGCTGTCATCGCACCTGTTCCCCGAGATCAGCGCACAGCTGCTGTCAGCCACGCCAACGGCCCATTGGCTGGAGTATGTGGATTGGGCAGAGCCCTTGCTGGCCACTCCGCTGCGCGTGGTGGATGGCTACGTGACGGCGCCCGATACACCGGGGTCCGGGGTGGCGTGGAATGCCGAGGCGAAGAAGCGGTTCGCGGTCGCCTGATCCGCCGAAGGAGGCACGCAGGGCGCCTTCTCTCATCGGGGCTCGTGGGTGCCCGGGTTGCCGCGCAGGCGCCGCACCACGGTGGATTGGCTGATCCCGAGAGACTTGGCGGCCGCCCTTGTGCTCTTGTGCTGGCGCATCGCCTCCTCGACGAGGCGCCGTTCGAGATCCTCTATGCGAGGCCTGAGACCGTCGTCGCGCGGGTGGCTCGCCATGGGGAGCATGGCGTCGAGTTCCTGCAGCCCGATCAGGTCGCCCGGGCTGGTCACCAGCAGGCGCTCGACCACGTTGCGCAGCTCACGCACGTTGCCTGGCCACGCGGACGCGTGCAGGCGGCCCAGCACCCTCTCCGCCAGCTTCTTGCGAAAGCCGTACTGCCGGTTGAATTCATCGACGAACTGCATGACCAGCGGAATGATGTCCTCGCGGCGTTCCGCGAGGGGAGGGATCCGGATGGGGACCACGTTCAGGCGGTAGAAGAGGTCGCTGCGGAACTTCCGCTCGGCCACCATCGCCGAGAGGTCGCGGTTGGTGGCCGCCACCACGCGTACGTTCACTGCGATCGGCTTGGTCCCACCCAGGCGCACGAGCTCGCGGTCCTGCAGCACGGTGAGCAGCTTGACCTGCAGGTCCAGGGGAAGTTCGCCAATTTCGTCGAGAAACAGCGTCCCGCCAGAGGCCAGTTCCACCAGGCCGTGCTTGCCCTGCCGCTGCGCGCCGGTGAACGCCCCGGGTTCGTAGCCGAACAGCTCGCTTTCCAGCAAGTCGCGCGGCAACGCCCCACAGTTGATCTTGATGAACGGGCCCGCCGTGCGCGGGCTTTCCTTGTGGATCAGGCGTGTGATGACTTCCTTGCCGGTCCCCGACTCGCCGGTAACCAGCACCGTGGAGTCCACCTTGGCGACCCGCAGCGCGAGCTCCGCGATGCGGCGCATCGCGGAGCTCTGGAGCACGACGCCATTGAAGCTCAGGAGCTGGGCGCGCAACTCCTCGCGCTCGCCATCGACGCGGCGCAGGTTTTCGCGGGTGATGGCCAGGTCCTGCTGCAGGTCGATCAGCTCCGTCATGTCGCGCGAGTTGATGACGACGCGCCGCACGCGTCCGCTCTCGTCGAACAGCGGGATGCCCGTCACCATGACGGTCTTGCCTTCGTGGGTGACCTGGGTGGCGGACATGCGCTGGCCGGTCTCCGCGACCTTGCCCGCGATGACCGGCCGGATCCAGCCCTTCTTCTCGAGCTCGGAGACGTGGCGCCCCACCAGGTCGGCGGCCTTCAGCCCATAGTTGCGCTCGCAACCTTCGTTGACCATCAGGGTGGTGCCGTTGCCGTCGGTGACGAAGATGCCGTCGAAGGAGTAGCGAAAGATCTCCTGCAGGTCCTGGCAGGTTTGCCGCAGTTGCTCGACTTCAGCGCTGAGGTGGTCCGCCATACGCACTCCGGGCAGGTGATGGACTCCAGTATAGGTCGGCCGATTCATCCGTGAATCACCCGTCGGTCTGCGCAGGAAAATTCGAACCTGCCACGCTCTCAAGCTGCCATCCGCAGGCAAGGCGATTCGCCCCTGGTTCGCTGAGTCAACGATGAATCAGGCGAGGCAGAAGACGGCCGAACTGTCCTCCACGGGCTTCATTGGCGCTCCGATTGCGCCGGGCCCTGGCCGAAGGCAGAGCGAATCCGACGTGACGAAGGCCAATGTTCACGGGAAAACCCTGAGAAAACGCGGCACGCATGTTGCACCCAGGTGTCCACCACGACCAAAAGGAGACAGCATGAATACGCGTACGGTTCCCCCGCCCATGGACCTCGAGCGGTCCATGGGCCATGACTCGACTCAGCATGGCTACTGGGACGAAGCGATGCAAACGCGGGCGTTTCGCGAGTTGATCGCGTTGAAGGTTCGCACGGTCGGTCCGCTGCTGATGGCCAGCTTCGTTTTCATCCTCGGCGTGTCGCTGCTGGCCGGCTACGCCAAGCCGTTGATGGCGGCCAAGGTGTTCGGCGCCGTCAACGTCGGCTACCTGCTCGTCTTCCTCACCTACGTCCTGTGCTGGGTGGTCTCGGTTGTCTACGTGCGCGTCGCCAACAACCGCTTCGACAAGCAAGCCCGGGCCGCGTGCGCCGTGGTGAGCCAGGGAGGTCGGTCATGAAGGCACTGACGATCCTGATCTTCGCGCTCATTCTTGCGCTTACGCTTGCCATTACCTGGTGGGCGGCAAAGCGCACCAGGACGACCAGCGACTTCTACGCCGCCGGCGGCTCGCTCACGGCCAGGCAGAACGGGTTCGCGTTGGCCGGCGACTGGATGAGCGCAGCGGCGTTCCTGGGATTCTCCGGGCTCGTCTCCCTCTACGGAATGGACGGCTCCCTCTATGCCGTTGCCGCATTGGCCGGCTTCCTCGTCATCCTGATGCTCATCGCCGAGCCGATGCGCAATACCGGGCGGTTCACGCTTGGCGATGTGATCGCCTACCGCATGCAGACGCCGCAGGCACGCCTGGCTGCAATGGTGGGCACCATCGTGGTCAACATCGCGTACATGGTTCCGCAGATGGCGGGGGCCGGAGCGTTGATGAAGCTGATGCTGGGGGTCACCTATCCAACGGCCGTGATCATCGTGGGCGCCGGCATGCTCGTGTACGTGCTCTTCGGCGGCATGGTGGCGACGACCTGGGTGCAGATCGTCAAGGCGATCCTGCTGCTGTCGACCGCGGTCGTCCTGGTGGTCGTGCTGCTGGTGCGCATCGACTTCGAACCGCTGCGCCTGTTCGCCAGCGTCGAGGCCACCTACGGCAGCCAGATGCTGCAGGCCGGCGGTTACCTGAAGCATCCGCTCGATCCGCTGTCCTTGCTGCTGTCGTTCATGCTGGGGGTGGCCGGGTTGCCGCACATCATGACGCGCTTCTTCACGGTGCCAGACGCGACCACGGCCCGCAAATCGGTCATCTGGCTCATGTTCCTGGCCGGCAGCTTCTTCCTCGTGACCACTCTGATCGGATTCGGCGCGGCCACGCTCGTGGGGCAGGATGCCATTCGCGCCGCGGACAAGGGCGGCAACCTGGCGCTTCCGCTTCTGGCCCAGTACCTCGGGGGCGGGGCCGGATCGCTGGGCGGGGAAGTCTTCCTGGCCGTGGTGTGTGCCGTGGCTTTCGCCACGATCCTGGCGGTGGTGGCCGGCCTCACGCTGGCGACCTCCGGCGCCGTGGCGCACGATCTCTACGTGAACGTGATCAAGCGCGGCCAGGTCTCGGAGGAGGAGCAGGTGCGCGTCGCGAAGATGGCCACCATCGTCGTCAGCGCGCTGGCCATCGGCCTGGGCCTGTTCGCGCAAGGCTTCAACGTCGGCGTGCTCGTGATCCTGGCGATCGCCGTCGCTGCCTCTGCGAACTTCCCGATCATCCTGCTGTCGCTGTTCTGGCGCCGCTTCAATACGGCGGGCGTCATCGGCGGAGTCACGGCAGGCCTGGTCTCCTCCGTCGGACTGGCCTTCGCGGGGCCGGCCTTCATGGGGCCGCAGGCGTGGTTTCCGCTCCTGAACCCGACGCTCGTGAGCATGCCGATCGGGCTGCTGGGCGCGATCCTCTGTACCTTCCTCGGAGGGCGCGACCCCAAGGTCGAGGCGCACTTCGCGGAGGTCTTCTTCCGGGCGCAGACCGGCCATGGCATGGACGCCAATCCCCGGTAATCGCCGCATTCCATCTGCAACCCGCGGGTCCGGTGATCAGGCCGGCCCGCCAATATCCTGAAAGTGATGCCATGAACAACATCCAAGCCCTTGTCTTCGACCTCTACGGAACGCTCTGCGACGTGCATTCGGTCGCGTCGGCATGCGACGCGCGCTTTCCCGGCCGGGGCCGGGAGATCAGCGTCGTGTGGCGCCAGAAGCAACTGGAATACACGTGGATGCGCAGCCTCATGGGCTGCTACGAGAACTTCGAGAAGACCACGCACGATGCGCTCGCGTTCGCCGGCCGCCAGCTCGGGCTCGATCTCCCCGTCCAGGCGCATGCCGAACTTTGCAACGCCTATCTGAAGCTTGCCGCGTTTCCGGAGGTCCCCGCGGCATTGCAGGAACTGAAGTCCATGGGGCTGAAGCTCGCCGTTCTTTCCAACGGCTCTTCGCGTTCGATCGACTCGGTCGTGACGAACGCGGGGATCGCCTCGTCATTCGACGAACTGATCAGCGTGGATGAAGTGGGGATTTTCAAGCCGGACCGCCGTGTGTACGCACTTGCGGAGCGCCGACTGGGGGTGCCGCAGAGCGCAATCCTGTTCGTGTCGTCCAACAGCTGGGACGCCACGGGCGCTTCCTACTATGGCTACTCCACATGCTGGGTGAACCGGGGCAATGGTTGCTTCGAGGAGCTTGGGCGTAGCCCGGATGTGCAGGTGGCCCACCTCGGCGCGATCGCGCCGGCGCTGGTCGCGGCAGCGCAGGCGGTGTGACCGGCGTCGGTCTGGGGGCAGGCGCAGGCGTCGTGATCTTCTTCGCGGTGGCCGGCTTGCCGCTTGCGAGAAACGGCGCGCTCGGCCGGCTGCGGTCTCGCGCGCGGCCTCGGCTGGGGAGGCGTGGCCGCATAGTGGCCCTGGGCCTCGTCGGCAGCGCGTTGACGTGCATGGCGGGGACCATCACTGCGGCCCTGATGGAAGGCGCAGGCACCGTCGCATGGCGGGCGGTGCTATGGAGGTTGTTCTGGTCGTACTGCGCTGCGTCGGCGGTGGTGGCAGTGGCATTTCCCTGGCTCATGCCAAGACTGACGGCTTGGCTGGAGCGGAATGCGGCTGATCCGGACTGAGTCCGAGCGGCACGGTCTCTTGGTCGTGGCCCGCTTCAGTCCAGCAAGGTCCGCGCGAAATCCGTGAACAGCGGCGCGGGGCGGTCCAGGTACAGGCGGCCGACCTCCCCGTTCCAGTAGGTTTCCGACCCGTGGACCATGCGCCATTCGTGCAGTCGGCGGGTGTACAGCTGCAGGTCGTATTCCTCCGTGACGCCGATGGCGCCATGCACCGCGTGCGCCGTTGCGGCAACGAACTGGGCCGCCTCGCTGGCCCGCGATTTCGCCACTGCGGACGCGGCGTATCCCGGCAGCCCGCCTTCGGTGGAATGGAATGCCGCCTCCGCCGCCATGGAAGCGGCGGCCACTTGTTCGGCCATCACGCTCAGCTGGTGCTGGATCGCCTGGAACTTGCCGATCGGCTTGCCGAACTGGACCCGCTCGTTGGCGTATGCCATGGTCATGCCGAACACCCTTTGCATGGCGCCCGCCAGCAGGGCCGCATGCACCGCCGCGCCCAGGGCCAGCAGGCGCCCGGGCCGGACCACGGCATCCAGGGGTCTCCTCGTTTTCAGTGCAATAAGTGACGGTACGAAAAGCTAGCACTGG
>CAYUAH010000152.1:0-8539 GCA_964442375.1 uncultured Hydrogenophaga sp. | reverse complement strand
ACGACATCGAGATGAACCGCACCTTCAACAACGGCATCGGCATGGTGGTGGTGATTGCCGCCGATCAGGCCGCCGCCTGCGCGACCACGCTGCGTGGCCTGGGCGAGACGGTGTTTGAAATCGGTCACATCGCGGCGCGCGGCGAAGGTGCTGCGGTGGTGGTGGCCTGAGCGAGACGGATGTCCTGATTTGATCGGTGCCTGTCCGCCCCAGGGTCGGACGAGCCCGTTGCCACAGGGAACAATGCAGCCGTCCCCACACCGGAGTTGCTGCCATGAAAACCTGTCTTTTGGTGATCGATGTCCAGGAATCGTTTCGCCGCCGCCCCTACTTCTCGGCACAAGACCTGCCCGCCTACCTGGCGGCGCAGAACACCCTGATCGGCGCCGCGCAAGCCGCAGGCACACCCATTGTGCGCATCTTCCACGTTGACGGGCCACGCAGTCCCGACAACGCCTTTGCGCTCGAGTCGGGCGCGGTGTGCCCACTGGACGGTCTGGCGCCGTTTGACGCGGCGGCCACCTTCCACAAATCGCGCCACAGCGCGCTGGTGGGCACCGGACTGGAAGTCTGGCTGCACCAGCAGGGCATGCAGCGGCTGGTGGTGAGTGGCATACGCACCGAGCAGTGCTGCGAGACCACCACCCGCCACGCATCCGACCTGGGCTACACGGTCGATTTTGTGGTGGATGCCACCCTGACCTTCGACATGCAACAGCCCGATGGACGCCCACTGCTCGCGGCCGACATCCGCAGCCGCACCGCCACCGTGCTCAAGGACCGCTTCGCCCGCATCGCCACCGTCGAGCAGGCCTGCGAGGCCTTGTCGTGAGCGGGCCCTGGTGCACCGCGCGGCACATGGCGCGCGCATGGACCCGGCCTTGAAACCAAGCCACATTCCGGTGTATTTCGTGCTGCTGCCGGGCAGTCTGATCCTGGATTGGGCCGGCCCAGCGGAGGCACTGCGCATCGCCAACCGCTGCCTGGTGGCCAGCGGTCAGCCCGAGGCGTTCTCGCTGCATTTCATCGGTCCCCTGGCGGACACCGTGAGTTCGGTCGGCGCCAACATCACCGGCATACAGCCCCTGCCCGCCGCCCTGCCCCAGCCGGCGTGGCTGGTGCTGCTGGGCCAGCCAGGCAACACCATAGACCCGCGCGGCCCCGGGGTGCCCGAGCTGCTGCACTGGCTGCGTGGTCAACGCCTGGTGACCAGCCGCCTGGAACTGCTCACCGTGTGTGCCGGTGCCGTGCTGGCGGCCCACGCGGGTCTGCTCGACGGTCACCGCGCCACGACACATCACCACCACCTGGACGAACTTCAGGCCGTGGCGCCCCGCTGCGAGGTGGTGCCCAACCGGGTCTTCGTGCTCGACGGCGCCGTCAGCAGCAGCGCCGGCGTCACCACCGGCATCGACCTCTTCCTGCACCACATCGCCACCGTCTGTGGCCCGGCCATCGCGGCTCAGGTGGCGCAGAGCATGGTGGTGGCATTGCGGCGTGGCCCGGGTGACCCCGAACTGTCACCCTTTCTGCGCCACCGCAACCACCTGCACGCTGCGCTGCACCGGGTGCAAGACGCGATCAGCAGCGCGCCACAAAACGACTGGACACTGAGCGACATGGCGAACGTCGCCCACACCTCGCCACGCCACCTGAGCCGGGTGTTTGCCACCCACACCGGCGTCACGCCCTTGCAGTACCTGCGCGACATCCGGCTGGCCGTGGCCGAAGCGGCCTTGAACGCGGGCCGCAACGTCACCCAATCGGCCGCGCTGGCGGGTTTTGCCTCCGACACCCAGTTGCGCCGCGCCTGGCGGCAACAAGGCAAACGCGGCACGCCATCAAGGGCCGGTCACTGAAGCTGTTCGGACGCCAGCACGCTAACCCCTGGCGCTGCGGCCAGCGCGGCTTCCACTAGGTGGTGCGCGATGCGCTCGGCCGGCACCAGCCGGTAACGCCGGGGCAACAACGGCGACAGCAGGCGCGTGGCCAGAATGGCCAGGCTTTCGCCCCGCCGGTGCTCCAGTCGCTCGCCGCCGATCAAGCCGGGCCGCACAAAGGTCAGCGAGGGGTAGCCGGGGTTTTTCATGGCCCGCAGCGCTTGCTCCAGCTCGCCTTTGACGCGGGAGTAAAACACCCGCGAGTCGGGGTTGGCGCCCAGCGCCGAATTGAGCGCGAAGGCCTGCGCGCCCTGGCGCAGCGCCAGCCGCGCCACGGCCAGGGACATCTCGTAATCCACGGCTTCAAACGCGGCCTGCGAACCGGCCTTGGCCATGGTGGTGCCCAGCGCGCACACCACCCCGTCCACGCGCCACCAGGGCGCCAGCGGCGGCAGGTGGGCGAAGTCTTCGATGGGGTTGAGCAGCTTGGGGTGGACGGTCAGTGGGCGCCGGGTGGGTGCGACCACGCGCTGCACGCGCGCGTCGGCCAGCGCCAGGCGCAGCGCATGTGAGCCCACCAAACCCGTGGCGCCTGCAATCAGAAGGGTTTTGCCAGGCAAGCGGTCAGCTCAACTCGCGCCGCAAATCGCGCACGCGCTGGGTCACGGCGTCGATGTCCAGCGCGTCGTCGGCGTGGGCCAGGTAGTGCTCCAGGTCGCCCACCGCGCGCCGCAGCTCGCCCTTCTCGGCCCAGGCCAGGCCACGGTCGCGGTACTCGGCGTGGGCATCGGGCAGCAAGACGATCAGGCGGTCCAGCACCTGGATGAGGCGGGGCCAATCCTCGTGCGTGGTGTGGATGTCCTTGAGGTTGCGAAGCATGCGCGCCAGGATGTCGCGCGGCGTGGCCGACTGCAGGTACAGGCCCACCGGCACGTCGAAGTCGTCCACCAGACCGTTGCGGCGCTTGTAGGGCTCCAGCCGTTCGGCCAGGTCTTCGCGGCTGAGCGACTGGCCGGTGAAGGGATCGATCACCACCTGGCCTCGCGGCAGGTTGACCTTGACCATGAAATGGCCGGGAAAGTTGACGCCGCGCGCCGACAGACCCAGGCCCTGGGCCAGTTCCAGCCACAACACGGCCAGGCTGATGGGGATACCGCGTCGCGTGCGCAGCACCACGTGCAGGTGGCTGTTGTCGGGGTCGTAGTAGTGGTTGACGTTGCCGCCAAAACCCAGGTCGCGGAAAAAGAACTGGTTGAGCGCACGCAAGCGCTGCAGGGGCGGCGAGTCGGTGGGCAGGCGGCGGCGCAGGCGAGCCAGCAGTTGGTCCATGTCGCCCAACACCTGCTGCACGTCGAGGTCGGGGTATTCGTCCTGGGCGATGGACACCGCGGCCTCCAGAAGCGGCAACTGGTCGTCATCGCCCACCAGGGCGGCGAAAAAATCCAGCGGGGTGGGGGCGGCGAGCGAGTACATCGCTTGTTACTTTCTCACAAACTCACGCAACTTCACACCACCGAGCAACAACACCACAAAATAAAGCGTGACCGCCCCGCCCAGCACCAGCAGCAGTTGCAGCACCCGCGCCCAGGCGCCACCGGGCGCGCCCAGCCAGGTCAGGCCATTGGAGGCCCACAACAGGTAGATCGCCAGCACCGCGCTGGCGGCCACCACCTGCAGCACGAACCGCCACCAGCCGGGCGCCGGCCGGTAGGTGCCGCGGCGCAGCAGACCCACGAGCAACCACGTGGCGTTGAGCAAGGCGCCCAAGCCGATCGACAAGGCCAGGCCGGCGTGGGCCAGCCAGGGCACGAACACGAGGTTCATGGCCTGCGTGAACACCAGCACCACGATGGCAATCTTGACCGGCGTGCGGATGTCCTGGCTGGCGTAGTAGCCGGGCGCCAGCACCTTGATGGCGATCAAGCCCAGCAGCCCCAGGCCGTAGCCCATCAGGGCCAACGCGGTCTGACGCACGTCGGCGTCGGTGAAGGCGCCATAGTGGTAAAGCACCGCCACCAGTGGTTGGGCAAAGGTGAGCAAAGCCACCGCCGACGGCACCGCCAGCAGGATGACCAGGCGCATGCCCCAGTCCAGCAGCCCGCTGTAGCGGTCGGTGTCGTTCTGGGCCTTGGCCGCCGCCAACTGCGGCAACAGCACCACGCCCAGCGCCACGCCCAGCAGGGCGGTGGGGAATTCCATCAAGCGGTCGGCATAGCTGAGCCAGCTCACGCTGCCGGTGCGCAGGTGCGACGCGATCTGGGTGTTGATGAGCAGCGACACCTGGGCCACGCTCACGCCCAGCAGCGCCGGCAGCATGAGGGTGGCGACGCGGCGCGTGCCGGGGTGGCGCCAGGCGTCCAGCAGGCCCGACCAGCGGCCATGGATGCGCGGCAGCAGCCCCAGGGCACGCAGCGCCGGGATCTGCACGCCCAACTGCAGCACGCCCCCCAACATCACCCCGCCTGCCATGGCGTAAATGGGGTTGATGCCCAGCGAGGTGAACCAGGGCGCGCCCCACCAGGCGGCGGCGATCATGGCCACGTTGAGCAACACCGGCGTGGCCGCCGGCACGGCAAAGCGCTTCCAGGTGTTGAGGATGCCCGCCGCCAGCGCCACCAGCGACATGAAAGCGATGTAGGGGAACATCCAGCGCGTCATGAAGACCGCAGCCTCGAAACCGGCCGGGTCTTGCTGCAGCCCGGCGGCCAGCGCCCACACCAACACGGGTGCGGCGGCCACGCCCAGCACGCAGGTGGCGGTGAGGGCCCAGGCCAGCACGGTGGCGATCTGGTCGATCATGGCCTTGGTGGCGGCCTCGCCGTCTTTTTCCTTGGCGGCGGCCAGAACAGGCACAAAAGCCTGGCTGAAAGCCCCTTCCGCGAACAGGCGGCGCAGCAGATTGGGGATGCGGAACGCGACGTTGAAGGCGTCGGTCATGGCGCTGGCGCCGAAGGCCGAGGCCATGAGCAGCTCGCGCACCAGGCCGGTGATGCGGGAGGCCAGCGTGAGCAGCGAAATGAGGGAGGCGGCTTTGAACAGTGACACGGATGGAGTGTAGCGACCGGGCATGTCGGGCCTGCGCGAGCAGACTCGCGGGCGGCTTCGTAAAATCAGGGGGTGAACGACATACTCAACGCCGATCTGCACTGCCACTCCGTCGTCTCCGACGGCACCCTGACGCCCGAGGAGCTGGCCGCACGAGCGCGCGCCAATGGCGTGGAGCTGTGGGCATTGACCGACCACGACGAAGTGGGTGGCCAGCACCGGGCCGCCGCTGCCGCCCGGGCGCACGGCATGAAGTACCTGACGGGCACCGAGATTTCCGTCACCTTCGCCGATGTGACGGTGCACATCGTGGGCCTGGGCTTCGACCCCGACCACCCGGCCCTGGTGCAAGGCCTCAAGCGCACCCGGGGCGGCCGCGAGGAGCGCGCCCGCGAAATGGCCGACGGCCTGGCGCAGGTGGGCATCAAGGGTTCGTTCGAGGGCGCCCTGCAGTACGTGGGCAACCCCGACCTGATCTCGCGCACTCACTTTGCTCGCCACCTGGTGGAGAGTGGCGTGTGCCGCGACACCAACGAGGTGTTTCGCAAATACCTCACCGAAGGAAAACCGGGATTTGTGCCCCACCGCTGGGCACAACTGGGCGACGCGGTGCGCTGGATCACCGAAGCCGGTGGTGTGGCCGTGATTGCCCATCCCGCCCGCTACGACCACAACCCCACCCGCGAATACGCGCTGTTCACCGAATTCAAGGCCCATGGCGGGCGCGGCGTGGAGGTGGTGACCGGCAGCCACACGGCGGCCGAGTACGTGAAATACGCCGACATGGCCATTGAATTCGGTCTGGCGGCCTCGCGCGGCAGCGACTTCCACAGCCCTGACGAGAGCCACTGCGACCTGGGCAAGCTGCCCTACCTGGAAGGACGCCTGACGCCGGTGTGGGATTTGCTGGCCGAGCGCATCCAATGACCGCCCAGGCCTCGTCGCCGCGCCCGTTGCAGGGCATCGCGCTGCTGTTGACGGCGCTGGCCTGTTTTGTAGTGCTCGACAGCAGCGTCAAACACATCAGCGCCGTCATTTCGGTGCTGATCGCGGTGTGGTTCCGCTACGTGTTCCAGGCCGTGGTCATGAGCGCGGTGCTGCTGCCTCTTCGGGGCAAGGACTTGCTGCGCACCCGTCAACTGCCGCTGCAAATCGTGCGCGGCTTGCTGTTGCTGGTCGTCAGCGTGCTGGGCTACTACGGCGTGAGCCTGATGCCGGTCGGCGAGTTCACCGCCATCCTCATGCTCACGCCGCTGATGGTGACCTTGCTGGCCGCACTGTTCTTGAAGGAGCGCGTGAGCCTGCTGCGCTGGCTGCTGGTGGCCGGTGGGTTTGCCGGCGCCCTGCTCATCGTCCAGCCCTGGGACGGCACAGACACCCGCCTGGGCTGGGTGGCCCTGCTGCCATTGGTGATGGTGGTGGCCTACGCCGCCTTCCAGATCCTCACCAGCCGCATGGCGCGCACCGAGGACGCCATGACCATGCACCTGTACACCGGCTGGGTGGGTGCGCTGGCCATGAGCCTGGCCTTGCCGCTCATCTGGCAAGCCATTCCCGATCACGAAACCCTGGCGCTGCTGTGCCTGCTCGGCCTGATGGGCACGGTGGGCCACTACCTGCTGATCCTGGCATTTGCCCGTGCGCCAGCGGCCACGCTGACGCCTTTCCTGTACGCCCAGATTGCCTTTGCCATGCTGGCCGGCTGGTGGGTGTTCGACCACATCCCCGGCCACGTCGAGCTGGGCGGCATCGCCCTCATCATGGTCTGCGGCGCCACGGCCGCCTGGCTGGCCACGCGCCTGGCACCGCAACCCCGTGCCGGTTGACACACCATGTCGCAGCTCTTTGAAATCCACCCCGACAACCCGCAGCCACGCCTGCTCAAGCAGGCGGTGCAGCTGCTGGCCAAAGGCGGCATCCTGGCCGTGCCCACCGATTCCAGCTATGCGCTGGTCTGCCACCTCGACGACAAGGCCGCAGCCGACCGCCTGCGCCGCATCCGCCAGGTGGACGACAAGCACCACCTCACCGTCTTGTGCCGCGACCTGAGCGAGCTCTCCAACTACGCCAAGGTGGACAACAAGCAGTACCGCCTGCTCAAGCTGGGCACACCCGGGCCCTACACCTTCATCCTGGACGCAGGCAAAGACATTCCGCGCCGCCTGAGCCACCCCTCGCGCAAGACCATAGGCCTGCGCGTGCCCGACCACCGCGTGCTGCTGGACCTGCTGGAACAACACGGCAGTGCCTTGTTGGCCACCACGCTGATCCCGCCGGGCGAAATCGAGCCCATGAACGACGCCGAAGCGATACGCGAGCGTTTCCAGCACGACCTGGCCGCCGTGATCGACGCCGGTGCCTGCGCGCTGGCGCCCACCACCGTGATCGATCTCACACCCATGGGCACCGGCGGCGAGCCGGAGGTGGTGCGCGTGGGCCAGGGGCCGCTGGACGCCATCGGCCTGTGAGCCAGGCCGCCTCTGGGACAATAGCCGCATGAACTTTGCCCAGATCGTCCAGACGGTGGCCATTTACGCCATCCCCGTGCTGTTTGCCATCACCCTGCACGAGGCCGCCCACGGCTACGCGGCGCGCCACTATGGCGACAACACCGCCGCCATGCTGGGACGCATCTCGCTCAACCCGGTGCGCCACATCGACCCCGTGGGCACCATCGCCATGCCGCTGCTGCTGTACTTCGCCACGGCGGGCGCCTTTCTGTTTGGCTACGCCAAGCCGGTGCCGGTGCGTTTTGGCAACCTGCGCCATCCCAAACGCGACATGATCTGGGTGGCTTTGGCGGGGCCCGGTGCGAACCTGTTCATGGCCATTGCCTGGACGCTGCTGGGCTACCTGATGCTGGCCGCAGGGGTGGAGGAGCGGTTTTTCCTGGCCATGTGCCGCGCCGGCGTGCTGGTCAACCTGGTCATGTTCGCCTTCAACCTGTTTCCGCTGCCACCCCTGGACGGCGGGCGCATTCTGGTGGGGCTGCTGCCCATGCGGCAGGCCATCCTGTTCTCGCGCATCGAACCCTGGGGTTTCTTCATCGTCATGGCCCTGGTCATCAGCGGCGTGGTCGGCAACCTGTGGCTGCGCCCGCTGATGGCCGTCACCGGAAGCCTGATCGACCTGCTGCTCACGCCCGTGCGCGCCCTTTTGTTCTGAACCTGTTCCTGCTGTTTTTCACATGACCACCACGCGCGTCCTCACCGGCATCACCACCAGCGGCACGCCGCACCTGGGCAACTATGTGGGCGCCGTGCGCCCCACGGTGCGCGCCAGCCGCCTGGCCAACACCGAAAACTTCTACTTCCTGGCCGACTACCACGCGCTCATCAAAACCAGCGGCGACCCGGCCCGCGTGCAGCGCTCCACGCTGGAGATCGCCGCCACCTGGCTGGCCTGCGGCCTGGACCCCGAGAAGGTGACTTTCTACCGCCAATCCGACATCCCCGAGATTCCCGAGCTGACCTGGCTGCTCACCTGTGTGTGTGGCAAAGGCCTGCTCAACCGCGCCCACGCCTACAAGGCCTCGGTGGACAAAAACACCGCCGCCGGCGAAGAGCCCGACCACGGCGTGACCGCCGGCCTCTTCATGTACCCGGTGCTGATGG
>CAYUAH010000151.1:0-8569 GCA_964442375.1 uncultured Hydrogenophaga sp. | reverse complement strand
TCAGGCGGAAGATCAGCTCGCCCTCGCGCCCCGCGTCGCAGGCGTTCACCAGCGCGCCCACGTCCTTGCGCTTGGCCAGCTTGACCACCGCGTTCAGCCGCGACTTGGTCTTGTCGATGGGCTTGAGATCGAAGTGCGGCGGGATCACCGGCAGGTGGGCAAAACTCCACTTGCCGCGTTTGACGTCAAAGGCCTCCGGGGCCGCGATCTCCACCAGGTGGCCCACGGCGGAGCTGACCACGTAGTGCTCGTTCTCGAAGTGGTCCTCGTGTTTTTCGAACTTGCCGGCGGTCGGCGTGAGTGCGCGCACGATGTCCTGCGCCACCGACGGTTTTTCCGCGATCACCAGCGTCTTGCCACTGCCAAGGGTATTCATCTCTACAATCCGTCGTCTCTACGCGTGCGCACGCGAGCGCACACGCGCTCACACACGTGCGCACACGTGCATGAATTGACCTTACCAAAAATTTCTGACGTGTCGAAATCGCCCGCCTCCACGACCCGCGCGCCCCGTCAGCGCATACAGGCCCGCCGCTCCGGCGTGCACGGCAAAGGTGTGTTTGCCCTGGTCGATCTGGCCGAAGGCGAAACGCTGATCGAGTACACCGGCGAGATCATCGACTGGGACGAGGCGCTGGAGCGCCACCCGCACGATCCCAAGGATCCGCACCACACCTTCTACTTCCACATCGACGGTGGGCGGGTGATCGACGCCAAGTACGGCGGCAACTCCTCGCGCTGGATCAACCACAGCTGCGACCCCAACTGCGTGGCCGATGAAGAGGACGGCCATGTCTTCATCCGCGCGCTGCGCAACATCCCGGCCGGCTCGGAGTTGTTCTACGACTATGGACTCACCATCGACGAGCCCTACACCAAGAAGCTCAAGGCCCAGTTCCCCTGCTGGTGTGGCAGCGCCAGCTGCCGCGGCACGCTGCTGGCCCCCAAAGAGCGCAAGCGCAAGGCCTGACGGACGCCGGATGGACGCCCTGCGCGCTTCACTCAACCACCACGCCGAACGCGTGTGGGAGGCGGTGGCGCCCGGCCTGCCGGGCTTTTCGGTCGAGGTGCTGACCGAGATAGCCTCCACCAACACCGAACTCATGCGCCGCGCGCGCGCCGGCCTGCTGTCGCCCACGCTGCTGGTGGCGCTGTCGCAAACCGCCGGGCGCGGGCGCCGGGGCAAGGCCTGGGTCAGCGCCCCGGGCGATTCGCTCACCTTCTCCTTGGGCTTGCCGCTGGCACCGGCCGACTGGAGCGGCCTGTCGCTGGCCGTCGGCGTGAGTCTGGCCGACAGCCTGCACCCCGAGCTGCGCCTGAAGTGGCCCAACGACCTGTGGTGGCGCGGTCGCAAGCTCGGCGGCATCCTGGTAGAGACCGCGAACCCGGGGGCCACACAGGGCGCCGGCCGCTGCGCCGTGGTGGGCGTGGGCCTGAACCTGGCCACGCCGGTGCTGCCCGAAATGCCGGCAGCCGAGATGCCCCCCGTGCCCCCCGCCGGCCTGCGCGAATGCCTGCCAGATCTCGACGCCGGCGCCCTGCTGCTGCGTGTGCTGCCCACGCTGGTGCGCGACCTGCAAGCCTTCGAGGCCCTGGGCTTCGAAGCCTTTGCCCAGCGCTTTGCGCAACGCGATGCCTTGCTGGGCCAAACCGTGCGCACCTCGGACGGGCTCGAAGGCGAGGCCTGCGGCGTGGGTGCCGACGGCTGCCTGCGCGTGCTGACCGCACAGGGCATGCGCGACGTCAGCAGCGCCGAAGTGAGCGTGCGCCCGTGCTGAGGCTGTTCGCCCTGATCATGCTGCTGGCCAACGCCGGCTACTTCGCGTGGAGCCAGGGCCACCTGCGCACGCTGGGCTGGGGCCCGGTGGAGCAGCGCGAGCCCGAGCGGCTGGCGCAACAGCTGGCGCCCGACAAGCTGCGGCTGGAGGGCGGGCCACCTCCGCCCGCCACGCCCAGCCCGGCACCTGCGACGCCCCCGACCGAGACCACCACCTGCCACGCGGTGGCCGGCCTCAGCGCCGAACAGGTCAGCGCCGTCACCACCGCGCTGGGTGGCGCCGGGCTGGACGACAAACAATGGACGCTGGACGAGTCGGTGCTGCCCGAGCGCTGGATCGTCTACGTGGGCAAATTCCCCAGCGCCGATCTGCTCAACCGCAAGAAAACCGAGTTGCGCAGCCTGCGGGTGGAGTTCCGCGACGTCAACGCGCCCGCGCTGCAGCCGGGCCTGGCCCTGGGCACCTACTCCACCGAAGCGGCCGCCCAGACGGCGCTGCAGGACCTGGGCCGCGCGGGCGTGCGCTCGGCCAAGGTCACCAAAGAACGTGAGGAACAGCGCAGCGTGACCGTGCGCCTGCCCGCGCTGAGCGAGGCCGAGCGCACGCGCATCGAGCCCCTGGTGTTGCACGCCGCCGGCAAGCCCTTGGCGGCCTGTCCCTGAGCGCCTGTTCAGCTGCCGGAGCCCGACAGGAAAAACGCCGACCAGTAAAACGGGTGCGGCTTGTCCTTGAGCAGCCGCGCCTGGGCCTGGGCCAGCGCCTGCTTGGGGCTGCGGCCCTGGCCCATCAGCTCGTACATGGCCTGGAACAGGGTGGAGGTGGCGTCATCGTCCACCTCCCACAGCGAACCCACCACGTTCTTCGCACCGGCATACAGAAAGCCCCGGGTCAGGCCAATCACGTCGTCGCCCGAGGTGACCTGGCCCAGCCCGGTTTCGCACGCAGACAGCACCACCATGTGGGCGCGCAGCGGCAGGCCGTAGATCTCGCTCACGGTGAGCATGCCGTCGTTGCGGTCATCGGCCGCCAGCTTCAGGCGCGAGCCCAGCGGGTTGTCGCTGGAGAACTCACCGTGCGAGGCCAGGTGGATGTGGCTGAACTCGCTGGCCCGCTGCTTGACCAGGCTTTCGCTGGCCGCGCGGCGCACGAACAGCTCACTGCGGTTGGGAAACTTCTGGTGCAGGCTTTGCGCCTCCTGCTGGGCCGAGGGCAGGTCCAGCTCGGGGCGGTTGAGGTCGGGGTTGCCCAGCACCAGCAGGCGCTGGATGCTGCCGGCATCGCTGGCACGCAGCAAGCCCGCCAACGCGGCCGACGGCAGGTAGCGCAACGAACGGCTCTCCACCAGGAACTTGCCGTCCTGGCGCAGCGCGGCAAAGGGCAGGTAGTGCAGGCTGCCCTGCGGCACGATGACCAGGTGCTTGCCCTGCAGCCCCGTCATCATGGGCTTGAGCAGGCGCTCAAACAACGCGTCGCCGAGCTCGTTGGCGGCACGGCGGCGGCGTTTGACGGCGTCGCGGAAATCGCGCACGTCCTCTTCCAGCCCTTCGCCAAGGAGCGGAAAAAAGCGCAGCTGCCCGGCCACCAGGGTGTAGCCGTACCAGGCCTTGTCGGCCGAGAAATAACCCACCAGCGCCTCGTCGGCGTCGAGGTGGCGGCTCACGTCGGCCGGTGCCAGGGCCTGCGGCGCGAGCAAGGAGGCCAGCTGCGGCGCCAGATCGCGCAGCTCGGTCATGGTCTGCGCCCACTGGTTGCGCGTGGTCTGGCGGGCTTGCGCACTCGCATCGGGCCGTTGGATGCCCAGCTCGATGTCGAGCTGCTCGAAGCGCTTGAACAGCTCGCCCACACGCGCCGCGTTCTGGCCGTAGATGCCGAAATCGGCCTTTTGCGCCAGCATGTCCACCAGGGCCCGGGCCTTGGCGTGTTCGGCGGTCTGGAAGGCCAGCGCGGTGTCGCCCTGTTTGAGCGCGGTGCGCACCAGGCCCCGGTAGACGGCCTGCTTGTCGCTGGAGAACCCGATCTTGCTGGCCTCGGAGCGCACCGAGCGGCGTTGCGACTCGATCACCTGGCGCGCCCGCTCGTACAGGCGCAAGGCCAGGGCAGGGTCGCCGTCGCGTTCGGCGATCACGGCACGGTCCAGCAGCACCTGCCAGTGCAGCTCGCCGTGCACCGGCAGCTCGGGCATGGCCAGCAGGCGGTCCAGGCCCTGGCGCGCGGCGTCCACCCGCCCCACCTCCAGCTGCGCCTTGTGCAGCATGTAGGCACGTGGCAGCTCGACCCAGATCCAGTTGTTGCGGCCCGAAAAAGCCGCCCCGGAGAGCAGGCGGTCCAGCATGGCGTCGAAGCGGAAATCGGCCTCACTTGATTCCATGGTGGCGATCACATCGGCCCAGGCGCCAATGGCCATCTGCGCGCGCGCCAGCGCCATGGCCTTGGCGCGTCGGTAGTCGTTGCCGACGCGGAAATCCCGCAGCAGGCCCACGGTCTGGCGCGCCAGCGCACCGTCGCCCTGCAGGGCCGCCGCCACCGCCAGCAGGGCGTAGGCGTTGACCACCATGTCGTGGTCCTCGCTCTGCTCCTTGCGCAGCCAGATCAGGGCCTCGTTGGCGCGCGCGCGCGCACCGGCCAGGTCGCCGAGGTCGATCAGCGCCTCCGCGCGCATGAGGTGCACCGCCGGCGTGGCGTCGTCCAGACCAAACAGCCGGGTGCGCCTGTCGCCCTTGCGCACCAGGGCTTCGAGCTGGTCCAGGCAGGGCATGAGACGGTCGTGGCGCTTGAGCTTGGCGTAGGCAAAACACAGGGCGTGCTGGTCGCGGGTGCGCAGCGGGCCCTTGGCCTGCAAGGCCTCCACCTGCTGTTCGATGAGGTCGTAACGCCCCTGGGCGGCATAGGCCGTCTGGTCGGTGCCGTAATCGGCCCAGGCCGCCACGCCCGGCAACACCAGCAGCAGCGCGGCGAGTACGGTTTTCATGGCCTCACTCCAGCGGTGGCAGCAGGCGCGTGACGTTGGACTCGGACTGGGCGTTGACCAGGACGGCCGTGAAGTTGTCGTGCTCGGCATGGGCCAGGCTCACCACCTCCCGCTCCAGCGCCTGCAAGGCCAGGCTGGGGCTGGCGGCCGAGCACACGATGTCGGCCAGCCGCGCATCGGGCAGCAGCTCCCACACGCCGTCGCTGCACAGCAGGAAGAGGTCGCCGTCGGCCAGGTCGAGCACGCCGCTGACGCTGATCTCCAGCTCGCCCGCCGGTGCGCCCAGGGCCGACAGCAACACGTTGCGGCGCGGGTGCAGGCGCGCGCCCTCGTCGTCCAGCGCACCACTGGCCACCAGTTGCTGCACCAGGCTGTGGTCGGTGCTGCGCAGCGCCACCTGCCCTCGGCGAAAACAGTAGAGGCGGCTGTCGCCGCAATGGGCGAACACGAAGCGGTCGTTCACCAGGTCCAGCGCCAGCATCACCGCCGTGGTGCGCATGCGGGCCAGGGCCTGGCCGCTGGCCTGCTGCTCGCGCACCAGGTCGTCGGCCTGGCGCAGCAACTCGCCCAGGCGCTGTGGGTCCACCGCAGGTGTCTGAGAAAAGCCCTGCAGCAGGCTGTTGCGCGCCAGGGTGGAGGCCACGTCGCCGCCGCCGTGCCCACCCGCGCCATCGGCCACCACACAGGCCGCGAAGTGGCCGTCGTTCCATTGGCCGTAGCTGTCCTCGTTGTAGGGTCGCCCGCCACGGCGCGAAAAGGCCACGATCTCAACGTCCATGGGGGCCACCTTGTCGGTGTTGTTCGGCCAGCTTGTTCACCTGTTCGTCGTAGGCCTTGAGGAAGGCCTTGCCGAACAGGTTGTGGAAATCCTCCTGCGCCTCTTCCTGTATCTGTTTGGACAGGGCGTGAAACTGGTCCCAGAGCTTGGCCTTTCGGTTGGCCGAAAACAGGCTGTCGAGCATGGACTTGTCGGTCAGGCGCTGCTCCAGCGCCTCGGGTGCGAAGCGATCGAGCACGCTTTGCAGCGCCGCGCGTATGCCCACCATGACGCCGAACTCATGGGCGCGCAGGTCGGTGTAGGCGTCGCGCATGGCCTCGGTGGGGCCCATGAAGCCGCGCATCACGCCCGTGCCCAGCAAGTGGTCCAGCGCCACCTCGACCGAGGGCGAGAACTTCAGCGGGTTGTTGGCCTGCGACGCGATGATGGTGACGTCGGCCTTGACCTCGCGCTTGAACTCCTGGCGCGTGACCAGCAGCTGCAAGGTGCCCTCCACGCTCAGGCGCAGCAGCAGGCCGATGCGCTCCATGAGCTCGGGCGTGAGCGCCTGTGGCCCCTTGTGCAACTCGCCCAGGCCGCGCATCAAGGCGGCCAGCAGCTCGGCGTCGCTGGCGGGCTCGCCGGTCACGGCCGGCGGCGGCGGCACCGGCCGAGCGACCGGCGCCGCGGCCACGATCTCGACCCGACTCGCCAGGGGCGGCGGTGGGGGCACAGGCGTGGGCACAGGCGTGGGCACCGGTGCAGGCATGGGTGCGGGCGGGCTGGGCAGTGGGGGCGTCGCGCCCAGCGGGTCCCAGTCGTCCGGCAGCGTGGGCGCTGCGGGGGCCGGCGGAGGCAACGCGGCTTCGGTCAGACTGGCCGGCACCGGGGGCCACGGTGCGGTCACCTCGGGCGGCGGCGGCACGGCGCGGCGCGGCGCAGGCACCTCAAAGGCGGTGTTGAGCAAGGGCACGTGGTTGGAGGCCGCAGGCGCTCCCGCCAGCGGACCGGCTTGCAGCGACAGGAAGGGATCGGCGGCCGAGGCGGTGTTGGGCTGCAACGGGTCGGCCAGCAGCGGCCCGCCCAACGGGTCGGCGCCCTTGTCGAGTTCGCCCAGACCAAACAGCGCGTCGATGCTGGACGAGGACGGGGCCGCCTTGGGCGCCAGATCGGCGAAGTCCGCGGGCAGCACAGCGGGCGGCGGTGCGGCGCTGGGCAGGGGTGCGAGCAGGTCGGCGAACGGGTCGTTCACCGGCGCGGCCGCGCGCGCCGGTGCGGCCGCGGGCAGCGGCGCGGCCTTGGGCGCGAATTCGGCCAGCAGATCGGCAAACGGGTCGTTGGAGCGTGCGGGCGGTGGCGACACCGGCACCGCCGCCTGCACAGGCACAGGCGCACCGAAACCCAAGTTGCCGACCGGCGCGGCAGCGGCCGCCTGACCGACCTCGCTGACGGACAACTCGAACCCACCGATCACCAGCCGGTCGCCATTGGCCAGCGGCGCCTCGTTGCCCGCCCCCAGGGGACGGCCGTTGTGCGACATGGGGTTGCTGCCCCGGTCCACCACAAAAAAGCGCCCATCACGGAACACGATTTGCGCGTGCACCCGCGAGACGGTGCGCTCGGGGTCGTCAAGCACCAGCATGTTGGTGGAGGCGCGGCCCACCGTGCCGCCGGTGGCGTCGAAATGGGCGCTGGCGCCGGGCTGGCTGGCACGCAGGGGCGGGGCAATGATGGTCAACAGCATGGAAGAGCAGGAACAAGAATGGATGCGGGCGGGTCAAGGCGCGAGCAGCAGCAGCAGCACCTGGCTGGGCACGATGCGCATGCCGGGGCAGTTGGTGCTGTTCTGCAGCGACATGCTGGTCATGCGGCTGGCCGGCATGCCGTGGAACAACACGCTGAACGCACCCGTGAGGTGGCGCGAGGGCCCCATCACCGTGGCCGAGGCCACGCCCAGCGCGATGCCGGTGTTGTCGCCGTTGGTCATGGGCACGGTGGTGCCCAGGTTGTGGGCGGGCATGCCCATGATGAGCAGCATGGGGCAGTTGGGAATGGCCATGGGCCCCATGGCCATGTTGGGGTAAGGGATGGGCACGGGCACGGGCGAGGGCGGGGCCGGCGTCAGGCAGACGTCGGGAAATCCCATGTCCATGCCCATCATCTGGCAGTTGGCAAACATGTGGCCTCCTTGAACAACGGCCTCAGCCGAAATGGATCTGGGCGCCGCGCGCCTTGACCAGCTTCTCGCCGTTGATCAGTGTGTGCTCGCCGTGCAATTCCAGCAACTGGCTGGCCTGGCTGACCAGCTGCTCGGCCTGCACCTTGTCCAGGCCCTCGGTGGTGCGCAGGTGCTGGCGGCTGTGGTGCAGCACGCGGTCGAACACGGTGGACAAGGCGCTGCCCACGGCCTTGAGCGTGCCGCCGATGAGGTTGAGGCGGGTGCCCATGAGGTCGGCCTGCTCGCAGCGCAGCGCGGCCTGATCGGCGTCGAGCTGCAGGCGGCCGGCGGCCAGCGACAAGGTGCTGGCGCGCAGCGTGAGCGGGCCTTCGCAGCTGAGGGTGTGCTCGGTGTCGGCCGCCTGGGGCCGCTCCAGCACGGCGGTGATCCAGACCGCTCCATCGGCTTCACACAGGCAGGCCACGCGGTCGCCCACCAGCGGCTCGATCAGGCAGCTGACGGCGCGGCGCGCCGGGCGCACGCCTGGCGCGAGGGTGACCTGCAGCCCGTTGGCCTCGACGGCGCTGACCACTCCCAGCGCATAGCTGGGCGCGGGCGTGGGCGCAGATGCAGGTGCGACCGGGCGGGCGCGGGGCTTGGGTGAGGTGGTGCGGGCGTTCATGGTGGGTCTCGCTGCGGTTGGCTCAGGCCATGCTGGGTTTCCAGCGTTCGGCCTGGGCCAGATCGGGATCGGTTTCAAGCGCGCGCGCGCGGTCGCTGAACTGCGCGTCGGCGGTCTGGGTGCCGTGCAGGCAGGCGCGGAACAGCACGGCGCCGCGCAGGTCGGCCCGCGACAAGTCGGCGTGGCGAAAGTCGGCGTAGGTGAGCTCACAGTCGTTGAAGCGGGC